>NZ_LOYJ01000063.1:0-7188 GCF_001526245.1 Burkholderia sp. MSMB1498
CTTTGCCTGCATTATCGCTGGCTCAGGCCCCGGGCATTCCACTTACCCGACTGTCCGAATTTGCGCGGCCACCTCTCTTACTGGAAGCGCAACGCGCAACGCCGATACCAAGCGTCGCGCTGCTGCCTGTTGAGGTGGTTGATCTGCAAGCGAAAGACGTCCCAAACCACGCTCTGCCGCAAACGCTGGATGTGTCGCCGAGCTGTGAAATCGAGATCGAGGTTGGCAAGCGACGTATCCGCATCCGCGCCGTGTCACAGGAGTTCACTGAACGGTATCTACGAGAGTGCCTGAAGTGATCCCGCCGAACACGCGAATCTGGATTGCGGCGGGCGTCACGGACATGCGTTCCGGCTTCAACTCGTTGGCCGCGAAGGTACAAACCGTACTGGAGAAGGATCCCTACAGCGGGCACGTGTTCGTGTTCCGCGGTAAGCGCGGCGACTTGCTGAAGTGTTTGTGGTGGTGCGACGGCAGGCCTCTGCCTGCTCTCGAAGCGCCTGGAGAAAGGACGCTTCGCGTGGCCGCGTGCCGATGCCGGCGTTCTTGCGCTGACGACCGCTCAGCTTGCGCTCTTGCTCGAGGGATTCGATTGGCGGCAGCCGATCGATGCAGCGCACCCGCGAAGCGCATTGTAAACGTTCATTACGCGTAGAGAGCTTGAGGGTGGCGTCGTGTAAGCTCACTGCATGTCTGCTGCTCCCGCCGATCTCCCCGACGACATTGACGCGCTGAAGGCGATGGTCGCCAGTTTGCGCGAGCAGCTCTCGTCGCGCGCGATCGAGATCGAACACCTGAAGCTGACGATCGCCAAGCTGCGCCGGATGCAGTTCGGTAGAAAATCGGAGAAGCTGGATCGCCAGATCGAGCAGCTTGAATTGCGGCTGGAAGACCTGCAGGCCGACGAAGGCTCGGCCGATATGGTCACCGCTGCTGCGGTAAAGCGGCCGAGTCGCGAAGGTGTGGGCCGCAAGCCGTTGCCGGATCACCTTGAGCGCGAAGAGCGCATCCATCTGCCCGCCGACGATGACTGCCCCGATTGCGGCGGGCAACTCAAACCGCTGGGCGAAGACGTCGCGGAACAGCTCGAATACGTCCGGGCGCACTTCCGCGTGATCCGCCACCGCCGTCCGAGGCTGGCCTGCGCATGCTGCGATCGTATCGTGCAGGCCGCGGCACCGAGTCGACCAATCGATCGTGGCATCCCGGGGCCGGCGCTGCTCGCGCACATCGCCGTGTCGAAGTTCGCATACCACATCCCGCTGCATCGCCAGGCAGTCATGTACGCGCGCGACGGCGTCGAGATCGATCCGGGTGCAATGGGGTATTGGATGGGAAGCATCACGGCGCTGCTTGCACCGCTGGTCGACACCGTACGCCGATACACGTTGGCTGGCGGCAAGGTTCACGGGGACGACACGCCGCTGCCAGTGCTGGCGCCCGGCAACGGTCGCACAAAGACAGGACGCCTGTGGGTCTACGTGCGCGATGACCGGTCAAGCGCTTCCGAAGAGCCGGCGGCGGTCTGGTTCACCTATACGCCAGATCGACGTGGTGAACATCCCCAGCAGCATCTCGCGCACTTCGCTGGCGTGCTGCAGGCCGACGCGTTCGCTGGTTACGCCGAGCTGTATCTCGACGGTCGCGTCCAGGAAGCTGCATGTATGGCCCACGCTCGCCGGAAAATCCACGACCTGCATGCGGTGCGTCCCAACGCCGTCACCGAAGAGGCGCTGCACAGGATCGGCGCGCTCTACAAGATCGAAGAGCAGATCCGCGGCAAACCGCCCGATGAACGACGCAGAGTGCGCCAGGCACAGGCGGCGCCGTTGCTCGACGACATGAAGCGCTGGTTCGAAGCGACGCTCGGCACGCTCTCTGCGAAATCCGACACGACCAAGGCAATTCGGTATGCGATGAATCGCTGGCCGGCACTGGTCTATTACTGCAGCGACGGGCGGGACGATCGACCCAGATCATCGTCGATGACCTCGATATCGCGAAACCCGCGGCGCTTTGCTTCTCCCACGAGTTCGTACTGGCGACGCTGGCTCTCGAGATTCATCTGGACCTGGGCCTGCGTCGACTGACGGACATAAACTACTGCCTTGCGCTGGAGAAGGGGCGCCGGCAAACGATCAGCGTTCGTCATCGTCACGCTCCTTCCCGGTGGTTGCGCCGGCGGCTTGGATCAGCAGGCTTGCAAGATGCGTGATTACCTTTGCGCGTTGCGCCTCGTTCATTCGCTGAAGCTCGGCGTTGTCGAACACCATGTTCATCTGGCGCGGCGTCACCGCCGGCGATTGCGGTCGTGCTGGAACACCCCTTGGCAGTTGGCCCATTGCGTTTCTCCCGGACGATGGTGGAACCGTCCGGCGAGTTTGCTCGCAAGCGCCGATCAACAAGCAGCCGATGCAGTGCGCATAGCACCGCCACGGTAACCTTCGGCTCGCCGAGCTCCATGACTGAACACACGGCCCGATCGAGCATCCACGCTGCCACCACCTTGACTACGCCAGGGCCAGCGTCGACATGCACCACGCGGCCGCCGCTGCGATTCTCTACGTCTCGAACCTTGACGCGGCGACCATACAGCGGATGCCAACGATAATGGACTTCAACTTCCTGCCCGATATGGGCAGAATGAATGCGAGCTTGCGATCGGGAGGCGCAACTACTTGTTCGCCGGCGCCGACTCCGGTGGTGAACGGGCCGCCGCGATGTATAGCCTGATCGGCACCGCGCGCCTGAACGGCCTCGATCCGGAGGCGTATCTCGCCTACGTACTCGAGCATATCGCTGACCATCCGATCAACCGCATCGACGAGCTCCTACCTTGGAGCGTGGCGCCGTCGCTGCCGTCTACCGCTCACGTCGAGCCCATCCGATAGCATCGCGGATACCCTCCGTCAACGACATGCGCTACGGTGCTGACCGGGTGCTTACCACCGATCATCAGGCTACCGAGAAACTCTCGGAAGACAGTGCGGTGACGGTTCCGTCATGCACCATGAATCGGAACTCGCCTTGAGGGCCGACCGCCGAAATCATGTTCAGCGAAAAGCGCTTGCCGGTCGCCTCCACTACCGGTGTGCAGCCCTGCGGCGCCCACGTCGTGCCAGTGTGATAATCCGAACGAATGTCCGACTCGTCGGCAAAGTAGATCGTTGCCCCGACTTCCCGAGCCTCGGCCCGAATCGCCGGATAGGTCTCGAATTCCCACTGGCGCACCAGCGTCGCGTCTTGTTGCCAGGCTTGGTACAGCGGTTTTTGCGCCGAGAAACCCAACAGCTTCATGATGCGGCTCACACCAGACAGCGCCAGCTTCTTGCCGAACTGCCGCTCAATCAGCGCGGCAATCAACGGCAGCGTCCACAGCCCGAATTCAAACTTGAACTGCAACGGACTGTGATCGCGTACCGCCTGCGCCAGCCACTGCATCTCTTCGGCGCTGACCTTGGGCGGTCGGCCTGGAATCGCCTTGGCGAGCAACGCGTTCGACCGCCATTGGCAAAGTCGGCCAGCCAACGGTAAACGCCGTGTTCGTGCACCCCATAAGCCGCAGCCACGCTGGCCACGTCCCGTCCTTCGCGTATGGCCTTTGCCGCCTGCTGGCGCATCGCCTGCAACGTCGCGTGATTCAGCTTCCGACCGTCCGATGTGCCTTTCGATTTCATCCATGCATTATCTCATGGCATTGACAATACTTTCTGGAAGGTTAGTAATTGCTCATTATGTTTTGCATAATAGAGATGATAGTGATCGCCTCATCGGATAGAATACTTCCGGCGGAATATCCAATGAAAAATTCGATTTCAATTGATTTGCCGCCAATTGCGCCCAGCCGGATAAAATCGCCCCCCCAAAGAAGCTCTTTGAATTCTGGAGCTACTAGCAGCAATATTGCATCAGTATGATTTGCGAGCGCCCTGAGCGTCGATACATTTGTACACTGGGCCAGCGGCCGAAAATATTCGCCACGAGGAAGATCAATTGACCGGCCGATTAATTCCCGCATGGATTCTTCTATCGGGGCCGATATAAGTGGATAATTTATCAAATCGCCAATAGAAATTCCACTCCGCAATAGCAGCGGATGGCCAGGTCGGACATATAGCGCCACGCTCACGGAAGGCAGCTGCTTTGTTGAGATTCTCGAATTAAGTGATAGCTCATGTTGATTCGTCACCGCCAAGTCAATCTTGTTTTCTAGCAATTTCTCGGCCAGTGATTTGCAATCCGAGACTTCAATTTTTACCCTTATTTCAGGATGCTCCTTGATGATATTGCCCAATAATTTGGGGAGCAACATATCCTCGCAATATGGCTCCATCCCTATGGTAACGCCAATATATTCAATGGCCTTTAGTGATTCGACGTCCACCATGAGGCAATCGACCTCGCTCAGCAAACGATGGGCGTGCTGGACAATTACTCGTCCTGCTCGAGTCAATATTACGCCGCGAGCAGTCCGGTCAAAAATTTTTATATCAAGCTCTTCTTCAATCGATTGAATACTCCTGCTCAATGCTGATTGGCTAATATGCGCTCGAACTGACGCCCTGGAAAAATTTTTCTCCTCACTCAAAATTACGAGATGCCTCAATTGTTTTGACTTGATGCTGAGCATAAAGTGGGGGAAATAAAAATTCTCGATGTCGCTTGAATTGTATAGATTAATATCGCGGTGCATTCAGCTACCGCATAGATTCAGGCGATAATTCATTGTAAAATTCTCAAATTCATATCACGCGACCACATGGCGGGAGGAATATTTTTTAAATTCCGGAACATTACCCGAAGTGGATAAGGGCGAGTCTGAAATGAAGCGCCTGGATATGCATGCGCTTCATGCCCCGGAAGATCTTTTCAGAACAATGCTCGTGTCGCTTTCCGCAGAGAATAGCAGATAGAAATTTCACGCTCGTACGAGATGTATTGACGTTTGTCATGAATGTGGCCGCGATTTGTAAAAATATGTCTGATGTATTTCGGCGATCGACCGCGATCGGCAGGAATGGGGTAATCAGTTACTTGGCGTCATAACCGTTAGCGGCAATTAAGATTGCCGCGATCGGGTGGCGATCCACTCCAGCAGCAAGCTCCTGCTTGGTGTTGAATAACTATCTAACTATCGATCGATCGGATAGAGGCAAGTTTTATATGAGCCTAAACCAGGTGAATGGACGACGAGTTATTGATTCGGTATAAGTGGCCTTGAATTTTGAGGGCTCGCTCTGATGTCAAAGCGACGGGAACGACCGATATGAGATTGCCGCGCCCAGATGCGCGGCACAAGAGACGAGTGGAGGTGTTCCGGCTTCGCAAGGCGGGTCGCACGTACGAGGAAATTGCCCAGTTGAGCGGACTGAGCCGCACGGGCGTGTTCGACATCTGCAAGTGACACGAAAAGCACGGAGTGAAAGCCCTGCACGATGCGCCGGGTGGTTGTCAATCTGGTAAGGGGCGCGTGCTCGATCTGACGCAGGAGTTGCTGGTGCGCCAGATGATCGCGGACCAATTGAAGATGTCCTATCTGCTGGGGCAAGCGCCGCGGCCTGTCGGTGATTTTCACCGCGACAAACAAGGGCGAGATGCGCTGGAAGATCTTCGATGGCGCGCTAGATGCCGATATCCTGATAGACTTCATGCGCAGGCTGATTCGCAACGCTCCGGAGAAGATCTTCCTGATCCTGGACAACTGCGGGTGCATCATGCCAAGCCGGTGAAGGTCTGGCTGGTGGCCAACCGGCGGTGTATCGTGGTCTTCTATCTCCCGAGCTACGGCTCGAAACTCAATCCTGACTAACGGGCCAACGGGAACCTGAAGCGTGCCGTGACCAAGCTCGTACCGGCACGCACCACGCAGCAATTGGTCAAGGCTACCGTCAGTCACCTGCGCAGCGTGCAACGCTGGCCTCAGCGGATTCGCAAATACTTTGAACATGAGCCTATTCGCTATGCGGCTTGATTCAAGCATCATTAATGCCGAATCAATAACCGTTCCGGTTTTCTTCGCATTGATTCGCCAGTGGCAATTTGCGTCGCACATTCCCCGTAATAATGTGTTGTCGGAAGTGAATTGGACGGCGACGCATGCAGTATATATTTTTCATAACGATTGCCTATCGAAAGGTGCGACCTCAATCATCGCCGGTGAATTTTACGATCGAAATTCGTTAAATCAAGTCGTGACTTAAGCGTAACGAAGGCAGCGAAAACAATCCATGGGATTAATCCCATTTTTGCATAGTCCGTGCCTTATTATTTATATAGGAACTCGTCGATGTACCAGGGCGTTTTCACACTGCCGTAATTTAAGGTTATGCTTCGGAGATGGAAATCTCCGAAGCCCAATTCAAACAGATCGAACATTGCCTGCCGCGACAGCGAGGCAATGTGAGCCTGCCGAACCTGCAAGTGCTCAACGCGCTCCTCTATGTTGCTGAGCACGGATGTAAATGGCGCGGCCTGCCGCCACGCTTCGGTCGCTGGCATACTGTCTACACGCGCATGAATCGTTCGTCTCGCAACGGCGTACTGGACCGAGTGTTCGCGGAGTTGCAGCACGCACAGATTATTCGCGTCCGAATTGAAGCGGTATCGCTGGATAGCACGATCGTGAAGGTTCATCTTGACGGCTGTTGATTGCGGTGTAAAACCGCGCTTAAATGGCGGCGCAATGTTGAGCAATTCGCTCAAGTACGAAGGGGCCCGAAGGCCCCTTTGACGTGATGCGACGGCGACGCCGTTCAGAACGGCGGGTCGGGTTTTCGCGTTCGGATGTCCGATCGTGACGTGCGCTGCTCGCGCAGCTGTTCGTGGAGTTGGGGGCCGTAGAAGTCGGTGATCACGGCGAGCAGGTCCTCGAGCAGTTCATACGCGGCCAGCGCCTGTTCGGGCGTCCAGTCGTCGGGCACGACGAACGGCAGACCGCGCCGGCGCCCTGAGGGCAGCAACGGTGCGCGGCTCATGACGTCGGCCCCTTCTTTGCGGCAGGTTTGCGCGTCTTGCGCTGCCGGGCCCGCGCTTCGTTGCGTTCGCGGGCCTCCTTGAGCCGATACGATTCGCCCTCGATCGAGATCACCTCGGCGCGATGCACGAGACGGTCGTAAGCGCGAATTTAACCCCACCTAGAATCGAAAGCTGAACGAGCGCAGGCTTGCGTCCGCAACTACAACTTGCGGA
>NZ_LOYJ01000064.1:0-49540 GCF_001526245.1 Burkholderia sp. MSMB1498
CCACACGTTCCAGCCGATAACCTGTCCAGCAGCCCAGTGCCTGAAGTGCCTTTCGATCGAGCAATTGCTTCCTCCGATATCCTCAAAATCAGGTGTCAGATTATGCAATCGCTCGAAAACCCTCCACGGTTTCCTGCGATGAACCTTTTTTCTTGCCAAATGGGCTCGGCTCGGCCGCGCTCGCGCTCGATGCGCCGCCTTCGCCCTCCCGCCGACGCGCGCGTCACGCGCTGAACGTGACCGGCAACCCGGCCTGCTGGGTCGCGTAGCCCGTCAGCGCCGCGAATAACTCCTGGCCGCTGCGCGTATCGCGCCACGCGCCGTCGACAAACCGGTAATGGAAACCGCCCGCCTTCGCGGCGATCCAGACTTCCTGCATCGGCGGCTGCAGGTTCACGATGATCTTCGAGCCGTTCTCGAACGTGAGCGTGAGCACGCTGCCGTTGCGCTCGAGATCGATGTCGGCGTCGCCTTCGTTGGCTTCGTCGACCGACCGCTCGACGGCCGCCAGCACGGCCTCGGCCAGGGTCAGGTAATCGGTATCGGACATGCTAAACTCTATCGATTCAATTGTTTAGGGACGGTCATGCGTATCGTTTTCCAGATGAGCGCGATTGTAGCGGCTTTGGCGCTCGCGGGCTGCGGCCAGCGCGGCCCGCTCTACATGCCGGTCGTGCCGCCGCTGCCGCCCAAGCCGACTGAACAGACGCAGCCGCCGTCGGACGTGACGCCCGATGCGGAAACGGCTTCGGCGCGCGGGAACGGCGCATCCGGCGCCGCCGATGCGCCGCTCACGCTGTCGCCCGACCTGTCGACGCAGCGCGCACCGAAGGCGGCCCCCGCGCCGAGCGCTTCTTCCGTCCAATGATCGATCCTAAATGACTCAAGCTGCATTTGACTATGTCGACGGCGCGCTCCACGCCGAGCGCGTCCGCGCCGCCGACCTCGCCGAGCGTTTCGGCACCCCGCTCTTCGTCTATTCGCGCGCCGCGCTGACGGCCGCCTACGAGGCTTACGCGAAAGCCTGCGCGGGCCGCCGCGCGTCGATTCACGTCGCCGTGAAGGCGAACAGCAATCTCGGCGTGCTGAACGTGTTCGCGCGGCTCGACGCGGGCTTCGACATCGTGTCGGGCGGCGAACTCGCCCGCGTGCTCGCCGCAGGCGGCCGCGCACAGGATGTCGTGTTCTCGGGCGTCGGCAAGAGCGCGGACGAGATGCGCGCTGCGCTCGAAGCGGGCGTCAAGTGCTTCAACGTCGAATCGATTCCGGAGCTCGACCGGCTGAACGCGGTCGCGGCGTCGCTCGGCAAGCGCGCGCCCGTGTCGCTGCGCGTGAATCCGGACGTCGATCCGAAGACGCATCCGTACATCTCGACAGGGCTCAAGGCGAACAAGTTCGGCATCGCGTTCGACGACGCGCGCGCGACGTACCGCGCGGCGGCCGCGCTGCCGAACCTCGACGTCGTCGGCATCGATTGCCACATCGGCTCGCAGATCACCGAACTGAGCCCGTACCTCGACGCGATCGACAAGCTGCTCGACCTCGTGGAGCAGATCGAGGCGGACGGCGTGAAGATCCGTCACGTCGACGTCGGCGGCGGGCTCGGCATCACGTACGACGCCGAAACGCCGCCCGACATCGGCGCTTACGTGCGCGCGGTGCTCGAGCGCATCGACGCGCGCGGCCACGGCCATCGCGAAATCTGGTTCGAGCCGGGCCGCTCGCTGACCGGCAACGCCGGCATTCTGCTCACGCGTGTCGAATTCCTGAAGCAAGGCGAAGAGAAGAACTTCGCGATCGTCGACGCGGCGATGAACGATCTCGCGCGTCCGGCGATGTACGAGGCGTTTCACGCGATCGAGCCGGTGAAGCCGCGCACGGACGTAGCGGCGGCGGTGTACGACATCGTCGGCCCCGTCTGCGAAAGCGGCGACTGGCTCGGGCGCGAGCGCTCGCTCGCGATCGCGCCGGGCGATCTGCTCGCGATCCGCTCGGCGGGCGCGTACGGCTTCACGATGAGCTCGAACTACAACACGCGGCCGCGCGCGGCCGAAGTGATCGTCGACGGCGTGAACGCCTATCTGGTGCGTCCGCGCGAAACGATCGAAAGCCTGTTCGAGCGCGAGGCGGTCTTGCCCGACGGCCAGTAATCGAGAACCGGCTCGCTCGCGCGGCACTTCGGCACTTCGGCACTTCGGCACTTCGGCACTTCGGCACTTCGGCACTTCGGCACTTCGGCCAATCGTAGCTTCGGCGCTTCGCTGAATCGCCAAGCCCGCGGCCTGTCGGGCCCGATCGGAAAAGGCGATGTCCAACCGGACATCGCCTTTCTTTTTGCGCGCCGCGCGATCCCGCCCACGGCGCTCGCGCGAATCGCGAATCGCGCGCGCCGAGCAAGTCTCGCTTACGACACGCGCCCGCCCACCCGGGCCCCACGCCACCGCTGCCGCGCCCACACGGCCACGCGCCAGCCGAGCAGCACGAGCACGATCGCACCGTACAGCTTCGGCAGCACGAGATCGTGCTTGCCCGCCTTCATCCACCAGAAATGCAGGATGCCGAACGCGGCGATCGCGTAAATCGCCTTGTGCAGCGTCTGCCAGTGCCGGCCGAGCCGCCTCGCGATCGCGCGCGGAGATGTCGCGGCAAGCGGAATCAGCAGCATGAACGCGGCGAAGCCGACCGTGACGAACGGGCGCTTGACGACGTCCTTCGCGATGTCCATCACGTCGAACCACTTGTCGAACCAAACGTAGGTCGTAAAGTGCAGCACTGCGTAGAAGAACGCGTAAAGCCCGAGCATGCGCCGCAGCCGCAGCAGCGCGTTGACGCCCGTCAGACGCCGCAGCGGCGTGACGGCGAGCGTGATGCACAGGAACACGAGCGTCCAGAGCCCCGTCGAGCGCGTGATGAATTCGATCGGATTCGCGCCGAGCCGGTCGGTCATCCCGAAGAACACGATGCGCGCGAGCGGGTACAGCGATGCGACGAATACGGCGATCTTCACGGGCGCAAGCCAGCGCGGCGCGCCGCCCGCGCGGCCGGCGTCACGGCGCGGCGCGCGCCCCGGCGCGCCGGCGTTCGCGGTCGTCCCGGCGAATGTCGTGGGTTGCATGTCGTTCTCCATTCGCCGTACTCAGAAATATTTCTTCAGATCCATGCCGCGATACATCGACGCGACCCAATCGCCGTAGCCGTTGAACATCAGCGTCTTGCGCTTCGGCGTGAAGAAGCCGTCCTCGCCGATGCGCCGCTCGCTCGCCTGGCTCCAGCGCGGGTGGTCGACATTCGGATTGACGTTCGAATAGAAGCCGTATTCGTTCGGCGCGTACGTGTTCCAGCTCGTCGGCGGCTGGCGGTCGACGAAACGGATCTTCACGATCGACTTCGCGCTCTTGAAGCCGTATTTCCACGGCACGATCACCCGCACGGGCGCGCCGTTCTGATTCGGCAGCACCTGGCCGTAGACGCCCATCGTGAGCAGCGTCAGCGGGTTCATCGCCTCGTCCATCCGCAGTCCTTCCGAATACGGCCAGTCGAGGATCGGCGCGGACAGCCCCGGCATCTGCGACGGGTCCGCGAGCGTGACGAACTGCACGTATTTCGCGTTGCCGGTCGGCTCGACGCGCTTGATGAGCTCGGCGAGCGGAAAGCCGATCCACGGAATCACCATCGACCAGCCTTCGACGCAGCGCAGCCGGTACACGCGCTCTTCGAGCGGCGCGAGCTTCAGCAGCTCGTCGATGTCGTACACCTTCGGATTCCTGATCTCGCCCTCGACCGACACGCGCCACGGACGCGGCCGCAGCGTGCCGGCGTAGCGCGACGGATCGCCCTTGTCGGTGCCGAATTCGTAGAAGTTGTTGTAGGTCGTGATGTCCTTGAACGACGTCACCTTCTCCGGGACGACGAACTTCGGATTGGTCGGCGCGGCGAGCTTGCGCGCCTTCGGCTCCGGGGACGTGTACGCGGCGAGCGCGAGCCGGTGCGCGCCGACCAGCCCGCCCGCCGCGGCGGCGCCCGCCGCCTGCAGGATGCGCCGGCGGTTCTCGAACACCGCTTGCGGCGTGATTTCGCTGCGCGGGATGTCGTCGCCCGCAAGCATGGCGCGCAGCGTCTTCTTGATCAACATGTCGATGCTCCGTTCTGCCAGTCGGAGCGCGCGCCCCGACAAACCTTGGACCCAGTTCCGCACCGACCGTTTCGACAGCTTAGCGCCAAACGGACGGTACAAGAAAAAACCGCCGAGCACGCAGTGCGTCGGCGGTTATTAGTCGTTCGAGCGGCGCGGATCTTACAGCTTGCCGTAACTGTGCAGGCCGGACAGGAACATGTTGACGCCGAGGAACGCGAACGTCGTGACGAGCAGGCCCGTCAGCGCCCACCACGCGGCGACCGTGCCGCGCAGCCCTTTCATCAGACGCATGTGCAGCCACGCTGCGTAATTCAGCCACACGATGAGCGCCCAGGTTTCCTTCGGGTCCCAGCTCCAGTAGCCGCCCCAAGCCTCGGCCGCCCACAGCGCGCCGAGAATCGTCGCGATCGTGAAGAACGCGAAGCCCACCGCGATCGACTTGTACATCACGTCGTCGAGCACCTCGAGCGCCGGCAGCCGATCGGCGAGCACGCCGCGCTCCTTCACCAGATACGCGACCGCGACCATCGCGGACAGCGCGAAGCTGCCGTAGCCGATGAAGTTCGCGGGCACGTGAATCTTCATCCACCAGCTCTGCAGCGCGGGAACGAGCGGCTGAATCTGCTGCGCGTCGCGCGCGATCGAGTACCACATCAGGAAGCCGACGGCCGCGCTGATCACGAGCAGCACGAACGCGCCCAACGCGCGCGTGCCGTAGTGCCCTTCGTAGTACAGATAGAGGAGCGCGGTGATGAGGCTGAACAGCACGAAGACTTCGTACAGGTTCGACACCGGAATGTGGCCGACGTCCGAGCCGATCAGATACGACTCGTACCAGCGCACCATCAAGCCCGTGAAGCCCATCAGCACGGCGACCCACGTGAGCTTCTGGCCGATCGCGCCGCCCGATTCGGAGCGCGACAGCATGCCGATCCAGTAGAAGAGGGTCGCGAGCACGAAGAGCGCGCTCATCCAGAGGATCGCCGACTGGCTCGACAGGAAGTACTTGAGCAGGAATGCCGAATCGGCGCGCGCGAGATCGCCGTGATAGATCTGCAACGACAGCAGCGACAGCGCGGCGATCGCGGCCATCAGAAGCCGCGCGGGCTTCCAGCGCCAGCCGAGCGCGACGAGCGCGGGCACGGTGCCGATCAGCACGGCCTTGTCGTAGTAATCCATGTGCGCGTGGTACTGCGCGAGCGCGAAGCCCGCGCCCGCCACGAGCGCCAGTGCGAACAGCCAGTCGACGAGCGACAGGCGGCGCAGGAACGGCCGATCGTCGAAGAGCGCCCGCCCGGCCGCGTCGGAAGCGCGCGGCGCGCGGGATGGCGAAACTTGGGTCAGATCCATGATGTTACCGAGTCGAGTCCTTGGAACCGGCGCTGTCGGGCGCGCGGGAGGCAGGCGGCGCGCCGAGTGCGGCGCCGGCCGCGTCGCGCGTCTGCACGAATTCCTTTTCGAAGTCGAATGTCTTGCGCGCGGAGGACATCGCCATCAGCACGCTGACGCCCGCGCCCGTATCCTTGAGCCAGAACCAGAGGCGTCGCTCGCGCACGTAGAACATCGCGAAGATGCCGGCGACGAGCAGCAGGCTGCCAAGATACACCAGATTCTTGCCCGGCGCGCGCGTCAGCTGGAACACCGACGCCTGCACCTGCTTGAACGAATCGAGCTGCAGATAGACGGGCGCGCCGTACAGGAAACTGTCCGACAGCGCGTTGATCGCGTTCTGCACGAAGCGCACCGTGTCCTGCGTCTGCTGAACGGGCGGCTCGCTCGCGCGCTCGCGCGCGATTTGCCACACTTCCCACATCGAGCCCTCGAGCATCCGCAACAGCAGCGCGGCGGCCTTCTCCTTCTCGTCTTTCGGCACCGAACGGTCGATGAAGGTCGCGACCGCCTGGAAGCCGCCCACCGGATTGCCGTCGGCGCCGCGGCCGATGCCGCCGTCCGCGCCGGCGAAAAGGGTCAGGACGCGCTGCGCGCTGTCTTCGAGCCGGTCGCGCAACGCGGCATCGCCGGCGCTCAGCGAATGCTGCGCGAAGCGCCGCGCCGCCTCGGTGCGCGCCGCCGGGTCCTCGAGCGTCGCGCGCAGCCGCATCCATTCGCCGACGGTGTCGCGGCTGTCGGCCGGAATCCGCAGATAGCGGAACGGATCGTTCGGGCTCGCGCGCACGCCGGCGAGGAACACGCGATCGCCGCCCATGTCGACGGGCAGCATGTAATTGTTGAACTCGCGCGCCTGGCCGTCCTTGCCGCGCACCTTGTACTGGACCGACGGCCCGATGTTGTGCAGTTCGAGCGGCTTCGACGTCTTCGCGCCGGAGCCGAGCCGCTCGTCGAAGATCTCCTTGATCGAGCGGTTCGCCGCGACGCCGCGCGCGTCGGTCTTGCCGTTCGCGTCGGTAACGTTCTCGACGTTGATCGCGCGGAAATCGGAGAACTCGACGGTCTCGCCGTCGGCGCCCGCCATCGGCAGCGGCGCCGAATTGCCGATCGTGCCCTTGAACGGGAACGTCGCGGCGCTCGAGCCGGCCATCGGATACGCGGTCATTTCCATCAGCGAGCCGCCGTCCTGGAAGCTCGACTGATAGATCGACACGCCCTTGTACGTGAACGGCTTGTTGACCTCGACGCGCACGGGAATCCGCTTGCCGGTCTCGCGATCGACGACGACGATGTCGCTCGCGAAGAGCTTCGGCATGCCGGTCGAGTAGTAGTCGACGATGAATTTCTCGAGCTGGATCGAGAACGGCAGATCCTGGATCAGCGAGCCGGTCGGCTGATTGAGGATCGCGGTCGACACGTACTGGCCCTCCGGCACCCATGCGTAGCCGCGGAACGTCGGGTTAGACGCGGACAGCCGGTGCTCGGGCCCGATCTCGCTGATCGTCGCGCTCGAGTTGACGGGGCTCTTGCCGAACATCCACATCTGGAATTTGATCGGCAGGTTGCTGTCGAGCAGGCCGCCGATGCAGATCACGACGATCGCGAGGTGCGCGGCGATGTAGCCGAACTTCGTCAGCGCGCCGCGCTTCGCGGCGACGAGCGTCGCGCCGTCCGACTCGCGCACGACGTGCCTGTAGCCCGCCTTCGCGACGAACGCTGCGACGGTCTGCGTCGCGCGCGCGCGATCCCCCGAAACCGCGAATTCGGCCTTGTGGTGGAACGCGCGCAGGCTGCCTTCGCGGACCTTGTCCTTCCAGCTCTTCACGTCGGCGAGCATCTTCGGCGCGTTGCGGATCACGCACAGCGAGATCGACGCGACGAGGAAGATCAGGATCAGCATGAACCACCACGCGCTGTAGACCGTGTAGAGGCTGAGCGCGCGGAAGATGTCCGCCCAGAACGGGCCGAACTGGTTGACGTAGTTAGGGTACGGATCGTCCTGCGTGAGGACCGTGCCGATGATGCTCGCGATCGACAGCACGACGAGCAGCGCGATCGCAAAACGCATCGAGCTCAGCAGCTCGACCGCGCGCTTGACTGCGGACTGTCCCGCTCTCGACTGCAACCCCGACGTGGTAACGCTCATTCAAACTCCAACTCACAGCAAAAAAGGGCAAGGCGGCCGTGCTTCGACGGCGCCCCACCCTTTTCTTGTTCTAGCGGCCGCCGCGCACGCGGACGGCTCGTTCATTCGGCTCGCGAACCGAAATCGGCTCAGTGCAGGCCGGCGATGTAATCGGCGACGGCCTTGACCTCGCCGTCCGTCAGCCGCAGCGCGATCTGATGCATCGCCTCGTTGCTGCGCGTGCCCTGCTGGAACGCGGTCAGCTGCGCGACCGTGTAGTCGGCCCACTGCCCCGACAACCGGGGATACTGGATCGGAATCCCTTGTCCCGTCGGCCCATGGCAGCTCGCGCAGGCGGGCACGCCCTTCTCGGTGATGCCGCCGCGATAGATTTTCTGCCCGGCGGGCACGGTGGCCGCGTCGCGCGCGGCGCCGAGCTTGGCCGACTGCGACCCGTAATAGGCGGCGACATTGCGCGCGTCCTGATCGTTCAGCGCGCTCGCGAATCCGACCATCACGGCGTTGACGCGCACCGGCCCCTTCGCGCCCGGCTGCGTCTTGAAATCGTGCAACTGCTTGACGAGGTAATCGGGATGCTGGCCGGCGAGCTTCGGGAACGAACCCGTCGCGCTGTTGCCGTCGGCACCGTGGCACGCCGCGCACACCTGCGTCGCGATCGCCTTGCCCCGGTCGAGATCCGGCTTCGCCGCATCCGCCGCCTTTGCCTCCGCCATGAAACCAACGAGCCCTGCTACTGCGAACTGAAGCACCACCGAAGACTTGCTCAGTCGATTCATTCGCACACCTTGTTTCGTCTTGTGGGAGTAGTGAGGTTCTGAAAAAAACGACGGCGCCCAGTCTACCGTAGAAGCGCGCTCATCAGCTTCCGCCGGCTGCGGCAAATGCGCCGTATTGTACAATACCCCGATGAAAGCCCCGATGCCCATCAGGGCTACTTCGGGGCTCCCCGCCTTCCACCGCGCGGCCCACGCCGCCCGTCGCCTCCTGTCCCATGGCCTTCTTGCTCCATCAAGCCCGCTTCTTCACGACCGTCAATCATCTGCGCGACCTGCCGCCGACCGCGCAGCCCGAAATCGCGTTCGCAGGCCGCTCGAATGCCGGCAAATCGACGGCGATCAACGTGCTTTGCAACCAGAAGCGGCTCGCTTTCGCGTCGAAGACGCCCGGGCGCACGCAGCACATCAACTATTTCTCGGTCGGCCCGGCCGCGGAGCCCGTCGCGCACCTCGTCGATCTGCCGGGCTACGGCTACGCGGAAGTGCCGGGCGCGGCGAAGGCGCACTGGGAGCAATTGCTGTCGACGTACCTGCAATCGCGCCCGCAGTTGCGCGGGATGATCCTGATGATGGACTCGCGCCGGCCGCTCACCGAACTCGATCGCCGGATGATCGAATGGTTCGCGCCGACCGGCAAGCCGATTCACACGCTTCTGACGAAGTGCGACAAATTGACGCGGCAGGAGAGCATCAACGCGCTGCGTGCGACGCAAAAGGGGCTCGACGCGTATCGGGACGCGGGTTACGCAGGCAAGCTGACGGTGCAGCTTTTCTCGGCGCTCAAGCGCACGGGGCTCGACGACGCGCACGCGCTGATCGAGAGCTGGGTGCGGCCCGCGGCCGCCGACGAAGATCGCGCGGCTGTAGCAGAATGACGATCGCGCGACGTGCTGCGTGACGCACGTCCCACCTGACGGATGTCTCGATTCGTGCGGCCCATAAAAAAACCCGCCGTTTGACGGCGGGTTAAACAGCCTAATCGAAAAACGACAGGCACCCGCTCAGGGAGGAGAAGCGGGGAGCATTGCGCAGTGCGCGTTGCTCGATCGCTATCATATACCATTGTCTCAAAAGTTTACCGAAGGGAACTGTAAGGTTCCGTCGGGCACAGATCCCAGCCATTCCGCCATGAGCATCCATCCCCTGCACCGCCCTCGCCGCATGCGCCGCGACGATTTCTCGCGCCGCCTGATGCGCGAGAACATCCTCACCACGAACGATCTGATCTACCCCGTGTTCGTCGTCGAAGGCACGAACGTGCGCCAGCCGGTGCCGTCGATGCCGGGCGTCGAGCGCGTGTCGGTGGATCTGCTGATGGGCGTCGCCGAGCAATGCGTCGAACTCGGCGTGCCGGTCCTGTCGCTCTTCCCGGCGATCGAGCCGTCGTTGAAGACGCCCGACGGCCGCGAGGCAACCAATCCCGAAGGGCTGATCCCGCGCGCGGTGCGCGAGCTGAAGCGCCGCTTCCCCGAGCTCGGCGTGCTGACCGACGTCGCGCTCGATCCGTATACGAGCCACGGCCAGGACGGCGTGCTCGACGAATCCGGTTACGTGCTCAACGACGAAACGCTCGAGATCCTCGTCGAGCAGGCGCGCGCGCAGGCGGAAGCGGGTGTCGACATCGTCGCGCCGTCGGACATGATGGACGGCCGCATCGGCGCCGTGCGCGAGATGCTCGAGAGCGACGGCCACATCTACACGCGAATCATGGCGTACTCGGCAAAGTATGCGTCCGCGTTCTACGGCCCGTTCCGCGACGCCGTCGGCTCCGCGTCGAATCTCGGCAAGAGCAACAAGATGACCTACCAGATGGACCCCGCCAACAGCGACGAAGCGTTGCGCGAAGTGCGCCTCGACATCGACGAAGGCGCGGACATGGTGATGGTGAAGCCCGGCATGCCGTATCTCGACATCGTGCGCCGCGTGAAGGACGAATTCCGCTTTCCGACCTACGTCTATCAGGTGAGCGGCGAGTACGCGATGCTGAAGGCCGCCGCGCAGAACGGCTGGCTCGATCACGACAAGGTCGTGCTCGAATCGCTGCTTGCGTTCAAGCGAGCGGGCGCGGACGGCATCCTCACGTACTTCGCGCTCGACGCGGCGCGGCTGCTGCGCGCGCAGAAGTAAGCGTCAGACGCGGGCGTTTGCGCAAGCGAAGCGGAACGCGCGAATAGCGAAATCGAAAATGGCGAGGCTCGATGCCTCGCCATTTTTATTTGCGCCCGATCGACTTCGGCGGCGATGGCGGCGCGCGCCGCGCATTCGCTCGCAGGGCCCGCTTCGATTCCGTCACGACGCCGACAACGCAGCCGGCAGCGACATCCGATCGAGACTGCGCAGGAACCGATCGGCGGATTGATAGCCGACGACGCGACCGCGCTCCTGCCCGTTCCGCTCGAACACGATGATGCCCGGCGGTCCGAACAGGCCGAAGCGCTTCAAGAGCGCCTGATCGTCCGGCGTGTTCGCCGTCACGTCCGCGTGCACGAGACGCATTTGCGCGAGCCGCGCGCCGACGCGCGCGTCGCTGAACGTCAGATGCTCCATCTCCTTGCAGCTCACGCACCAGTCCGCATAAAAGTCGAGCATTACCGGCTGCGTCGACGTCTTCACGATCTCGTCGAGCTCGGCGAGCGAGCGCACCGGCGCGAACGCCGGCCCTTCATGCGCAACCGAGCCGGCACTCGCGGCGGCCGCGCCGACCGGCGCCGCGCGCGCCGCGAGCACCGCGAGCGGGCGCAGCGGATCGGTCGAGCCCGCCGCGAGTCCGACGAGGAGCGTCGCGGCCCAGATCGCGAGCGCCGCACCGAGCCCGCGCCCAAGGCGACGCCAGATCGACGACGAGCCCGAATGCGGCGTGAAGAGCCCGAGCGCGGCGGCGGCGATCAGCAGCCACAACGCGCCCAGACCGAGCTGCGACGCGGCGTTCAGCGCCGGCCAGACGATCCACAGCGCAGCGGCGAGCAGCACGACGCCGAAGAACACCTTCACGCCGTCCATCCACGCGCCGGCGCGCGGCAACAGTGTGCCCGCGCCGATCCCGATGACGAGGAGCGGAACGCCGAGGCCGACGCCCATCGAGAAGAGCGCGGCGCCGCCGAGGAACGCGCTGCCGGTGTGCGCGATGAACGCGAGCACGGCGAAAAGCGGCGCGGTCATGCACGCGCCGACGACGAGCGCCGACAGCGCGCCCATCGTCGCGACGGCCGCGAAGCGTCCGCCCTTGCGCGGCCCGGTCGTCTGCGCGGCGCCGCTTTGCCAGCGCTGCGGCAACGTGATGTCGATTCCGCCGATCAGCAGCAGCGCGAACACCGTGAGGAGCAGCGCGAACGCGCCGAGCACCCACGGATTCTGCAGCCACGCGCCGAGGCTCTGCCCGACGAGCGCCGCCGCGACGCCGAGCGCCGTATAGACGAGCGCCATGCCGATCACATAGGTGAGCGATAGCGCAAACGCGCGCGTGCGCGTCGCATGCGCGCCTTCGCCGACGATGATCGCCGACAAGATCGGGATCATCGGATACGAGCACGGCAACAGGCTCAGCACCATGCCGGCCACGAAATAGAGCGCGACGATCGTCAGGAATCCGTGGCCTTCGAGCAACGAACGTGCGTAGTCGGCACTCGTCACGCGCTCGTACCAGCTGCCGCCGTCGGCGGCGGCCGGATCGGCTCCGGCCGCCGCCGCGACGGGGCGCGCGCCGGCTGCGCCGAGCGCCGCGCCGTCGATCCGCGCGACGTGCTCGGCGGGCGGATAGCAGATCCCCTCGTCCGCACAGCCCTGCGACGTCACCGCCAGCTCGAACGGCCCCGCCGCCTGCTTGACGGGCAGATGGATCGTCAGGTCGCCGCGGTAGGTCTCGACGTTCTTCTGGAACGTCGGATCGAACTTCACGTGTCCGGCGGGCAATTGCGGCTCGCCGAGCGTCGCCGAGCCGCTTTTCACGGCGAACGCGAAGCGCTCGCGATACATGTAATAGCCGTCGGCAATCTTGAAATGAATGTCGACCTGCCCCGGCGCCTTGCTCGCGCTGAATTTGAACGCGACGGAAGGGTCGAGGAAGTCGTCAGCGGCGCGCGCCGCGAACGACGCCCCGAGCAGCGCACCGAGCAGCGCGACGACGGCGAGCAGGAAGCAAAGGCGGGACTGCGCGTAAAGCGGAATACGGTTAAACATGAAATAGACGCTGAGTTTCGGTAGCCACCCACTGGCCGTAGGCGGCGGACGCCGTCGCCTGCCACGAGACGATTTCCGGGACGTCGTACGGGTGGTGCGACTGGATATAGCGTTCGAGCTCGAGCGCCCGCACGGCGCTCGTCTTGAACAGCAACTGGATCTCGTCGGCCATCTCGACCTTGCCCTGCCAATGGTAGCTCGAACGGATCGCGCCGAGCTCGGATACGCACGCGGCGAGCCGGGCCGACAGCGCGCCGTCGGCGAGCGCGCGGGCGACGGCGGCGTCGGGCACGGTCGTCAACATCATCACGATCACCATTCGCGCCTCCGTGTGCTCGTTGAAACGTCATATCGTATCGCACGTCGGGTGAGCGCGTGGGCCGCGCGTGCGCGTCAATCCGACGCACGAAATCGGTCAACGAAAACAAAAAGGGCCAAGCATTGCTTGGCCCTTCGTGCTACGTGCGGGAAGACGCTTATTCGGCTTCCTGGACGTTTTCGGTCTCGCCGACTTCCGGACGGTCGAGCAGCTCGACGAGCGCCATCGGCGCGTTGTCGCCGACGCGGAAACCGAACTTCAGGATGCGCAGATAGCCGCCCGGACGGTTCGCGAAGCGCGGGCCGAGCACGTCGAACAGCTTCGCGACGGAATCGCGATCGCGCAGGCGGTTGAACGCCAGCCGGCGGTTCGCGAGCGACGGCTTCTTGCCGAGCGTGATGAGGGGCTCGACCACCTTACGAAGTTCCTTCGCCTTCGGCAGCGTCGTCTTGATGACTTCGTGCTCGATCAGCGAGTTGGACATGTTGCGGAGCATAGCCAGACGGTGGCTGCTCGTGCGGTTCAGTTTCCGCAGACCATGACGGTGACGCATTTCAGTTTCCTTGATTCAAAGTTTTGATCCAGCTCTTCTATCGCGCGAGAAAATCAGGCGCACGGGCCGGTATGAAAAAAAGCAAGATGCGGATTTTAAAAGAAAATCCGCATCTTGACCAGTTACCGCGGCAACCGGGATTACTTGTCGAGGCCGGCCGGCGGCCAGTTCTCGAGCTTCATGCCCAGCGTGAGACCGCGCGAAGCGAGCACTTCCTTGATCTCGTTGAGCGACTTGCGGCCGAGGTTCGGCGTCTTCAGCAGCTCGTTTTCCGTGCGCTGGATCAGGTCGCCGATGTAGTAGATGTTCTCGGCCTTCAGGCAGTTCGCCGAACGGACGGTCAGCTCGAGGTCATCGACCGGGCGCAGCAGGATCGGGTCGATCTGCGGCGCGCGCGACGGCGCTTCCGCGGCCGTTTCCGTGCCTTCCAGCGCGGCGAACACGGACAGCTGGTCGACGAGGATGCGTGCCGATTGGCGGATCGCTTCTTCCGGCGTGATAACGCCGCTCGTTTCGATGTTCATCACGAGCTTGTCGAGGTCGGTACGCTGCTCGACGCGCGCGCTCTCGACCGCATAGCTCACGCGGCGAACCGGCGAGAACGACGCGTCCAGGACGATGCGGCCGATGATCTTCGCCGTCTCGTCGCCGTAACGGCGCACGTTGCCCGGCACGTAGCCGCGGCCCTTCTCGACCTTGATCTGCACGTCGAGCTTGCCGCCCTTCGACAGATGCGCGATCACGTGATTCGGGTTGATGACTTCGCAGTCGTGAGCCAGTTCGATATCGCCGGCCGTCACGACGCCTTCGCCTTCCTTGCGCAGCGTCACCGTGACTTCGTCGCGGTTATGCAGCTTGAACACCACGCCCTTCAGGTTCAGCAGCAGGTTGACGACGTCCTCTTGCACACCATCAAGCGTCGAATACTCGTGCACGACGCCGGCGATCGTCACTTCGGTCGGCGCGTAACCGACCATCGACGACAACAGCACGCGGCGAAGCGCATTGCCCAAGGTGTGGCCGTAACCGCGTTCGAACGGTTCCATCACCACCTTCGCGTGGTTCTCGCCCAGCGATTCCACGGCGATGATCTTGGGTTTCAACAAACTGGTTTGCATAGGTTTTCCTTTTCAATACCCTCGGCTCGTTACACCGATAAGGCTGACCGGTAACAACCTGAAAATGAACAGCCGAGGCCCTGCCTTGCGCGACGCAATGAACAGGATTCCTCGGCCATCAATCGGATTAACGCGAATACAATTCGACGATCAGGCTTTCGTTGATGTCGCCCGCGATGTCGGCGCGCTCCGGCATTTGCTTGAACGTGCCTTCGAACTTCTTCGCATCGACCGCAACCCAGCTCGGCATGCCGCCTTGCTCGGCCAGCGACAGCGCTTCGACGATACGCGCCTGCTTCTTTGCCTTTTCACGGATCGAGATCACGTCGCCCGACTTCACTTGCAGCGACGGGATGTTCGCGACGATGCCGTTGACGGTGATCGCCTTGTGGCTCACGAGCTGACGCGCTTCAGCGCGGGTCGAGCCGAAGCCCATGCGGTACACGACGTTGTCGAGACGCGACTCGAGCAGTTGCAGCAGGTTTTCACCCGTGTTGCCCTTGCGGCGGTCGGCTTCTGCGAAGTAGCGGCGGAACTGACGCTCCAGCACGCCGTAAATGCGCTTGACCTTCTGCTTTTCGCGGAGCTGCGTGCCGTAGTCCGACGTGCGCGCACCCGAGGTGCGGCCGTGCTGACCGGGCTTGCTGTCGAGCTTGCACTTATCGGCGAGCGAGCGGCGCGCGCTCTTCAGGAACAGATCGGTGCCTTCACGGCGAGACAGCTTGGCTTTAGGGCCGATATAACGTGCCACTTTGCATTCCTCTATCTATCTATGACGCGAACCGGAATCCGCGCTAGTTCGCGCCCTTTGGGGCGAACGGTGGGCTTAATCAATCAAATGCGCAATCAAAAAAGCGCAGCCCGTCGACGCAAAGCGGCGACAGGCAAGGCGCCAACGCATCGTTAGATGCGGCGACGCTTCGGCGGACGGCAGCCGTTGTGCGGAATCGGCGTCACGTCCGAAATCGCGGTGATCTTGATGCCGAGACCGTGCAGTGCGCGCACTGCCGACTCGCGGCCCGGGCCGGGGCCCTTGATCCGCACTTCCAGATTCTTCACGCCATATTCCATCGCCACGCGGCCGGCCGACTCGGCAGCCACCTGTGCGGCGAACGGCGTCGATTTGCGCGAGCCCTTGAAGCCCTGGCCGCCCGACGTCGCCCACGCCAGCGCATTGCCCTGGCGATCGGTGATCGTGATGATCGTGTTGTTGAACGACGCGTGAACGTGAACCACGCCTTCAGCGACGTTCTTCTTGACTTTCTTGCGAACGCGTTGCGCCGCGGTGTTCGAAGCCTTAGCCATTACGTTTTCCTGTAACTGTCAGTTCCGCTTACTTCTTCAGCGCTTGCGCTGCACGACGCGGACCCTTGCGAGTACGGGCGTTCGTACGCGTACGCTGGCCGCGCATGGGCAAGCCCTTGCGATGGCGCACGCCGCGGTAGCAGCCGAGGTCCATCAGGCGCTTGATGTTCATCGTCACTTCACGGCGCAGATCGCCTTCGACGACAAACTTGCCCACTTCTTCACGCAGCTTTTCGAGGTCTGCGTCGGTCAGGTCCTTGACCTTCTTCGAGAAAGCCACACCAGAAGCCACGCAGATGCTGCGCGAGCGCGTGCGGCCGATACCAAAAATCGCCGTCAGACCGATTTCGGTATGCTGGTGGTTCGGGATGTTAACCCCTGCGATACGAGCCATTGTTTTTCCTCAAACAAAAAGCGCAAACAAACGCGCAGTCAGCCTTGACGCTGCTTGTGACGCGGATCCGAGCTGCAGATCACGCGAACCACGCCCTTGCGCTTGATGATCTTGCAATTGCGGCAAATGCGCTTAACCGATGCCATCACTTTCATGATATTACCCTTTTTCTAAATCACTTCGCCCGGAACACGATCCGCGCACGAGACAGATCGTAAGGCGTCAATTCAACCGTCACCTTGTCGCCGGGAAGGATACGGATATAGTGCATCCGCATCTTTCCGGAGATATGTCCCAATACGACATGGCCGTTTTCCAGCTTCACCCGGAAGGTCGCATTCGGAAGGTTTTCGATCACCTCACCCTGCATCTGGATTACATCGTCTTTGGCCATAAGTCCTTTTTAACGCATTGGGATGTTGCCGCCCTTGAAATTGGCTTTCTTGAGCAGCGACTCATACTGTTGCGACATAACGTACGACTGCACCTGCGCCATGAAGTCCATCGTGACGACGACAATGATCAGCAGCGACGTTCCACCAAAATAAAACGGCACGTTCCAGCGCAACACCAGGAACTCCGGCAGCAGACACACGAAGACGATGTAGATCGCACCGGCCAGCGTGAGACGCGTGAGAATCCGGTCGATGTATCGCGCGGTCTGGTCGCCCGGACGGATGCCCGGCACGAACGCGCCACTCTTCTTCAGGTTGTCCGCGGTTTCCCTGCTGTTGAACACCAGCGCGGTGTAGAAGAAGCAGAAAAACACGATTGCCAGCGTGTAAAGCAGCACATAGACCGGCTGGCCCGGCTTCAGCGCTTCCGCGACGTTGTGCAGCGTGTCGGACAGCCAGCCCTTGCGCTCGCCCGAGCTGAACCAGCTCAGGATCGTCGCCGGGAACAGGATGATCGACGATGCGAAGATCGGCGGAATCACGCCCGACATGTTCAGCTTCAGCGGCAGGTGCGACGACTGCCCGCCGTAAATCTTGTTGCCGACCTGGCGCTTCGCGTAGTTCACGAGGATCTTGCGCTGACCGCGTTCGATGAACACGACCAGGTAAGTCACCGCGGCGATCAGAACGACGATGATGATCGCCGAAATGATGCTCATCGAACCCGTGCGCACCAGCTCGAACAACCCACCGACGGCATTCGGGAACCCTGCTGCGATCCCGCCGAAGATGATGATCGAGATGCCGTTGCCGAGACCACGCTCGGTGATCTGCTCGCCGAGCCACATCAGGAACATCGTTCCCGTCACCAGCGTGACGACCGTCGTCAGACGGAACACCGCGCCCGGATCGGTCACGAGCCCCGGCTGATTCTCCAGCGCGGCCGCGATGCCGAAAGCCTGGAACGTCGCGAGCACCACGGTGAAGTACCGCGTGTACTGCGTGATCTTCCGCTGTCCGGCCTGCCCTTCCTTCTTCAGCGCCTCGAGCTGCGGCGACACGATCGCCATCAGCTGCATGATGATCGACGCCGAGATATACGGCATGATCCCCAGCGCGAAGATCGTAAAGCGAGACAGCGCGCCACCCGAGAACATGTTGAACATGCCCAGGATGCCGCCCGCCTGGCTCTGGAACAGCTTCGCCAGTTGATCCGGGTCGATGCCCGGCACCGGGATGTGCGCGCCGATGCGATAGACGATCAGCGCCAGCAGCAAGAACATTGCACGCCGACGCAGATCGCCGAACTTCGCCGTGCTTCGACCGGGTTTTGCGAGACTCGGGCTGTTAGCCAAGTATCTTCTCCGATGCAAATGCTAGTGACGGCACGCGTTGCGTGTCACTCGGCAAACGAACCGCCGGCCGCCTCGATCGCGGCGCGCGCACCCTTCGTCGCACCGAGACCCTTGACGACGATCTTGCGCTTCAGCTCGCCCGTCGCGATGATCTTCGCGCTCTTGGTCAGCTCGCCGACGAGGCCGGCTTGCTTCAGAGCGAGCAGATCGACTTCGTCGACCGGCAGCTTTTCGAGGTCGGAGAGGCGCACTTCACCGACGAATTCCTTCGTCAGGGACGTGAAGCCGCGCTTCGGCAGACGACGCTGCAGCGGCATCTGACCGCCTTCGAAGCCGACCTTGTGAAAGCCGCCCGAACGCGATTTCTGCCCCTTGTGACCACGGCCGGCCGTCTTACCGAGGCCGGAACCGATGCCGCGGCCAACGCGACGCTTCGCATGCTTAGCGCCTGCCGCCGGCTTCAGGTTATTCAATTCCATATCAACTCCTTGATCCGTAGTCGGCCGCTTAACCGATGACCTTCACAAGGTACGAGACCTTGTTGATCATCCCGCGCACCGCCGGCGTATCCTGCAGTTCGCTGACCGAGTTGAGACGGCGCAGACCCAGACCGCGCACGGTGGCGCGGTGCGATTCGCGGGTCCCAATCAGGCTCTTCACGAGCTGAACCTTGACAGTTTTTTCAGACATGGTGACCACCTGGGCTTAGCCCAAAATTTCTTCGACGGACTTGCCGCGCTTCGCCGCGATGTCGGCCGGGGTCGACTGCTTGCGCAGGCCGTCCAGCGTCGCACGAACGAGGTTGTACGGGTTCGTCGAGCCGTGGCTCTTCGCGACGACGTTCTGCACGCCCATCACGTCGAACACCGCGCGCATCGGGCCGCCGGCGATCACGCCGGTACCGTCCTTCGCCGGAGCGAGGAGAACCGTCGACGCACCGTGCTTGCCGTGCACTTCGTGCTGCAGCGTGCCGTTCTTCAGCGGCACCTTGAACATGTTGCGGCGGGCCTGCTCCATCGCCTTCTGGACGGCAACCGGCACTTCCTTCGCCTTGCCCTTGCCCATGCCGACGCGGCCATCGCCATCGCCAACCACGGTCAGTGCGGCGAAGCCGAGAATACGGCCACCCTTCACGACCTTGGTCACGCGATTGACCGAGATCATCTTTTCGCGAAGGCCGTCGTCGCGCTCGTCAGCCTGAACTTTCGCTTGCATCTTTGCCATGACGATTCCTTCCTTAGAACTTGAGCCCAGCTTCGCGAGCTGCCTCGGCCAGCGCCTTCACGCGGCCGTGGTAGCGGAAGCCCGAGCGGTCGAAGGCGACGGATTCGATGCCGGCGGCCTTGGCCTTTTCGGCGATACGCTTGCCGATCAGCGTGGCAGCGGCGACGTTGCCGCCCTTGCCCGACTTGTCGGCGAGCTGAGCGCGCACTTCGGCTTCGAGCGTCGACGCGCTGGCCAGCACCTTGGTGCCGCAGGGCGAGAACACCTGAGCGTAGATGTGCGTGTTCGTGCGATGCACGGCGAGACGCGCGACCTGCAACTCAGCGATCTTGATACGCGTCTGGCGAGCGCGGCGCAGGCGAGATTGAGTCTTATCCATGATTGCGCACCCTTACTTCTTCTTCGTTTCTTTGAGGATCACAACCTCGTCGGCATAGCGCACGCCCTTGCCCTTGTACGGCTCGGGCGGACGGTAGCCGCGCACTTCGGCAGCGACTTGGCCGACTTTCTGCTTGTCGATCCCCTTGATCACGATTTCGGTTTGCGTCGGGGTTTCAGCCTTGACGCCTTCCGGCATCTGGTGCACCACCGGGTGCGAGAAACCCAGCGACAGGTTCAGCTTGTCGCCTTGCGCCTGCGCACGATAACCGACGCCAACCAGCGTCAGCTTGCGCTCGAAACCCTTGGTCACGCCGTGCACGGCATTCGCGATGATCGCGCGCATCGTGCCCGACAGTGCATTTGCTTCGCGGCTGTCGTCGACCGGCGACAGGTTCAGCGTGCCGTCGTTGTTCGCCACGTTCACGAGCGGATTGACCGCTTGCGTGATGGTGCCCAGCGGACCCTTGACGATGATCGCGCCGTCGGCCAGCTTGACTTCCGCGCCTTGCAGCGCGATCGGGCTCTTACCTACTCGAGACATGTTCCTCTCTCCTTTCGGCTTTAAGCGACGTAGCAGATGACTTCGCCGCCGACGCCGGTAGCGCGCGCCTTGCGGTCGGTCATCACGCCCTTCGGCGTCGACACGATTGCCACACCGAGGCCATTCATGACCTGCGGAATCTCGTTACGGCCGCGGTACACGCGCAGACCCGGCTTCGACACGCGCTCAAGGCGCTCGATGACCGGACGGCCAGCGTAGTACTTCAGCGCGATGTTCAGCTCGGCCTTCGCGCCTTCCGCCTTCACTGCGAAATCGTCGATATAACCTTCGTCCTTCAGGACCTGCGCGATCGCAACCTTGACCTTCGACGAGGGCATCGACACCGAAACCTTCTCGACCATCTGCGCGTTGCGGATGCGAGTCAGCATATCGGCGATAGGATCACTCATGCTCATTTATGTTTCTCCTATTACCAGCTCGCCTTGGTCAGGCCAGGAATCTCGCCACGGAATGCGATTTCACGAATCTTGTTGCGCGCGAGGCCGAACTTGCGGAACGTGCCGCGCGGACGGCCCGTGATCGCGCAGCGGTTACGCTTGCGGGTCGGGTTCGCGTTGCGGGGCAGTTGCTGCAGTTCCAGGCGAGCGGCGTAGCGCTCTTCTTCGGACTTGCTCGCGTCGTCGATGATCGCCTTCAGTTCAGCACGCTTCGGAGCGTACTTTTGCGCAAGGCGAGCGCGCTTCTTTTCACGTTCGATCAGTGCCAGTTTAGCCACGGTAACCTCAGTTTCTGAACGGGAACTTGAAGCTGGCGAGCAGAGCCTTCGCTTCGTCGTCGGTCTTCGCGGTCGTCGTGATGCTGATGTTCAGCCCACGCAGCGCGTCGATCTTGTCGTAATCGATTTCGGGGAAAATGATCTGCTCTTTCACACCGATGTTGTAGTTGCCGCGACCATCGAATGCACGGCCCGACACGCCGCGGAAATCGCGCACGCGGGGCAGGGCAACCGTCACGAAACGATCGAGGAATTCGTACATCGCGCGGCCGCGCAGCGTGACCATCGCGCCGATCGGGTAGCCTTGACGAATCTTGAAGCCCGCGATTGCCTTGCGAGCCTTCGTCACGACAGGCTTCTGACCCGCGATCTTCGTCAGATCGCCGACGGCGTTCTCGATGATCTTCTTGTCGGCGACCGCTTCGCCAAGACCCATGTTCAGCGTGATCTTGGTGATGCGCGGCACTTCCATGACCGACTTGTAGCCGAACTTCTCGATCAGGCCGGGAACAACCTTCTCTTTGTAAAACTCTTGAAAACGTGCCATTTCTCTACTCCGCAGCGTCAGGCGCTCAGCACGGCACCGGTCGTCTTCAGGAAGCGAACCTTCTTGCCATCCTCGACCTTGATGCCAACACGCGAAGCCTTGCCGTTCGCGTCGACCAGTGCGACGTTCGAAATATGCAGCGGCATCGTCTTCGCTTCCACGCCGCCCGTCGTACCCTTCATCGGGTTCGGCTTCACATGCTTCTTGACGAGGTTGATACCCTCGACCGTCACATGCTCGGCGCCCACGGCCAGCACGACACCGCGCTTGCCTTTGTCCTTGCCGGTGATGACGACCACCTCGTCACCCTTGCGAATCTTGTTCATCGCGACTCCTTACAGCACTTCCGGCGCCAGCGACACGATCTTCATGAATCGTTCGCTACGCAGCTCACGCGTGACCGGCCCGAAGATACGGGTGCCGATCGGCTCGAGCTTGTTATTCAAAAGCACAGCGGCGTTGCCGTCGAACTTGATCAGCGAGCCGTCTTGACGGCGAACGCCCTTGGCGGTGCGGACCACCACGGCGTTGTAGATTTCGCCTTTCTTCACGCGCCCGCGCGGCGTTGCCTCTTTGACGCTCACCTTGATGATGTCGCCAATGCTGGCATAACGACGCTTCGAGCCGCCGAGCACCTTGATGCACATGACTTCACGCGCACCCGTGTTGTCGGCCACTTCAAGCCGAGATTCGGTCTGGATCATGGTTTGTCTTTCCCAACTTAATCCGGATACGCCACCATGGCGCATACGGTCAGTCTTGGTCCCGTCAGCCGAGGCTGCTTGGGTTGGAACAGCAGCGACGGCAAACGAAACCCGCCATCGCAATCGGTGAATCCTTCGGAGCAGGCCTGACGCCAGTCCGCTTCCCCCACCAGTCACTTCGCCCGCGACGGGGCTCCCATAAAGAGGGAAGACCGGGATTATAACAAATAATCCCGGCCACGCAAGCAAAAACTTTGCGATTTCAAGCACTTCTACTGCTGAAGCACTTTTTACTGCCTTTCCCGCTTAGATCACGCGGGCCGCCTCGACGAGACGCGAAACCGCCCAGGCCTTCGTCTTCGAAACAGGACGGGTTTCCTGGATTTCGACGAGATCGCCTTCGTTGTAGGTGTTCGCTTCATCGTGCGCGTGGTACTTCTTCGAGCGCACGACATACTTGCCGTAGATCGGGTGCTTGACGCGGTGCTCGACCAGCACGGTGACGGTCTTGTCCATCTTGTTGCTGACGACCTTACCGACGAGCGTCCGCTTCAGCGAGGTTTTCACGCTATCGTTCATTTCTGGTTCGCCTTCTGAGTCAGGACGGTCCGCACACGTGCGATGTCGCGACGAACCTTCTTCAGCTGGCTCGTGTTCGTGAGCTGCTGGGTCGCGAGTTGCATGCGCAGGCCGAATTGCGCCTTCAACAGGTCCGACAGCTCCTTGTTGAGCGCGGCCTGATCTTTCTGGAGAAGTTCGGAAGCCTTCATGTTTTCTCCTTAGGCGCCGAGCTGACGCACGATGAACGTCGTCTTCAGCGGCAGCTTCGCTGCGGCCAGACGGAACGCTTCACGCGCCAGTTCTTCGGATACGCCATCCATTTCATACAGCATCTTGCCCGGCTGAATCTCGGCGACGTAGTACTCAGGGTTACCCTTACCGTTACCCATCCGCACTTCGGCCGGCTTCTGCGAAATCGGCTTGTCCGGGAAGATGCGAATCCAGATGCGGCCGCCGCGCTTGATGTGACGCGTCATTGCACGACGCGCCGCCTCGATCTGACGCGCGGTCAGACGGCCGCGACCGACAGCCTTCAGGCCGAACTCACCGAACGACACGGCGTTGCCGCGCGTGGCGATACCGGTGTTACGGCCCTTCTGCTCTTTGCGATACTTCCTGCGTTTCGGTTGCAGCATCGTTATTCTCCAGTCTTGCCGTCTTCCGGCTTGCCGGCGCCACGGCGCGGTGCGCCACGGCGAGCACCCGGAGCGCCGCCTTCACCGTCACGGCGCGGACGACGGTCGCCCGGACGCGCGTTGCGACGCGGACGCTTGTCTTCGGTCACTTCTTCGACCACCGGCGCGTCGTTGCGGCCGAGCGTGTCGCCCTTGTAGACCCACACCTTGACGCCGATGACACCGTACGTCGTCTTTGCTTCCGACGTTGCGTAGTCGATGTCGGCGCGCAGCGTGTGCAGGGGCACGCGGCCTTCGCGGTACCACTCGGTACGCGCGATTTCGATGCCGTTCAGACGACCGGCGCTCATGATCTTGATGCCTTGGGCACCCAGACGCATCGCGTTCTGCATCGCGCGCTTCATCGCGCGGCGGAACATGATCCGGCGCTCGAGCTGCTGCGTGATCGAATCGGCGATCAGTTGCGCATCGGTTTCCGGCTTGCGGATCTCTTCGATGTTGACGTGAACCGGCACGCCCATGCGGCGTTGCAGTTCCGTCTTCAGCAGTTCGATATCCTCGCCCTTCTTGCCGATGACGACGCCCGGACGCGAGCTGAAAATCGTGATGCGCGCGTTCTTCGCCGGACGCTCGATGATGACCCGACCGACCGAAGCATTCTTCAGCTTCTTCTTCAGGTACTCACGAACACCGATGTCTTCCTGCAGCATCGCCGCGAAATTGTTGTTGTTCGCGTACCAGCGCGAAGCCCAATTGCGGCTGACAGCCAGGCGGAAGCCAGTCGGATGAATTTTCTGTCCCATCGTATGGCTCCTTAATTCCCGACCGTCACAGTGATGTGACAGGATTGCTTCTCAATGCGGTTGCCGCGGCCCTTTGCGCGCGCGGTGAAACGCTTGAGCGACGCAGCCTTGTCGACGTAAATGCTCTTGATCTTGAGCTCGTCGATGTCGGCGCCTTCGTTGTGCTCCGCATTCGCGATCGCCGACAGCACGACCTTCTTCACGATGCCAGCCGCCTTCTTCGGCGAGAACGTCAGAACGTTCAGCGCCTTGTCGACCGGCAAACCGCGGATCTGGTCAGCCACAAGGCGCGTCTTCTGCGCCGAGATGCGGGCACCGCGATGAATTGCTTTCACTTCCATCTTGATAGCCCCTTATTTCTTGGCCTTCTTGTCGGCCGCGTGACCCTTGAACGTACGGGTCAGTGCGAACTCGCCAAGCTTGTGGCCGACCATGTTTTCCGAGATGTACACCGGAACGTGTTGACGGCCGTTGTGGACGGCGATCGTCAGACCGATGAAGTCCGGAAGGATCGTCGAGCGACGCGACCAGGTCTTGATCGGCTTCTTGTCGCGCGAAGCTGCAGCCGCCTCAACTTTCTTCAGCAAATGGGCGTCGCAGAACGGACCTTTTTTAACAGAACGTGCCATTGCCTACTCCTTAACGCTTGTGACGGCGCTGGACGATCATCGTCGTCGTGCGCTTGTTGCGACGCGTACGGAAGCCCTTCGTCGGCGTGCCCCACGGGCTCACCGGGTCGCGGCCCGCAGCGGTACGGCCCTCACCACCACCATGCGGGTGGTCGATCGGGTTCATTGCGACGCCACGCACCGTCGGACGGATACCGCGCCAACGGTTCGCACCGGCCTTGCCGATCTGGCGCAGGCTGTGCTCTTCGTTGCCGACTTCACCGATCGTCGCGCGGCACTCGATGTGCACGCGGCGGATTTCGCCCGAACGCAGACGAACCTGCGCGTACACGCCTTCGCGTGCGAGCAGCATCGCCGACGTACCGGCCGAACGCGCCATCTGCGCGCCCTTGCCCGGCAGCATTTCGATGCAGTGAATCGTCGTACCGACCGGAATATTGCGGATCGGCAGCGTGTTGCCCACGCGAATCGGCGCTTCCGAGCCCGACATCAGTTGCTGGCCCACCGTCACGCCCTTCGGCGCGATGATGTAGCGACGCTCGCCGTCTGCGTACAGCACGAGCGCGATGTTCGCGCTGCGGTTCGGGTCGTACTCGAAACGCTCGACCTTCGCCGGAATGCCGTCCTTCGTGCGACGGAAATCGATCATGCGGTAGTGCTGCTTGTGACCACCGCCCTGGTGACGCGTCGTGATGCGGCCATTGTTGTTGCGGCCAGCCTTGGAGCTCTGCGTGTCGAGCAGCGCCGCGTGCGGCTTGCCCTTGTGCAGTTCCTTGTTGACCACCTTGACCATCGCGCGGCGACCCGGCGACGTCGGCTTGACTTTGACGATTGCCATGATTACTTGGCCTCCGCTTCAAAGTTGATTTCCTGGCCGGGCTTCAGGCACACGTATGCCTTCTTCACGTCCTTGCGGCGGCCCATCGAACGGCCGAAGCGCTTTTGCTTGCCCTTCTGAACCAGCACGTTGACGGAATCAACTTCAACCTTGAACAGCAGCTCGACAGCCGCCTTCACTTCCTGCTTCGTGGCATCCGGCGCGACTTCGAACACGACTTGCTCGTTCTTGTCGGCAACCAGCGTCGCCTTTTCGGAAATCACCGGTGCGAGCAGGACCTGCATCAAACGATGATCGTTCTTGCGAATCTCGCTCATGACAGCAACTCCTCGATCTGGGCGACCGCAGCCTTCGTGACCAGCACTTTCTTGAAGTAGATCAGCGACAGCGGGTCAGCGTAGCGCGGCTCGACAATCGCCACGTGGGGCAGATTGCGCGACGCGAGGTACAGGTTTTCGTCGACCGTGTCGGTGATGACCAGCACGGAATCGAGACCCATGGCCTTGAACTTGTCGGCCAGCAGCTTGGTCTTCGGCGCTTCGAGGACGATGTCCTCGACAACCGACAGACGGCCTTCGCGGGCCAGCTGCGAGAAGATCGAGCAGAGGCCTGCGCGATGCATCTTCTTGTTGACCTTGTGCGAGAAGTTTTCGTCGGGCGAGTTCGGGAAGATCCGACCGCCGCCACGCCACAGCGGGCTCGACGACATACCGGCACGAGCGCGGCCCGTGCCCTTCTGGCGCCACGGCTTCTTGGTCGTGTGCTTGACTTGCTCGCGATCCTTCTGAGCGCGGTTGCCCTGGCGAGCGTTCGCCTGGTATGCAACGACGACCTGGTGGATCAGCGCTTCGTTGTAGTCACGGCCGAACACGACGTCCGACGCATTGACCGCCGCACCTTCCTGACCATTCGCATTCAGGAGCTTGAGTTCCATTATTTCGCCCCCTTCACAGCACGCGTCTTCACGGCCGGCGTCACGAAAACCTTGCCGCCCTTCGCACCCGGAATCGCGCCCTTGACGAGCAGCAGCTTGCGCTCTGCGTCGATACGAGCGATTTCGAGGTTCTGCACCGTCACCGTCACGTCACCCATGTGACCCGTCATGCGCTTGCCCGGGAACACACGGCCCGGATCTTGCGCCATACCGATCGAGCCCGGCACGTTGTGCGAGCGCGAGTTACCGTGCGATGCACGGCCGGAACCGAAGTTGTAGCGCTTGATCGTGCCCGCGTAGCCCTTACCGATCGACACGCCCTGCACGTCGACCTTCTGGCCCACTTCGAACAGATCCGGACCGATCACGGCGCCGTTCGACAACTCGGCGGCCTTGTCGGCTTCGATGCGGAATTCCTTGAGGATTTCACCGGCTTGGACACCGGCTTTGGCGAGATGACCTGCCAGCGGCTTCGTCACGCGCGATGCGCGGCGGGAGCCGAATGCAACCTGTACGGCCGTGTAGCCGTCGGTTTCAACAGTCTTGATCTGCGTCACGCGGTTGTCCGACACGTCGAGCACGGTGACGGGAATCGAATCCCCTTCCGCCGTGAAGATACGGGTCATGCCAACCTTGCGACCTACGAGTCCAAGGCTCATCGTTTTCTCCATTCCCGACTGCGATTGGTCGGGGCTAATTTACAAAACGCCGCAACCCGAAGAGGCTCAGGTCACCGGCTTTTTACGCAAATACGCGAAAAGCCCAACATTATAGCGAGGCTCATCGTTTTTCGCAAGCAATCAAAGACTTAGCGCCATCCGGCGAGCCGCGTGGCGCCGAAAGCCTTCGATCAGCCTTACTGCAGCTTGATTTCCACGTCGACGCCAGCCGGCAGGTCGAGCTTCATCAGCGCGTCGACCGTCTTGTCGGTCGGATCGACGATGTCCATCAGGCGCTGGTGGGTGCGGATTTCGAGCTGATCGCGCGACGTCTTGTTGACGTGCGGCGAACGCAGGATGTCAAAACGCTGGATGCGCGTCGGCAGCGGCACCGGGCCACGGACGATTGCGCCAGTCCGCTTCGCCGTATCGACGATCTCGGCCGCCGATTGATCGATCAGACGATAATCGAAAGCCTTCAGGCGAATGCGGATTTTCTGTTGCTGCATGACGATTCCTTGAAAAGAGCGAGGCGATATTGCATCGCCAGACACCAAAAGAACGCGAAACCCGGAGCCTGCGGGGAGCGAAGCGCCACGTTCCGAACGGTACTTCCACTGCTAAGCCCGCGATTCTACACGAATTTGCGCAGCGATGGGGCGAGTTTGTCGACGACGCAACGGGGCTCCCCAAAAAGACAAACCGGGCGCCAGCACAAACTGGACGCCCGGTTTCGGACGGTACAACTACGTACCGCGGAATCGCGGATCGCCGATATTACTCGATGATCTTGGCGACGACGCCGGCGCCGACGGTGCGGCCGCCTTCGCGGATCGCGAAGCGCAGACCTTCTTCCATCGCGATCGGCGCGATCAGCTTCACCGTGATCGACACGTTGTCGCCCGGCATCACCATTTCCTTGTCCTTCGGCAGCTCGATCGAGCCCGTCACGTCCGTCGTACGGAAGTAGAACTGCGGACGGTAGTTGTTGAAGAACGGCGTGTGACGGCCGCCTTCGTCCTTGCTCAGCACGTACACTTCAGCCGTGAAGTGCGTGTGCGGCGTGATCGAACCCGGCTTCGCCAGAACCTGGCCGCGCTCCACGTCTTCACGCTTCGTGCCGCGCAGCAGGATACCGACGTTGTCGCCTGCCTGACCTTGGTCCAGCAGCTTGCGGAACATTTCCACGCCCGTGCAGGTCGTCTTCGCCGTCGCCTTGATACCGACGATTTCGATTTCCTCGCCGACCTTGACCACGCCACGCTCGACACGACCCGTCACCACCGTACCGCGGCCCGAGATCGAGAACACGTCTTCCACCGGCATCAGGAACGCACCATCCACCGCGCGCTCCGGCGTCGGGATGTACGTGTCCAGCGCGTCCGCCAGGTTCATGATCGCCACTTCGCCCAGCTCGCCCTTGTCGCCTTCCAGCGCCAGCTTCGCCGAACCCTTGATGATCGGCGTGTCGTCGCCCGGGAAGTCGTACTTCGACAGCAGTTCGCGCACTTCCATCTCGACCAGCTCGAGCAGCTCGGCGTCGTCCACCATGTCGCACTTGTTCAGGAACACGATGATGTACGGCACGCCGACCTGACGCGCCAGCAGGATGTGCTCACGCGTTTGCGGCATCGGGCCGTCTGCTGCCGAGCACACCAGGATCGCGCCGTCCATCTGCGCCGCGCCCGTGATCATGTTCTTCACGTAGTCGGCGTGGCCCGGGCAGTCGACGTGTGCGTAGTGGCGGTTCGCCGTTTCGTACTCGATGTGCGCCGTGTTGATCGTGATGCCGCGCGCCTTTTCTTCCGGCGCCGCGTCGATTTCGTCGTACTTCTTCGCTTCGCCGCCGAACTTCGCCGACAGAACCGTCGCGATCGCCGCCGTCAGCGTCGTCTTGCCGTGGTCAACGTGACCAATCGTACCAACGTTCACGTGCGGCTTGGTCCGCTCAAACTTCTCTTTTGCCATGATTCTCTTCTTTCAAAAAATAATCAGTTGGTAGATGCAGCTTATTTCGACTTCGCGCTGATGATCGCGTCGGCGACGTTCTTCGGAGCTTCGGCGTAGTGCTTGAACTCCATCGTGTACGTCGCGCGGCCTTGCGTCAGCGAGCGCAGCGACGTCGAGTAGCCGAACATTTCCGACAGCGGCACTTCGGCGCGAACGATCTTGCCGCCGCCGATCATGTCTTCCATGCCCTGGACGATACCGCGACGGCCCGACAGGTCGCCCATCACGTTGCCCATGTAGTCTTCCGGCGTCTCGACTTCGACGGCCATCATCGGCTCGAGCACGACCGGGTTCGCGCGGCGCATTGCTTCCTTGAACGCCATCGAACCGGCCATGCGGAACGCGTTTTCGTTCGAGTCGACGTCGTGGTACGAACCGAACGTCAGGCGAACCTTCACGTCGACGACCGGGAAGCCCGCCAGCACGCCCGACTTCAGCGTGTCCTGGATACCCTTGTCGACCGCCGGGATGTACTCGCGCGGAATCACGCCGCCCTTGATCTCGTCGAAGAACTCGTAGCCCTTGCCCTGCTCGTTCGGCTCGAGCGTGATGACCGCGTGACCGTATTGGCCGCGACCGCCCGACTGCTTGACGAACTTGCCGTCGACGTCCTTCGCCGTCGAGCGGATCGTTTCGCGGTACGCAACCTGCGGCTTGCCGACGGTCGCTTCCACGCCGAATTCACGCTTCATCCGGTCGACCAGAATTTCGAGGTGGAGCTCGCCCATGCCCGAAATGATGGTCTGGCCCGATTCTTCGTCGGTCTGCACGCGGAACGACGGATCTTCCTGCGCCAGACGGTTCAGCGCGAGACCCATCTTTTCCTGGTCAGCCTTCGTCTTCGGCTCGACGGCCTGCGAGATCACCGGCTCCGGGAACACCATGCGCTCGAGCACGATCGGGTGCTGCGGATCGCACAGCGTGTCGCCCGTGGTCGCTTCCTTCAGGCCGACCGCAGCGGCGATGTCGCCTGCGCGGACTTCCTTGATTTCTTCGCGCTGGTTCGCGTGCATCTGCAGAATACGGCCGAGGCGTTCCTTCTTGCCCTTGGTCGAGTTCAGCAGCGTGTCGCCCGAATTGACGACGCCCGAGTACACGCGGAAGAAGATCAGCTGGCCGACGAACGGGTCGGTCATGATCTTGAACGCGAGCGACGAGAACTTCTCTTCGTCGGACGCCTTGCGCTCGGCTGCTTCGCCGCTCTCCAGCTCGCCCTTGACCGGCGGGATGTCGACCGGCGACGGCAGGAAGTCGATCACGGCGTCGAGCATGCGCTGCACGCCCTTGTTCTTGAACGCGGTACCGCACAGCATCGGCTGGATTTCGCACGCGATCGTACGGTCGCGCAGCGCCTTGACGATGTCGGCTTCCGGCAGATCGCCTTCTTCCAGGTACTTGTTCATCAGGTCTTCGCTGGCTTCAGCAGCCACTTCGACCATCTTTTCGCGCCATTCCTTGCAGGTCTCTGCGAGCTCGGCCGGGATGTCGACGTAGTCGAACTTCGTGCCTTGCGACGCTTCGTCCCAAATGATCGCCTTCATCTTCAGCAGGTCGACCACGCCCTTGAAGTTCTCTTCCGAGCCGATCGGCACCACGACCGGAACCGGGTTCGCCTTCAGGCGCAGCTTGAGCTGGTCGTAGACCTTGAAGAAGTTCGCGCCGGTACGGTCCATCTTGTTGACGAACGCGAGACGCGGCACCTTGTACTTGTTCGCCTGGCGCCACACCGTTTCCGACTGCGGCTGCACGCCGCCCACCGCGCAGTACACCATGCACGCGCCGTCGAGCACGCGCATCGAGCGCTCCACTTCAATCGTGAAGTCGACGTGCCCCGGGGTGTCGATGATGTTGATGCGGTGTTCCGGATAGTTGCCGCCCATGCCCTTCCAGAACGCCGTGGTAGCAGCGGACGTGATCGTGATGCCACGCTCCTGTTCCTGCTCCATCCAGTCCATCGTGGCTGCGCCGTCGTGAACTTCACCGATCTTGTGGTTCACGCCGGTGTAAAACAGAATGCGCTCGGTCGTCGTCGTCTTGCCGGCGTCGATGTGAGCGCTAATACCGATGTTGCGGTAGCGCTCGATAGGAGTCTTACGAGCCACTTTGATCCTCTATTGGGTTGGCGCGATGCGACCCTTGTCGCAGCGCGCCTCAACACAAACGGGCGAGGCGCTCGAAAAAGCGCACCCGCCCGGAATTTTTCCGCTAAAAGCCCAGTCCGGCGCTTAGAAACGGAAGTGCGAGAACGCACGGTTGGCTTCCGCCATCCGGTGAACTTCGTCGCGCTTCTTCATCGCGCCGCCGCGGCCTTCAGCCGCTTCGGAGAGTTCACCTGCAAGGCGCAGAGCCATCGACTTCTCGCTACGCTTCTTCGCAGCCTCGCGCAACCAGCGCATCGCCAATGCCATACGACGCGACGGGCGCACTTCGACCGGAACCTGATAGTTCGCACCACCAACGCGACGGCTCTTCACTTCGACCACCGGCTTCACGTTGTTGAGCGCAACCGTGAACACTTCCAGCGGGTCCTTGCCACCCTTGGTCTGGATTTGTTCGAAAGCGCCATAAACGATGCGCTCAGCCACCGACTTCTTGCCGGACAGCATCAGCATGTTCATGAACTTGGCTACATCTACGTTGCCGTACTTCGGATCCGGCAACACTTCCCGCTTGGGGACTTCGCGACGACGCGGCATGTTTCTTCCTTTACCTGTTCAGTTGGAGCTCGAAAGCCCCGCGGCCACCAACTAACCCGATCACATCTGCTCGACTAACCAGCTTGGCCGGGTGACCACTTACTCGACAGCACCGGCAATCCGGCACCACCGCCTTAACCGCCCGGAGGCGATCTCCATTCAGACGCAGCTTACTTCGCAGCCTTCGCACGCTTCGCGCCGTACTTCGAGCGAGCCTGCTTACGGTCCTTGACGCCCTGCGTATCCAGCGAGCCGCGAACCATGTGGTAACGCACACCCGGCAAGTCCTTCACACGGCCGCCGCGGATCAGCACAACCGAGTGCTCCTGCAGGTTGTGGCCTTCACCGCCGATGTACGAAATCACTTCGAAGCCGTTCGTCAGACGAACCTTGGCGACCTTACGGAGTGCCGAGTTCGGCTTCTTCGGCGTCGTCGTGTACACACGGGTGCACACGCCGCGACGCTGGGGGCAGTCCTGCAGGGCCGGGCTCTTGCTCTTCGTCGTTTCCGACGCGCGGCCTTTGCGAACCAGTTGATTGATGGTTGGCATTGTTTATTCCTGAAATTGACCAAAATCGGCACGTCGGCCTCGGGCAAAGCGAAATCCGACGCGCGTGACGCTCCGGAACGCGTGCGCGGCCCCCAGGCTTGCGCCCAGGAATCAACCCACCAAGAACCGGAACCCGGCATGATATTCCGAAAATCCCAAGCGAGTCAACAGCTTGCGTGATTTTTGGTGCCAGAATGCGAAGGCGAGCGCCCCGCGTCATCAGGCCGCTTCGACGACCTCGAGGAGCTCGTCGCCGAAGCGGTCGAGCTTGCGCGCGCCGATGCCCGGAATATGGCGCAGATCGTCGATCGATTCCGGCGCGTTGCGCGCGATCTCCGCGAGCGTCGCGTCGTGAAAGATCACGTACGCCGGCACGCCGTCGCTCTTTGCGGTTTCGGCGCGCCACGTGCGCAGCCGCTCCCAGCACGCGCGCTCGCGCGCGTTCATGCCCGCCGTCGGATCGACGCGCGCGCCGCTGCGGCCCGACGACTGTCGGGTGCGCGCGGGCTTCACGTAGCGGCGCAGCGTGACCGTCTCCTCGCCCTTGAGCACCGGCTTGCTCGCCTCGGTCATCACGAGCGCGCCGAAGCCGCCGTGATCGACGGCCAAATAGCCGAACGCGACCAGTTGCCGGAAGATCGCGCGCCATTCGGCCTCGGACAGCTCGGCGCCGATGCCGAACGTGCTGAGACTCTCGTGGCCGCGCTGCAACACCTTTTCGGTGCGCGCGCCGCGCAGCACTTCGATCAGGTGGCTCGCGCCGAAATTGAAGCCGCTCGCGCGCTGCGCGCGAAACACGCACGACAGCGCCATCTGCGCCTCGCGCGTCGCGTCCCATGTCGCCGGCGGCTCGAGGCAGGTGTCGCAATTGCCGCACGGCCCGCTCGTCTCGCCGAAATACGCGAGGAGCCGCACGCGGCGGCACGACGCCGTCTCGCACAGCCCGAGCAGCGCGTCGAGCTTCGACGTCTGGACGCGCTTGTGCGTATCGTCCGCGTCCGATTCGTCGATCATCTTGCGCTGCTGGACGACATCGCCGAGCCCGTACGCCATCCATGCGTTCGCCGGCATGCCGTCGCGGCCGGCGCGCCCCGTCTCCTGGTAGTAGCCCTCGACGCTCTTCGGCAAATCCAGGTGCGCGACGAAGCGTACGTCCGGCTTGTCGATGCCCATCCCGAACGCGATCGTCGCGCACATCACGACCCCTTCCTCGCGCTGGAACATCTCCTGGTGCTTCTGCCGGATTCCGAACTCCATTCCCGCGTGATACGGCAGCGCGCGTACCCCCTGCGCCTTCAGCCACTCGGCCGTCTCCTCGACCTTGCGACGCGACAGGCAGTAGACGACCCCCGCGTCGGTCGTGCCGTCCGCGTTCGTGTGCTCCGCGCGGATGAAGTCGAGCAGTTGCGAGCGCGCGTTGTCCTTTTCGACGATCCGGTAACGGATGTTCGGCCGATCGAAGCTCGACACGAAGATCCGGGCGTCGTCGAGGGCGAGGCGCTGGACGATCTCGTCGCGCGTGATCGCGTCGGCGGTCGCCGTGAGCGCGATCCGCGGCACGTCCGGGAAGCGTTCGTGCAGCACCGACAACTGGATGTATTCGGGCCGGAAATCGTGCCCCCACTGTGATACGCAATGCGCCTCGTCGATCGCGAAAAGGCCGATGCGCGCGCGCTCGAGCAGATCGAGGAAGCGCGGCGTCATCAGACGCTCGGGCGCGACGTAGAGCAGATCGATGTCGCCGTCGCGCAGCGCGCGCTCGGTCGCGGCCGCTTCGGCGCCGGAGAGCGTCGAATTCAGATACGCGGCGCGCACGCCGACTTCGGACAGCGCGGCGACCTGATCCTGCATCAGCGCGATCAGCGGCGACACGACGATGCCCGCGCCGCGGCCCGACTCGCTGCGCACGAGCGCCGGAATCTGATAGCAGAGCGACTTGCCGCCGCCCGTCGGCATCAGCACGAGACAGTCGCCGCCCGCCGCAACGTGCTCGACGATCTCGCCCTGTTGACCGCGGAAGGCGGGGTAGCCAAAGACTTCGTTGAGAATTTCGAGCGCGCGGGACATGGATCGGATGATGGACAGCGAAAAGAGCCGGTGGGTGGGATTTTACCAACGTCCCCGCGGCGAAAGGAGGACGGCGGTCACACGTTGTCCGTTCGGCCGACTCGCCGCCGCACGGTTCGCGCATAAAAAAAGCCGCCCGGTCGAAACCGGGCGGCTTCATCAGCAGGCTGGCAAAGCGGCTCGCGCCGCCTCGCTCACTCCGCCGGGTGTTGCGGCTCTTCGGCGGGCGCCGCCGGCGTGCCGAACTCGAACGCTTCTTCCGCTGCGATCTGGTCGAAACGCTCGCGATCCGACAGCTCCTTCGCCTTGCGCGCCTTGTGGAACGCGAGGCCGGTACCGGCCGGAATCAGACGGCCGACGATCACGTTTTCCTTCAGGCCGCGCAGATCGTCGCGCTTGCCCATGATCGCCGCTTCGGTCAGCACGCGGGTCGTTTCCTGGAACGATGCCGCGGAGATGAACGAGTCGGTCGACAGCGACGCCTTCGTGATACCCAACAGGATGTTGTCGTACGTTGCCGGGCGCTTGTCCTCGGCGATCATGCGATCGTTCTCGTCCAGCATGTCCGAACGCTCGACCTGCTCGCCGGGGATGAAGCGCGTGTCGCCGTTGTCCACGATCTGCACACGGCGCAGCATCTGACGCACGATCACTTCGATGTGCTTGTCGTTGATCTTCACACCCTGCAGACGGTACACGTCCTGCACTTCGTCGACGATGTAGCGCGACAGCGCCTCGATACCCTGCAGGCGCAGGATGTCGTGCGGATCGGCCGGGCCGTCCACGATCATTTCGCCCTTGTTGACGACCTGACCGTCGTGGACGAGCACCTGCTTTTCCTTTGCGATCAGGAACTCGTGCTGGCTGCCCTCGAGGTCCGTGATGACGAGACGCTGCTTGCCCTTCGTGTCCTTGCCGAACGACACCGTGCCGGTGACTTCCGCGAGGATGCCCGCATCCTTCGGCGAACGCGCTTCGAACAGCTCGGCGACTCGCGGCAGACCACCGGTAATGTCACGGGTCTTCTGCGATTCGGTCGGGATACGTGCGAGCACTTCACCGACCTGCACCTGCTGACCGTCCTTCACGGTGATCAGCGCGCCGACCTGGAAGCCGATCTGCACCGCGTGCTCCGTGCCCGGGATCTTCACTTCGTCGCCGTTCGCGTCGAGCAGTTTCACCTGCGGACGCACGCTCTTCGCAGCCTGCGAGCCGCGGCGCTTCACGTCGATCACGACGAGGGTCGACAGGCCGGTCACGTCGTCGATCTGCTTCGCGACCGTCACGCCTTCCTCGACGTTTTCGAACTTCACCGTACCGCCGTACTCGGTGATGATCGGGCGCGTCAACGGGTCCCACGTCGCGAGTTGCGTGCCCGCCTTGATCGCCGCGCCGTCGAGCTGCAACAGCGTCGCGCCGTACGGGATCTTGTGACGCTCGCGCTCGCGGCCGATGTCGTCGGTGATCAGCGCCTCGCCCGAACGCGAGATGACGATCTGCTCGCCCTTCGCGTTCGTCACGTAGCGCATCGACGCCGTGAAGCGCACCGTGCCGTTGCTCTTCGCTTCCACCGACGAGGCCACTGCCGCACGCGATGCCGCACCACCGATGTGGAACGTACGCATCGTCAGCTGCGTGCCCGGTTCGCCGATCGACTGCGCGGCGATCACGCCGACCGCTTCGCCGACGTTCACGAGCGAGCCGCGGCCGAGATCGCGGCCGTAGCACGACGCGCACAGGCCGTAGCGCGTTTCGCAGGTCAGCGCCGTGCGCACGCGCACTTCGTCGATGCCGAGACGCTCGATGTCTTCCACCGCCGTTTCGTCGAGCAGCGTGCCCGCTTCGTACAGCGTTTCCTGCGTTTCCGGATTGACGACGTCCGACGCGGCGACGCGGCCGAGGATACGGTCGCGCAGCGCTTCGACGACTTCACCGCCTTCGACGAGCGCCTTCATCGCGACGCCGTTGCTCGTGCCGCAATCGTCCTCGACCACGACGAGATCCTGCGTCACGTCGACGAGACGACGCGTCAGATAACCCGAGTTCGCGGTCTTCAGTGCCGTATCAGCCAGACCCTTACGTGCACCGTGGGTCGAGATGAAGTACTGCAACACGTTCAGGCCTTCGCGGAAGTTCGCGGTAATCGGCGTCTCGATAATCGAGCCGTCCGGCTTCGCCATCAGGCCGCGCATACCGGCCAGCTGACGAATCTGCACCGCCGAACCCCGGGCGCCCGAGTCGGCCATCATGTAGATCGAGTTGAACGACTCCTGGCGCGTCGCGTTGCCGTCGCGGTCCGTCACCGGCTCCGTCGACAGCTGCTCCATCATCGCCTTGCCGACCGCTTCCGACGTCGCCGACCAGATGTCGACCACGTTGTTGTAGCGTTCCTGCGCGGTGACGAGACCCGACATGTACTGGCGGTCGTACTCCTTCACCTTCTTCGCGGCGTCGCCGACGATCGTTTCCTTCTGCGGCGGCACGAGCATGTCGTCCACGCAGATCGAAATGCCGGCGCGCGTCGCGAGACGGAAACCCGACTGCATCAGCTGATCGGCGAACACCACCGTCGCGCGCAGGCCGCACTTGCGGAACGCCGTGTTGATCAGGCGCGAGATTTCCTTTTTCTTCAGCGGCTTGTTCAGCACCGAGAACGGCAGGCCGGCCGGCAGAATTTCCGACAGGATCGCGCGGCCGACGGTCGTCGCGTACAGCGAGATCTTCGGCACGAACTGCGGCGCGCCTTCGGAGGTGTCCTCGTTGCGGACCATTTCGGTGATCCGCACGTTGACGCGCGACGCGAGCTCGACTTCCTTGTTCTCGTACGCGCGGATCACTTCCGACACGCCGGTGAACGACAGGCCTTCGCCCTTCGCGTTGATCGCCTCGCGGGTCGCGTAGTACAGACCCAGCACGATATCCTGCGACGGCACGATCGACGGATCGCCGTTGGCCGGGAACAGCACGTTGTTCGACGCGAGCATCAGCGTGCGCGCTTCCATCTGCGCTTCGAGCGACAGCGGCACGTGAACGGCCATCTGGTCACCGTCGAAGTCGGCGTTGAACGCCGCGCAGACGAGCGGGTGCAGCTGGATCGCCTTGCCTTCGATCAGCACCGGCTCGAACGCCTGGATACCGAGACGGTGCAGCGTCGGCGCACGGTTCAGCATCACCGGGTGCTCGCGGATCACCTCTTCGAGGATGTCCCACACCACCGGCGTCTGGTTCTCGACTTCCTTCTTCGCAGCCTTGATGGTCGTAGCTACCCCCATCACTTCCAGCTTGTTGAAGATGAACGGCTTGAACAGCTCGAGCGCCATCAGCTTCGGCAGGCCGCACTGGTGCAGCTTCAGCGTCGGGCCGACCACGATGACCGAACGGCCCGAGTAGTCGACGCGCTTGCCCAGCAGGTTCTGACGGAAACGACCGCCCTTGCCCTTGATCATGTCGGCGAGCGACTTCAGCGGACGCTTGTTCGCGCCCGTCATCGCCTTGCCGCGGCGGCCGTTGTCGAGCAGCGAGTCGACGGCTTCCTGCAGCATCCGCTTTTCGTTGCGAACGATGATTTCCGGGGCCTTCAGCTCGAGCAGACGCTTCAACCGGTTGTTACGGTTGATCACGCGGCGGTACAGGTCGTTCAGGTCCGACGTCGCGAAACGGCCGCCGTCCAGCGGCACGAGCGGACGCAGTTCCGGCGGCAGCACCGGCAGCACTTCGAGGATCATCCACTCGGGCTTGATGCCCGAGCGCTGGAATGCCTCGAGGACCTTCAGGCGCTTCGCGTACTTCTTGATCTTCGCTTCCGAGCCGGTGTTCTTCAGCTCGGTGCGCAGCGTCTCGACCTGCTCGTCGATGTTGATCGCGCGCAGCAGCTCGCGCACGCCTTCCGCGCCCATCTCGGCACGGAATTCGTCGCCGTATTCCTCGACCTTGTTGTAGTAATCCTCTTCGGTCATGATCTGCCGCGCCTTCAGCGGCGTCATGCCCGGTTCGATCACCACGTACGCTTCGAAGTACAGCACGCGCTCGATGTCGCGCAGCGTCATGTCGAGCACCATGCCCAGACGCGACGGCAGCGACTTCAGGAACCAGATGTGCGCGACCGGCGAGGCCAGCTCGATGTGGCCCATCCGCTCGCGGCGCACCTTCGCCAGCGTCACTTCGACGCCGCACTTCTCGCAGATCACGCCGCGGTGCTTCAGGCGCTTGTACTTGCCGCACAGGCACTCGTAGTCCTTGATCGGCCCGAAGATCTTCGCGCAGAAGAGACCATCGCGTTCCGGCTTGAACGTACGGTAGTTGATGGTCTCCGGCTTCTTCACTTCGCCGAACGACCACGAACGGATCTTGTCCGGCGAGGCCAGACCGATCTTGATCGCGTCAAAAACTTCTTCTTGTTGGACTTGCTTGAATAGATCGAGCAGAGCTTTCATTGCTTTCTCTCCGTAGTCCGATTAATTGCGGTCGAGATCGATATCGATACCGAGCGAGCGGATTTCCTTCACCAGCACATTGAAGGATTCCGGCATGCCGGCGTCGATCACGTGGTCGCCCTTGACCAGGTTTTCATAAACCTTGGTCCGGCCGGTCACGTCGTCCGACTTCACCGTCAGCATTTCCTGCAGCACGTAGGACGCGCCATACGCTTCGAGCGCCCACACTTCCATTTCACCGAAACGCTGGCCACCGAACTGCGCCTTACCGCCGAGCGGCTGCTGCGTAACGAGCGAGTATGGGCCCGTCGAACGCGCGTGCATCTTGTCGTCGACCAAGTGGTGCAGCTTCAGGTAGTGCATGTAGCCCACCGTCACGCGGCGCTCGAACGGCTCGCCCGTGCGGCCGTCGTACAGGCGCACCTGGTTCTTCGACGGGTTCATGTCGAGCTGCTCGGCGATGTTGTCCGGGAACGCGAGATCGAGCATCTTCGACATCTCTTCCTCGGTCGCACCGTCGAACACCGGCGTCGCGAACGGCACGCCTTCGCGCAGGTTCTTCGCGAGCTCGAGGATTTCGTCGTCGCTGAAGCTGTCCAGCTCTTCCGCGCGGCCCGACTCGTTGTAGATCTTCGTCAGGAACACGCGCAGTTCCTCGATCTTCGTCTGGCGCGCGAGCATTTCGCCGATACGCCAGCCGAGGCCCTTCGCGGCCCAGCCGAGATGCACTTCCAGAACCTGACCCACGTTCATCCGCGACGGCACGCCGAGCGGGTTCAGCACGACGTCCGCCGGACGGCCGTCGGCCATGTACGGCATGTCTTCAACCGGAACGATCTTCGACACGACACCCTTGTTACCGTGACGGCCTGCCATCTTGTCGCCAGGCTGCAGGCGACGCTTGACCGCGAGGTACACCTTGACCATCTTCAGCACGCCCGGCGGCAGTTCGTCGCCTTGCGTGAGCTTCTTGCGCTTCTCTTCGAACGCGAGGTCGAACTGGTGACGCTTTTCTTCGATCGAGTTCTTGATCGCTTCGAGCTGCGCCGCCGCTTCGTCGTCCGCGAGGCGGATGTCGAACCAGTGGTAGTGGTCGAGGTCTTCCAGGTAAGCCTGGTCGATCTTCGTGCCCTTCGCGAGCTTCTTCGGACCGCCGTTCGCGACCTTGCCCACGAGCATGCGCGCGAGACGCTGGAACGCGTCGCCTTCCACGATGCGCAGCTGGTCGTTCAGGTCGAGACGGTAGCGCTTCAGTTCGTCGTCGATGATCTGTTGCGCACGCTTGTCGCGCTGGATGCCTTCACGCGTGAACACCTGGACGTCGATCACGGTGCCGCTCATGCCCGACGGCACGCGCAGCGACGTGTCCTTCACGTCCGACGCCTTCTCGCCGAAGATCGCGCGCAGCAGCTTCTCTTCCGGCGTCAGCTGGGTCTCGCCCTTCGGCGTGACCTTGCCGACCAGCACGTCGCCCGCTTCGACTTCCGCACCGATGTACACGATGCCCGATTCGTCGAGACGGCCGAGCTGGACTTCCGCCAGGTTCGAGATGTCGCGCGTGATTTCTTCCGGCCCGAGCTTCGTGTCGCGTGCAACGACGCTCAGCTCTTCGATGTGGATCGACGTGTAGCGATCGTCGGCCACGACCCGCTCCGAGATCAGGATCGAATCCTCGAAGTTGTAGCCGTTCCACGGCATGAACGCGATCAGCATGTTCTGGCCGAGCGCGAGCTCGCCCAGGTCGGTCGACGCGCCGTCGGCCAGCACGTCGCCGCGCGCAACCTTGTCGCCCATCTTCACGATCGGACGCTGATTGATGTTCGTGTTCTGGTTCGAACGCGTGTACTTCATCAGGTTGTAGATGTCGACGCCGACTTCACCCGCGACCGCTTCGTCGTCGTTCACGCGAATCACGATACGGCCCGCGTCGACATAGTCGACGACGCCGCCGCGCAACGCCTGCACCGTCGTGCCCGAGTCGACCGCCACGGTGCGCTCGATGCCGGTACCGACGACGGGCTTCTCCGGACGCAGACACGGCACGGCCTGGCGCTGCATGTTCGAGCCCATCAGCGCGCGGTTCGCATCGTCGTGCTCGAGGAACGGAATCAGCGACGCTGCAACCGACACGATCTGCGACGGCGCCACGTCCATGTATTGGATGCGGTCCGGCGTGACCATCATCGTTTCGCCGGCTTCACGCGACGACACCAGTTCGTCGACGAGCGAGCCGTCGTCGCTGATCGCCGCGTTCGCCTGCGCGATCATGTAACGGCCTTCCTCGATCGCCGACAGATAATCGATCTGGTCGGTCACCTTGCTGTCGACGACCTTGCGGTACGGCGTCTCGAGGAAGCCGTACTCGTTCAGGTGCGCGTACAGCGCGAGCGAGTTGATAAGACCGATGTTCGGACCTTCCGGCGTTTCGATCGGGCACACGCGGCCGTAGTGGGTCGGGTGCACGTCGCGCACTTCGAAGCCCGCGCGCTCGCGCGTCAGGCCGCCCGGGCCCAGTGCGGAAACACGGCGCTTGTGCGTGATTTCCGACAGCGGGTTGGTCTGGTCCATGAACTGCGACAGCTGCGACGAACCGAAGAACTCGCGGATCGCCGACGAAATCGGCTTCGAGTTGATCAGGTCGTGCGGCATCAGGTTTTCGCTCTCGGCCTGGCCGAGGCGTTCCTTCACCGCGCGCTCGACGCGCACGAGGCCCGCGCGGAACTGGTTTTCCGCCAGTTCGCCGACGCAGCGCACGCGCCGGTTGCCGAGGTGGTCGATATCGTCCACTTCGCCCTTGCCGTTGCGCAGCTCGACGAGGATCTTGATCGTCGCGAGGATGTCGTCGTCCTGCAGCGTCATCGGGCCGATGATCTCGTCACGGCCGACGCGGCGGTTGAACTTCATGCGGCCGACCTTCGACAGGTCGTACGCGTCTTCGCTGTAGAACAGGCGGTTGAACAGCGCCTCGACGGCTTCTTCCGTGGGCGGCTCGCCCGGGCGCATCATCCGGTAAATCGCGATGCGCGCGGCCGTCTTGTCGACGGTTTCGTCGACACGCAGCGTCGACGAGATGTACGGGCCCTGGTCCAGATCGTTCGTGTAGAGCGTCTGGATTTCCTTGATCTTCGCTTCGCGCAGCTTCTCGAGCACACCTTCCGTGATCTCGTCGTTCGCGTTCGCGATCACTTCGCCCGTGTCGCCGTCGACAACGTTCTTCGCCAGCACGCGGCCGAGCAGATAGTCTTCGGGCACCGAGATGTACTTGGTCTTCGCGGCTTCGAGATCGCGAATGTGCTTCGCGTTGATCCGCTTGTCCTTCTGGACGATGACCTTGCCTTCGCGATCAGTGATGTCGAAGCGCGCGACTTCGCCGCGCAGGCGCTCGGGCACGAACTCCATCTGCGCGCCTTCGTCCATCAGCGTGAAGTTGTCGAAGACGAAGAAGTTCGCGAGGATCTGTTCCGGCGTGAGGCCGATCGCCTTCAACAGAATCGTGACCGGCATCTTGCGACGACGGTCGACGCGGAAGAACAGCACGTCCTTCGGATCGAATTCGAAGTCGAGCCAAGAGCCGCGGTACGGAATGATCCGCGCGGAGAACAGCAGCTTGCCCGAGCTATGCGTCTTGCCCTTGTCGTGTTCGAAGAACACGCCGGGCGACCGGTGCAGCTGCGACACGATCACGCGCTCGGTGCCGTTGATGACGAACGAACCGGTCGGCGTCATGAGCGGAATTTCGCCCATGTACACTTCCTGTTCCTTCACTTCCTTGACGACGGGCTTGCTCGGCGACTCCTTGTCGAGGAGCACGAGGCGCACCTTCGCGCGCAGCGCCGAGCAATAGGTCAGGCCGCGCTGCTGGCATTCCTTGATGTTGAACGCCGGCGACGACAACGCATAGCTCACGAACTCGAGACGAGCAAAGCCGTTATGCGAGACGATGGGAAACACCGACGTGAAGGCGGCCTGCAACCCTTCGGACTTGCGTTGCGCGGTGAGCACATCGGCTTGCAGAAATGTGCTGAATGATTCAAGCTGGGTGGCCAGCAGAAAAGGCACTTGGTGAACGATGGAACGCTTCGCGAAACTCTTGCGAATGCGCTTCTTCTCGGTGAAGGAATATTGCATACGATCTCCGAATCACGACGGGCGCTATCGAGGCGGGATACCTTGACGTGTCAAACCCGAGTGTTCACCGACTGAGACCCGATGGCCGTCCGACGGCACGAGCCGAGAAGCTTGGTGGTTGGCCGCTACCAACCGCTGGCTGACGGCAGCGGATGCCTGTGTTGCCCGCTGCCCGACCAAACTTGCCTTCTGCAGTCGCTTCAGAAGACAAAGAGAATCGCCGATCGATCGTGGATAGGCGTTTTTCTTTGGCTTCTAAGGGGGCTCGTCCAACCTCTTCAAAGAGTGTCAAAACACTGCCCCCACAAAGCACAAAAAGGCCGGCGGTGAAAAACCGCCAGCCTTCGCACAGCGCGTCGAAACTTACTTGATTTCGACCTTCGCGCCAGCTTCTTCCAACTTCTTCTTCGCATCGTCGGCAGCGGCCTTGTCCACGCCTTCCTTGACGGGCTTCGGCGCGCCGTCGACGAGGTCCTTCGCTTCCTTCAGGCCCAGGCCCGTGAGTTCGCGAACGGCCTTGATGACGGAAACCTTGTTGGCGCCGGTTTCAGCCAGAACGACCGTGAATTCGGTCTTTTCTTCAGCAGCAGCAGCCGCGCCGCCGGCAGCCGGGCCAGCAACGGCGACAGCAGCAGCCGACACGCCAAACTTCTCTTCGAACGCCTTGACCAGCTCGTTCAGTTCCAGAACGGTCATCCCTTCGACTGCGGCCAGGATGTCTTCTTTTGCGATTGCCATTTGAAATACTCCTAAATTGAATTCGGATACAGCCAGCGATCAGTGACGCTGATGTGCGTTCGCGCGTAGCAATTACGCAGCTTCGGCTTGCTTCTTCTCGGCGAGCGCGGCCAGAGCGCGCGCAAAGCCGGAAACAGGCGCTTGCATGACGAACAGCAGCTTCGAGAGCAGTTCTTCGCGGCTCGGGATGCTGGCGAGCGCTTGCACGCCTGCCTTGTCCATCACCTTGCCATCGAACGAACCGGCCTTGATGACCAACTTGTCATTGCTCTTGCTGAAGTCGTTGACGACCTTAGCAGCGGCAATTGCATCTTCCGAGATGCCGTAGATCAGGGGACCAGTCATCTGCTCTGCCAGCGGAGCAAACGGCGTACCTTCGACGGCGCGGCGCGCCAGCGTGTTCTTCAGAACGCGCAGGTAAACCTTTTGCTCGCGCGCTTTCGCGCGCAGCGTGGTCAGATCGCCAACCGCAATTCCACGATACTCAGCGAGCACAACGGTCTGGGCCTTCGCAACTTGCGCGGCAACCTCAGCGACGACGGCTTGCTTGTCTTCTCTATTAAGCGGCACGGTTAGCCTCCAGAAACGATACGCTTCGCATGACGCGTCGCGCACCTCGTTCAACAACGGCGTCCGACTCGTTAGGAGTATTTCCGCTGAAGATCGCCGATCTCTCGTCGATCTCTCGCTTCACCACTGCAAAACTCTTTCGGGTTCGCCATCTGCGTTGGCTTGAATTAAGGGAGCGCCCGACTGCTGCATTCCCACCAACGGTCTTTGATAACCGGTCGCTCGATGGTGCTCCTTCGAACGACCGCCCAAAGCCCTTTTGAGCCGCCTCTCCCGGACGCGGCTCGAATACTTCGCTTACTGCGCGGCCAGCGAGCCTTGGTCGACGCGAACGCCGACACCCATCGTGCTCGACAGCGCGATCTTGCGCAGGTACACGCCCTTGCTCGTCGCCGGCTTCGCCTTCTGCAGCGCTTCGATCAGCGCCGACAGGTTCGTGCGCAGCGCGGTCGACTCGAACGATGCACGGCCGATCGTCGCATGGATGATACCGGCCTTGTCGACGCGGAACTGCACCTGACCCGCCTTCGCGTTCTTCACTGCGGTCGCGACGTCCGGCGTGACCGTGCCGACCTTCGGGTTCGGCATCAGGCCGCGCGGGCCGAGGATCTGGCCCAGCGTACCGACGATACGCATCGTGTCCGGCGAAGCGATCACGATGTCGAAGTCCATTTGACCGGCCTTGATCTGCTCAGCCAGATCTTCCATGCCGACCACTTCGGCGCCGGCGGCGCGCGCTTGCTCTGCCTTCTCGCCTTGCGCGAACACGGCAACGCGAACCGACTTGCCGGTACCGGCCGGCAGCACGACCGAACCGCGAACGACCTGGTCCGACTTCTTCGCGTCGATGCCGAGTTGAACCGCGACGTCGATCGATTCGTTGAACTTCGCGCTCGCGCATTCCTTCACGAGAGCGAGGGCCTCGTCGATCGCGTACAGCTTCTGACGATCGACCTTAGCGGCAAATGCCTGACGGCGCTTCGAGATCTTGGCCATTTACACGCCCTCCACAGTGATGCCCATCGAGCGTGCGCTACCAGCGATGGTGCGAACGGCCGCGTCGAGATCAGCTGCCGTAAGATCCGGCATCTTGGTCTTCGCGATTTCTTCCGCTTGTGCGCGGGTGATCTTGCCGACCTTGTCGGTGTGGGGCTTGCTCGAGCCCTTGTCGACCTTCGCCGCCTTCTTGATCAGAACCGTCGCGGGCGGGGTCTTCATCACGAACGTGAAGCTCTTGTCCGCGTATGCCGTGATGACGACCGGCACCGGCAGGCCCGGCTCCATGCCTTGAGTCTGCGCGTTGAACGCCTTGCAGAACTCCATGATGTTCAGGCCGCGCTGGCCCAGCGCCGGACCGACCGGCGGCGACGGGTTGGCTTTACCTGCAGGGATCTGCAGCTTGATAAAGCCGACAATCTTCTTTGCCATTTGGAAACCTCGTTGGAACGCATGCAAGCGTTCGGTGAGTGATAACGCGGGTTCGTCGTGCGACTACTTGCGCTCCTCAACAGCCATTAACGCGGGCCGTAAGCGCGAAGGTGGGCAGCTCCCGGAGCTGCCCACCTGAACTTGCTCAAACCTTTTCGACCTGCCCGAATTCCAGCTCGACCGGCGTTGCTCGGCCAAAGATGGTGACGGACACCCGAACTCGCGATTTTTCGTAGTTCACTTCTTCGACCGTGCCGTTGAAGTCCGTGAACGGGCCTTCCTTCACGCGCACCATCTCGCCGACTTCGAACAGGGTCTTCGGGCGCGGCTTTTCCACGCCTTCCTGCATTTGCGACATGATTTTTTCGACTTCCCGCGGGGAAATCGGGCTCGGGCGATTGCGCGCCCCGCCGACGAAACCGGTGACCTTCGCGGTGTTTTTCACGAGGTGCCACGTTTCGTCCGTCATTTCCATTTCGACCAGCACGTAGCCGGGGAAGAAACGACGCTCGGTCACCGCCTTGTGACCACCCTTGACTTCAACCACTTCCTCGGTCGGAACCAGGATCTGGCCGAACTTGTCCTGCATGCCGGCACGCTCGATGCGCTCCTGAAGCGCGCGTTGCACGCTCTTCTCCATGCCGGAGTAGGCGTGCACGACGTACCAACGTTTTCCGCTCGGGGATGCCGGAGTATCGCTCATATCATTTCCAACCCAGAATCGCCGAGAAAATCACCCATTCGATGGACTTATCGCTTAGCCAAAGAAAGAGCGCCATGACCAGCACAAAACCGAAGACGACGAGCGTGGTTTGCGTGGCTTCTTTGCGCGTGGGCCAAACGACTTTACGCACTTCGCGATACGAATCCTTCGCAAAAGCGATGAAGCTCTTACCAGGAAGCGATATCAGCGCGACGCCCACACCGGCGACCACCCCCACTGCCAAAGCAGCGCCGCGGACATACCACTCCTTGCCGCCAAGCAAGAAGAAGCCCGCAAATCCGGCCAAGACCAACAATACACCCAGGGCCAGCATCAGCTTATCGCCGGAGGTATTAACAGTTTCGACGGAAGGATTCGCCATAACACTCTAAAACAAACGCCACGCAAAGAAACGTGGCTTATGTGGCAGGGGCAGAGGGAATCGAACCCCCAACCTTCGGTTTTGGAGACCGACGCTCTGCCAGTTGAGCTATACCCCTAGACCATGTTGGGACCGGCTGGCGCCGGCCCCCAAACTGTCGATCAGCGAGTAACTGGCTTACTCGATGATCTTGGCGACGACGCCGGCGCCGACGGTGCGGCCGCCTTCGCGGATCGCGAAGCGCAGACCTTCTTCCATCGCGATCGGCGCGATCAGCTTCACCGTGATCGACACGTTGTCGCCCGGCATCACCATTTCCTTGTCCTTCGGCAGCTCGATCGAGCCCGTCACGTCCGTCGTACGGAAGTAGAACTGCGGACGGTAGTTGTTGAAGAACGGCGTGTGACGGCCGCCTTCGTCCTTGCTCAGCACGTACACTTCAGCCGTGAAGTGCGTGTGCGGCGTGATCGAACCCGGCTTCGCCAGAACCTGGCCGCGCTCCACGTCTTCACGCTTCGTGCCGCGCAGCAGGATACCGACGTTGTCGCCTGCCTGACCTTGGTCCAGCAGCTTGCGGAACATTTCAACGCCCGTGCAGGTCGTCTTCACCGTCGGCTTGATACCGACGATTTCGATTTCCTCGCCGACCTTGACCACGCCACGCTCGACACGACCCGTCACCACCGTACCGCGGCCCGAGATCGAGAACACGTCTTCCACCGGCATCAGGAACGCACCGTCCACCGCGCGCTCCGGCGTCGGGATGTACGTGTCCAGCGCGTCCGCCAGGTTCATGATCGCCACTTCGCCCAGCTCGCCCTTGTCGCCTTCCAGCGCCAGCTTCGCCGAACCCTTGATGATCGGCGTGTCGTCGCCCGGGAAGTCGTACTTCGACAGCAGTTCGCGCACTTCCATCTCGACCAGCTCGAGCAGCTCGGCGTCGTCCACCATGTCGCACTTGTTCAGGAACACGATGATGTACGGCACGCCGACCTGACGCGCCAGCAGGATGTGCTCACGCGTTTGCGGCATCGGGCCGTCTGCTGCCGAGCACACCAGGATCGCGCCGTCCATCTGCGCCGCGCCCGTGATCATGTTCTTCACGTAGTCGGCGTGGCCCGGGCAGTCGACGTGTGCGTAGTGGCGGTTCGCCGTTTCGTACTCGATGTGCGCCGTGTTGATCGTGATGCCGCGCGCCTTTTCTTCCGGCGCCGCGTCGATTTCGTCGTACTTCTTCGCTTCGCCGCCGAACTTCGCCGACAGAACCGTCGCGATCGCCGCCGTCAGCGTCGTCTTGCCGTGGTCAACGTGACCAATCGTACCAACGTTCACGTGCGGCTTGGTCCGCTCAAACTTTTCCTTGGCCATTTTCAACTCCCGAAAGGAATTTCACATGTTGCGCCGCGCGCAAACAGACACCGACTACCTGCTGGTGCCCATGGGCAGGATCGAACTGCCGACCTCTCCCTTACCAAGGGAGTGCTCTACCACTGAGCCACATGGGCGCTTTACGCTTCAACTGCCTGAACTGGAGCGGGTGAAGGGAATCGAACCCTCGTCGTAAGCTTGGAAGGCTTCTGCTCTACCATTGAGCTACACCCGCAAGGGCCAGCAACGATTCCCTATACCGCTCTGTGCTTATGTCTTGGTGGAGGAGGTTGGATTCGAACCAACGTAGGCGTAAGCCAACAGATTTACAGTCTGCCCCCTTTAGCCACTCGGGCACCCCTCCGTAGAGAACTGACGATTATGGGGGTACATCGAATTCGTGTCAAGCGCTTCGTTGAGATTATTTGCATCTTCTTCGAGCGCGCCGATGTCGTTCGACCTGCGCCGCCGTTTTTCAGTTGTCATTGCATCGGCAACAGGACCGAGCTTGCGTACTACTGAATCCAACGGGACGTCTGGTACCGCCTGTCGCCGCCCCCGTCTGCCCGGCAAAAAACGCGCCGGAAAACGGAAGACCTGAATCATACGGCGTTGGAAGAACGCCGCCAAGTGCCAAACGGCGATTGGGCTCGAAAAGAAATCGTCACGGATGTAAAAGTAGAATCAATAATCTGGCCCCAATATGAATCTCCGCTTGCAGGGTTAGGCGTGCGCAAGCGTCGACACAAGCGCATTGCCGCTGTCGAGCGCATGTCACTGCTGTTGCCAACTGGCCCGAGCCAGAGCTGGCGGATGGACTTTGTCGCTGACGGGTGAGCTCATGAGCAGCGCGTGCACTGCCTGAATGTGGTCGACGACTACACGCGCAAATGCCGGGTTATCGAGGTCAACACCCCGTTGTCCTGACTTCGCGCGGTACAGGTTTGCAGCGCTTGGACAAGATGCGTGGGTTGCCTACCTCGATCACCGTTGATAGCGGCTCGGAGTTCGCGGCGAAGCACTGGATGCTTGAGCCTATGATGTTCGCATACGCAGCACCAGCTTTAACCTCGGACTCACGCACCGGATCGGACTAGACGCGGGGGTCGGTCGAATCCCAAGAGCGCGTGCGGACGGTCCGAGAGGCCCGCCCGCGCTCGAGCGAGAAGGGAGTCGAGGCGGGAGCTGGAGCGCGAGGCTCCTGCCGAGGGCG
>NZ_LOYJ01000065.1:0-10580 GCF_001526245.1 Burkholderia sp. MSMB1498
CAAATCGGCAGCATGATTGCCCCGGACGTTCCACTTAAAAATCTCAGAAAACTGTCCAAACGAGCGAGGCCACCTCTCAAAACCAAACAACAATCCAAGGCAACATCACGCACGGAATCCATCCCCACACGTTGAATGAGTCAGGTGAGACTCCAGCCCATACGAAAGTAAGCGCGCTACTTGCCAGTACACCACAAAACCGCCGAAGCAGATCGCTCTCCGTGAAAAGCAAACCGGGGATACCGGTCGCAAAGAAAAGCATACCGATACGGAACAAAGTATCTGACTGCATCAATTTCCTCGATTAAATCTATTCAATCTTTGAAATCGGGTCGCGGGTCCTTTCCACCTTCAACTGCGCGGGTGAAAAGATTAACGACAACGCAAAAGCCTCGAGTTCAAGCATCACGGGGATGCGCGCCTCTCTCAGATCAGAAGCCGTATTGATCGTCGTACCAGCGCTTGAGGACACGATAGTCGTGCTCCGGGAGCACGATCAACCCCTGCTCTGCTGCCTCGAGCACGCGCTGCATCTGGCCGCTCGTCACGAGGTTGCCGTGTAGGCCATAGAAGTACCACGCGAACGGCATGCCGACTCGCTTGTCCAGCTGGACGAACTTGCCATAGAGGCTATGGACGTCGAGCCGGTGCGTGTTCTTCAGTTGCGCGATCTTCTTCGTGTGCGCCCATTGCGGGATGGCGCGGAGCTCACGGACGCGCTGCGGATCAGTGTAATCCGATGTCGCGAACGTCCAGCGCGTGCAGACCCGCTCGCCGGCGCGCCCCGCGCTCGACTCGCTCCAGTCGTCGAAGAATCGGCGGCCGGGCCAGCGTTGCCGATCGTAGCCGGGCGTGAGCTCGCGCACCGTGATGACGCGGCGCTCGCCCGTCTCGGCGTTCGTCGTAATCAATTGACGATCGCCGTCTATCCGGCGGCGGTCATCGAAGACCTGCTCGGCTAACGCGGTGAAGCGCTGCATGTCGAGCGCAGTATTGAGCCGATAGCGGGGACCGCTGAGCTCGCGGCGATCGACGCGAAGCAATGCACTGTCCCAGCCGCGCGTAAACTCGTCCGCACTCGGCACGCCCCAACCCGCGTCTTCCTGAAGCAGCGCGTGTTCGACGAACTCTCGCTCCTCCCACACCTCGATCTGAATGAAATTCGCTTGATCGCCACCGCGGTCGCGCACGAAGTAGTGCAGCACCGGTTGGAACTTCGTCAGTAGATAGCCGCTCGCCCGATGCGCCGCTAGTACCGCTGCCACGGACCCACCGTGCTCGGCCAATTGCGCGTTGGCCCATGCGCGATAGTCCGCGGCAATTTCGTTGCCGTTGACGTCGATGACGCGCGCCGGCTGCTCGCGCAAAGGTGTCGCGCGTCATCACGTAGCGCGCGCCGCGAAACTCGGTGCGCGTGGCAAACGCGCTCCGCAGCGCTGCATGCCCTTTCGTGATGGGTGTGGTGGCGACAATCGTCTCGAGGACGTCGGAATGCAACTCGTATTCGTAGCGCATCGTGGTTCCCGTTATCGTAAGGCGTGCGTCGCCCAGTCCTCGAGCCGCAGCCCGTCCACTCGGCTGAATTCGCGGGTGTTGTTCGTCACGAGCACGGCGCCCACCGCGATCGCATGGCCGGCGATCGACGAGTCGTTCGGGCCGATCGGTGTACCGCGCTCGGCGAGCGCCGCGCGGATCCGGGTCGTCTCGTCGACGGCAGCCGCATCCCACGGCAGCACGCCGTCGAGTCGGGACACGAAAGCGGTCACGAGCTTGGCGTGCTTCGGGGACGCCTTTTTACCGATCGACCCGAAGCGCATTTCCGCGTACGTGATCGCGGAGACCATAATGCGATGCTGCGCTTCGACGCAGGCCTCAAGGCGCGCGAGTACCTCGGGCGGTCGTTCGCGCATGATGAACGAGCAGATGTTCGTATCGAGCATGTAGAGTTGCTTCAACGGCTCGACTCCGGCGGTTCGTCATCGGCGCCCGTCAGATCGAATCGGCCGGGCTCAACGATTTCCGGACGCTCGCTCAGAAAGTCGTCGTCCGCGCGCGACTCGGCGGCGAACGACGTCCACGTCGGACGGACCGGGCGGAGCAACAACGTGTCGCCCTCCCGACGGATCTCGAGCTCCGTGACCCCTTCGAAGGCCATATCCTTCGGGATGCGAATCGCCTGATTGCTGGCGTTCTTGAAAATGGAAACGGTGCGCATGGCCAGCTCCTGGTGAAGAGAACATCCCTTCATTCTAGGCATATGTGAACATATGTCAAGACATATGTTCACATATGAAATTTGCTTGAGGCCATTGTAAACGCGGCGGCCCGCCGGTATACTGGACGTGCGCCTGATACAGCAGGCGCCGGGTTTGGCGACCCGATCAGTCAATGCGCACAGCCGCGCTCCGCGGCTTTTTTGTGCGTACGGCCTTTGCACGTCGGTTTCTATGGGCGGGCCTAGGCGTCGGCGATCGCTGATGCGGGCAAGCCGTGCCCGGCAAGCGTGAGCACTTCGGCAATCGCGGCGTGCAGCGTCACGCGCCCGTCAGCGGCCCCCGTGTCGCGCTCGCTCGGCAGCGAGTCGTCGGGGAACACCAGCCCTTCCAGCCGCGTGAAGTCGGCCATAAACGCCGACCGGGTGTACGCATCGAGATGCGCGATCGTCAGTGATTCCCACATAGCGTGCACAGCTCGCGCGGCGGCAATGGCGCGGATCTCGAAGGACGCATCTCCTGCCTCCCGATATTTCGCCGCCTCGGCCAGGTGGTCGCGGATGAGCTGCTCGGCATGGGCCGTCAGCTGCGTGTAGCTCAGGGTTTTGCTCACGATTTCACGCTCCGGTCGACCGAGCGACTGCGTGCGGTACGCGCTGCTCGAGGTGGATCACGTTCGCGCGTGCGAAGGTCACGCGCTCGCCGATCACGAAGCCGCGATAGGCTTGACCTGCGCCGACGGCACCGACGAACTCGGTGACGAGCGCGCCGTAGCTGTCCTCGTCGACCAGGCCGTCGTGCACGCGATCCAGGCACACGGTCGCGCGCAGCAGCGGGCCGTCGAGCGGCTGCAGCTCGACCACGTCGCCGCGTTCGATCGTCTTGCGCTTCGCGTCGCGTTCCGGATTCCAACCACGCTCGAAGTCCTCATAACGCTCGAAATCGCTCGGATACCGATAGCCCCAGGTCCGGCGCAACAACTTCCACGCGCTCATCGGGATCTCGGCTTCGCCGGCCTCCCACCGCTGCACCTGGCGCGACTGTACGCCGAGCAGCGCGGCGGCCGCCACTTGGGTGCGCCGGCCGCGCTCGCGCAGAGCCTTGAATTCTTCTGGCGTCGGCGCCGGCTCATCCGGTGCGCCGCGGGGGCCAGCCAGCAGCGTCACGCCTCCGTCCCACTCCAGTGCGACCGGGCCATAGCACTTCGCGCAGGTGGCCGCCGCGCTGTCGTGCAGGTCATCGGGCCGGCGCACCTCGCCGCGATGGCCGCACGCGGGGCACCGGTACACATACAGCACCCCGGTCGTGTCTTGCTGCATAGCGATCTCCGTGAACTCGACTAAAAGTCGTATGGCGGCAGGGTAGCACGTCTTTTGGACGTGTCAAGCGCCGGGGAAAACGGCCCAATCGGGTTTTCGGCCAACACCGCCAGCACGTAGTGCTCAAGCTTCGACTTGGTGTTGTTGCAGGCCACGCATGCCGGCACCTTGGCCAGGTTGTCGCGCGCGGTGCCCGGACAGAACTCGCGCGCAACGACGTGATCGCCCGTGCTCGACGCTCGGTTTCGCCCGCAATACACAACAGGTCTTGTCGCGGTATTTCTTGCTTGCCATCGGCCCCTCCCGGACGCGCTGTGTGTGACACGACCCGCGCGCCCTCGCCGGTCGCTCATAACCTCACTAGCGCCAGCGCTCAACTTACGCGACCCGATGGCACGCCGGACGGTATGAAAGCTCTGACCAGCTACGATCAGGCAACGCTGATTAATTTACCCGGACGTACAGATTCTGTAGCAATCCTGGCGCATACGATCGTGCCGCGAGTGCTCGACTTGCTTGAGCATGTTGCGAGGCCAGGACCGTACTGGGGATATTCGTACCTTTCTTGCAAATCCTGGCGGTCAGTCGCTGCAGCCCCTTATCTCGCGGGGCTCCGCGCCCCTGCGACATCTTTTCAAAACCCGATTCTGCAAACGGTTGATCAGAAAGGCATTTCCGAATCAAAGCGCCAGAATTCGCACGAAAGGTACGAATACCCCGTATCACAGTGCTTCGGAACAGATCACTTTCGATAGCTCCGCTTCGATGCCGGCTCTGACTGAATACCTCGCCAGCTTTGCTCGTCTTGAAGACGATCGAAGAGTCTGTTCCGCATCTTTTCATCCAACGGTGTAAGCCCCAACAGAGAGTGGAACGCAATACCGCTCGCAGCAAAATACCGCAACAGAGATAAATCGAGATCGGCCGCCTCGTCGCTCAGCGCCTGCATTCTCGCCGAGGCAGTCGACGTCCGGTTTTCAAGCAGGCTCGGACTATCGACAAGCGCCGCAAGAGCGGCCCTCGCCACGGAATTCGGCTGATCGATGGCTTTCCGATAGATGGCAATCTCGGCGGCCAGGTTGGGTTCCTTCTTCGATTGGCCCTCTTTCGCCAAGTAGTCGGTCGCTATCTGCTCGAACTGCCGCTCCTGATGTTCCAGCAGGGCCTGGAGCACGCCATGCCTGTTGCGGAATTGATGCAGCAACCCGCCCTTGCTGATACCGCTTTCACGCGACAACGAATCGAACGTAAGTCCGCCAATGCCATCCCTCTGGAGGATGACGAGCGCTGCCTCAATCGCCTTCCGGCGAGAAATCTCTGAACGAGTCCGGTTATCCATTTTCGATGCTGATGACATTGTGACGCCGGGCCGGCGCCATGGTCGGGGCGCCGATCGCGCACCACCTGCCGAGCGGTGCAGCAACCTGCATGACTGAGAAGCATGGCGTCCACGAACGGAGTCGACATTGTACTGGCCTCTTCCGAATTTTCACAGACCGGATAGACGGTTTACATTTATTTCGCCGTGCGCTACCATCCGGTCCGTCGGCTCATGGCACTGCGAGTACGTCGCTCCGTCCCCAAATCAACCCATCTTTTAAGGAATACGAAATGTCCGTTCGCAACAGCGCCTCGCTTCTCGTGGCCGGTGCCGCAATGCTCACCATGGCGGCATGCACGAGTGTGCAGCCCCTTCCGTACTCGGGCCTTGCGTCCTCGTCGCAATTGAAACAGAACCGGAATGACGACTCGGCCAAGGTGCCCTACAGGTATGACACACCGGTGGCCTGGTCCCAATACTCCAAGGTCGTACTGGACCCGGTCACCGTTTATCGGGGCAGCGATAACCAGTTTGGCGACATGAAGGACGCAGACAAGGCAGCGCTCGCCGACTACATGAGCAAGACGTTCTCGGAAAAACTGTCGAAGCGATTCAACGTTACGCGACAGGCAGGCCCCAACACCCTGCGTATCAACCTGACGCTCACCGGCGCCGAAAAGACCAAGCCGGTCGTCGGACAGTTCATGCACTTCGACATCGCGGGCAACCTCTATAACGGCGTGCAGGCGGTGCGTGGGGGCCAGGGCGCATTCAGCGGCTCGGTCTCTTATGCGGTGGAAATCCATGACGGCAGCACCGGCCGCCTCCTGGAAGCATACGTCTCGAAGCAATATCCGAATGCGATGAACTTGCCCGCGGCCTTCGGTTCGCTGAGTGCCGCGAAGACCGGCCTCGACAAGGGAGCAGACGCCCTGGTGGAGCGGCTGCGCTGACGATCCGTTGCTCGGATGATGTTTCAATCTGGGCGTTCATTTTCAGTTGTCCATATCAATAAATCATGGGCAACGGAAGATGCGCACATGTAACGACGATGCTCGAGAACATCTTTGGGGGGAGTACGAATGGACCAATTTTTAGACACGGTTGTCACGCTCGGCCCGCCCCCTTTGATCGTTTCCCTTGTCTTTGTGCTTGCGTACCTACTGGTAGGAATTCCGGTCCACTGCTGGCGCGGCGCTGAGTCCAGGGACGTCTTTGGAACGCTGGCCGGCGTGTTCGCTGCACTTGCATACATCACGCTTATTTTGAGCGTCACCCGGAATGCTTGATGCCTTTCCGTAATAGCCAGCCAGCTCGAAAGGTTGACACATGACACGTTTTCCGCGCCTAACGTCCTCGCAAGATGTCGGTCAGACCGAGACTCCCCGACCGTATGTGTCAAAGCACGATGGCACGTCCCGTCCGGACGGGACGCATGCAACTGCGCCGCGTCAGATCGAACACCTCTTGCGATATGTAAGCGGCGCCAGCAAGCGAGTATTCCGGATTGCAAAAGGCGTGCGCGACATTGTTAGTGGGAACTTGTGATTCCGTGGTCGCCCGAAGCCGCGGTGAATTGTCTTCGAGATTGACACCATGACGAAGCACGACCCGAAATACCACGCTGCCGGCCACGCGTCCGCTTGTCTTTCGAGCCTGATTGCCTGCGAATACTGCTCGGCTGTCTATCTGCGTGTGCAGCTTGTGGAAGGTGCTTGTGCTCGCTGCCTGCGTTGTGGCGGGTTGCTGTACCGAGAGAGCACGCTCGCCTATCTCCGGCTATTGCCCCTCGTGCTGACCGCGCTGATCTTGTTTGTGGTCTCCGTTGCCTTTCCGATCGTCGAACTGGATATCAGAGGCATGCGCATGCAGGCGACGCTTTGGGGCACGGTAGAGGCGCTCTTCTCGGATGACATGCCGATGATGTCCGTTGTGGTGTTGGCAACAACGGTCCTGTTTCCCCTGGCCGAGATGCTGATGATGCTCTACCTGTTGCTGCCGATGTCTCTACGCTGTGTGCCGCCGGGTTTCGCGCACGTGGTGCGCGGCATCAGACAGGCACGACTGTGGGGCATGATCGAAGTCTTTATGCTCGGCGTGCTGGTGACGCTGGCCAAGATCTCCAGCACGGCCCATCTACTGCCGGGCCTTGCGCTTTGGTCATTCGGCGCGCTCGTGTGCGTACTGACGACCATTCTTGCATTCGATCCGCGCAGTCTGTGGCTGTATGCGGACGAGGCGCCACAGCAATGAGCATGCTCATGCCCGCCTCATCCGACGGGGGCGGTCCCTCGCAGCTGTCGGACAACGTGACGCGCCAACCGCTCGACGACGAGAATGCACCGCTGCCCGCCGTGCCCACCACCACATCGATGCGTCTCGTGTGTTGCCACGCCTGTGGCGCACTCAGTCCACAGTCGTTCGAAGGCCTACGTTGTCCGCGTTGCGGCGCTGCTCTGCACAGCCGCAAACAGGACAGCCAGGCGCGCGCGTGGGCTTTCCTGATCGCCGCCATGATTCTCCATGTCCCAGCCAACCTGCTGCCCATCATGGTTACGCAATCCATCGACGGCACATCGAACGCCACCATTTTCTCCGGCGTGGTTTATTTCTGGGTCTCCGGCTCGAAAGGGCTCGCCATCCTGGTGCTGATTCCCAGCATGGTGGTGCCGCTGCTCAAGATGATGGCCTTGACGTTGCTGCTGCTCTCGGTGCGTTTCCGCACCACTTGGCGCATCCGGCAACAAACCCGGCTGTACCGCCTCATCGAAACAATCGGTCGATGGTCGATGCTCGACGTCTTTGTCGTCGCCCTGCTCAGTTCGCTGATCCGCGCCGGCGCACTAGCCACCGTTACGCCCGGAGCGGGGCTCGTGGCTTTTTCATGTGTAGTCGTGCTGACCATGCTGGCCTCTCACAGCTTCGATCCCCGCCTGCTGTGGGATTCGCTGGACACAAATAATGACTGAACCCGCTTTGCCCCATTCCCCGACGCTCCCCGACATTCGCCGGCGAATACGCTGGCTGCCCTCGCTTGTCTGGCTGGTTCCAATCGTCGCCGCCGTGATCGGGCTGTCATTGCTGATCCATGTCCTCGTCGAGCGCGGCCCCGAGGTAACCGTGACCTTCCGTTCCGCCGAAGGTCTGGTTCCAGGCAAAACCCCGGTGCGCTACAAATCCGTCGACATCGGCCTGGTCACGGCCGTGCACCTTGCGCCGGATCACTCTCATGTCGTCGCCACCATCGCCCTGACAGGCGATGCCGGGAATTTCGCGACCATGGGCACCCGCTTCTGGGTCGTGCGCCCCCGGTTTGCCATCTCCGGCGTTTCGGGCCTGGATACCCTGCTTTCCGGCGCATACATCGGCGTCGACGCGGGCAAATCACAGGCGCGCACCCGCTCCTTCACCGGACTGGAAGTGCCGCCGGCGGTGACCTCCGACACCTCCGGCAAGCAGTTCGTGTTGCACGCCGCCGACCTCGGCTCGCTCGACATCGGCTCGCCGGTCTACTATCGGCGCGTCCGCGTCGGCCAGGTGGTGGCCTACCAGTTGTCCCCCGACGGACGCGATCTGTCTCTCCGGGTGTTCATCAACAAACCGTACGACAAGCTGGTCACCGCCGACACGCTGTTCTGGCACGCCAGCGGCGTCGACGTCAAGCTCGACGGCGGCGGTCTCAAGGTGAACACGCAATCGCTCGCTACCATCCTGTCAGGCGGCATCGCCTTCCAGACGCCGGACAATCCCGCGAGTCGCGTAGCCGCCGCCGAAGACACCCAGTTCGCGCTCGCCAGCGACCAGGCCGAGGCGCTGAAACCCGCCGACGAATCGAGTCCCGCTCTGGTGGTGCTCAATTTCGACCAGTCGCTACGCGGATTGACCCCGGGCGCGCCGGTCGATTTTCGCGGCATCGTGGTTGGCCAGGTGCGCTCGATCGGTATCGAATACCAGCGCGACGCCAAAACCTTCCGCATGCCGGTGGTCATTGAACTCTACCCGTCTCGCATGGGTTTCAGCCGGGCCGATCTCGCCAACAAGCAGAACGCGCGGAGCATCGCCGAGACCATGGCCAAACGCGGTCTGCGCGCTCAATTACGTACCGCGAGCCTGCTCACGGGCCAACTGTACGTGGCGTTCGATTTCTTTCCGCATGCGCCGCCCGTAAAAGTCGACATAGACAGCCCACTGCCCGAACTGGCCACCACGCCCAGCACCATCGACGAACTTCAGGCGAAACTTGGCAACATCGTCAGCAAGGTCGACAAAGTGCCGTTCGATCAGATTGCGGGGGATTTGCGCAATTCAATGGCGTCGTTGAACAAAGTGATGAACAACGCGGACAAGCTGGTGACGCAACTCAACGGCGACGTCATGCCTCAGGTCGACGCCGCGCTGCGGGACGCACGGAAGACGCTCCAGTCCGCCGACGCCACGCTCGCGACGGATTCCCCGACGCAGCAGGACGCGCGCCGCATGATGCAGGAGCTGACGCGCACGGCCACCTCGCTGCGCGCGTTGACCGACTATCTGGAACGCCACCCGGAAGCAATCGTGCGCGGCAAAACGAACTCGGAGCAACCATGATCGGACACTCCAGCCTCGTGTCGACGGCCCTCGGCTGGACGCTCGGCGCCTCCATATTGACCGGCTGCGCGTTCCCCGAGCCGCGCTATTACACGTTGGAGCAGGTATCGGCGGGCCGTGCGGCAGTCGAGCAGTGCGCCGCCGCGCCGGCCACCGGCTCGCGATGGATCGAGGTGGTCCCCGTAGCCGTGCCCGAACGCCTCAATCGGGCCAATCTGATTCTGAATCAGCGCAACGGCACCTTCAAGCTGCTGGAACAGGATCGCTGGCTGGCGCCGCTGCCCGACGAGTTGCGCGATGCGTTGTCGCAACGGCTGCAGTCGAGTCTCGGCGCCGTCGATATCTACCAGCGGCCCCCCTCCGGAGTGAAACCGCAATACCGCGTCACGGCCGCGGTGGTCAGCATGGATGCCGAACTCGGTATACGCGCTGGCGCGGTCATCAACTGGACCGTGCAACGCGTATCCGACGGTAAGTTGACGGCCGGCCGCACGCAGGCGGAGCGGCCGGCTCCCGGCGAACTGGGAAGCCTGGTACTCGCCTACCAGCAGATCGTCACCCAGGCCGCCGCCGATATCGCGATGGCCGTGTGTGCGCTGAAGTCATGAATTCCATCCGGCATGGTTCGGATGCGGCCCTACGTCGGGCGAGCCGCACGAAACCGTAAAGCAACGCAACGTTCGTCAACAGGTGATGACATGAAAAAACTGCTTACCCTTATTCCGCTGATCGCGGTGCTTTCCGGATGCGGGGCGGTCGCAGCACCGTGTCGTGTCGCATCCGCGGGCCTCAAGGTCATTCCGGTGGTTGGACACGCCGCGGCGGCACCAACGGATGCCTGCGCCGCCGTAATCGATTGACCAGTCCTTGAGAAAGGCTTTCTGCGGCAAGTTCTGTCGAACCGGGCGAAACCGCTGGGCGCCAGTTACAAGACTGGCGCACACCAGGCCCGGTTTTACAAAACGACTTCCGCGCAAGGAAACCTCACTTCACTTCATCGCATTCAATCAACGTTTTTCTTGATTTTCCAATCTCAAATGAAAAATATCGTCATCCTTATGATGGTAATCCTCCCGTCCAGTAGGTGGGATCAGAAGTAGAATTTCCAGCAAAGGGAGTTCTACGCAATGAAGAAGTCGA
>NZ_LOYJ01000066.1:0-369848 GCF_001526245.1 Burkholderia sp. MSMB1498
GCGTCCAACGCGTCCAACGCGTCCAACGCGTCCAACGCGTCCAACGCGTCCAACGCGTCCAACGCGTCCAACGCGTCGACAGCGGCGGCCGCAAAGAATTTCGCGTCCGCGCAAATTCCCGGCAAGCGCGGCGCGCTCGCCGCATCGGCCGCAAGCGCGCCGCACGCGTGCACCGCCGCCCGGCGCGATGCGTTCTGGCTCGTCTTGCTCTACGGCCTGCCCGGCTTCGGCTACATCATCACCGCGACCTTCCTGCCGGTGATCGCCCGCGCCGCGTTGCCCGCGCACTCGCCGTGGCCCGATCTGTTCTGGCCGACGTTCGGCGCGGCGCTGATCGTCGGCGCGCTGGTCGGCGCGCGGCTGCCGAGCCGCTGGGACAATCGCCTGCTGCTCGCGGTTTGCTGCGCGGTGCAGGCGGCCGGCGTCGCGCTCGGCATCGTCTGGCCGACGGCGCCCGGATTCGCGTTCGGCAGCGCGCTCGTCGGCTTGCCGTTCACCGCGATCACGCTGTTCGCGATGCGCGAAGCGCGCCGCTTGCGCGGCGAGCGCGCGGCGGGCCTGATGGGGTATGCGACCGCGTCGTATGGCGTCGGACAGATTGCCGGGCCGCTGGCGGCCGCGCCGCTCGCCGCGCGCGCGGGAACCTTTTCGCCGGCGCTCTGGCTCGCGTCGGCGGTGCTGCTCGTCGGGGCGGCGGGGTTTGCAGCGGTAGCGGCGAGTTCGCGCGCGACGACGCACGGCCGCGACGTCGCATGAGCGCGCGACTGGCGATGGCGCGATGAAGCGGTTGCGGGCGTTCGAGCACGCCTGCTGCATCGACGCGCTCGACGTGCTCGACGTGCATCGTGCGTTGCGTCGTTGGGAGCGCGCGCCGCGTGCATTGCCGAGCGTCGCCTTTCCCGCGTCGAATGCGCGGCCTCCGCCTCTGCCGCCTCTGCCGCCTCCTCCGCCTCCTCCGTCTCCTCCGTCTCCGCCGCCTCTGCCGCCTCCTCCGTCTCCTCCGTCTCCTCCGTCTCCTCCGTCTCCTCCGTCTCCGCCGCCGCGCCGCGGTGCTGCACGATTTTTTGTCGAGCCGCGTCGCGACGGTCCGTGTTGAGGCATCGTCGCTTGCCGCTTGCCGCTTGCCGCTTGCCGCTTGCCGCTTGCCGCTTGCCGCGCATGGCGCGCGCATCCTGCGCATCGACCGGAGCGCGCCGCGCGCGCCGAATGACCGCCGCAATCGATCGTCATCGAGCTTGCGCGCCCACGCGGCGCGTTCCGCCGCTTCCACTTTTCTCGATGCGCTCGCCGCGCATCCAACGAGCATCCGACGCGCATCCGACGAACGTGCGTCGCAGGCCGCGGCGAATTGCGAATATCGTGAAAGCACGGACTGCCGGCCGTCGGCCGCTATGCAATAATCAATTCACCAGTGCGTGCTAGTCCTTTGCGCGCCGCGCAACGGGCCCCTGGCATAACGACTGCCTTGGAGGTGCACTGTGTCTCGTCAAACGCTTGGCCGCGCCCTGATTCACGCTGCAGCGATCGGGGCGGTGCTTGCGGGCTTTGCCTGCCTGCAGCCGACGGAGATCGCAGCGGGCACGTTGCCGCAAACCCTGAAGGCGAAGCGGATCGCGCAGACGGGCCCTGCGGGGCCGATCGATTTCCCCACGCTCGTCGAGCGTTACGGGCCCGCCGTCGTGAACGTGAGCGTGCCGGCGCAGGAGCCGCAGATGTCGGCGTCCGGCCTCGAGGCGCTCGACCCCGACGATCCGTTCTTCGCGTACTTCAAGCTCTCCGCGATGCAACCGCCGACGTCCCAGGACAACGCGCCGCGCGCGATGGCGGGCGCGGGGTCCGGTTTCATCGTCAGCCCGGACGGCATCATCCTCACGACCGCCTACGTGGTCGGGCAGGCGACCGAGGTGACGGTCCGCCTCGTCGATCGGCGCGAGTTCAAGGCGCGCGTGGTGGCGCTCGACGACCAGAGCGACGTGGCCGTGCTGCAGATCGATGCGACGAAGCTGCCGACGGTGCGGCTCGGCGACTCGTCGCGGGTGCGCGTCGGCGAGCCGGTGCTGACGATCGGCGCGCCGGACGGCGCCGCGAACACGGTGACGACGGGCATCGTCAGCGCGACGTCGCGCACGCTGCCGGACGGCGGCAGCTTCCCGTTCTTTCAGACCGACGTGACCGGCAATCTCGACAATTCGGGCGGCCCGGTGTTCAACCGCGCCGGCGAGGTGATCGGCATCGATGTGCAGATCTACGGGAGCGGCGACCGCAATCCGGGCGTGACGTTTGCGATTCCGATCAATCTGGCGGTGAAGGTGCGCACGCAGGCGATGCAGGCGCAACAACAGGCTCAGCTGCAGGCGCGGCAACAGGCCCAGCAGCAGGCCCAGCAGCAGGCCCAGCAGCCGCAGTACGCGGCGCAGCAGAACGGGCTCGGCGTCGACGTGCAGGACGTCGGCCCGGGGCTCGCGGCGGCGTTCGGTTTGCCGCGGTCGGCGGGCGCGCTCGTCAACGCGGTCGAGCCGGGGTCGCCCGGGGCGGCGATCGGTTTGAAGCCGGGCGACGTGATCGTGCAGGTTGGCGACAGGCCGGTCGGCCGTTCGTCCGAGTTCGCCGGCGACGTGGCGGCGCTGCCGCCCGGCGCAAGCACGCCGATCAGGCTGGTGCGCAACCGCGCGCCGATGACGCTGAGGCTCGGATCGGGCCCGGCGGCGGGCGCGGCGGCCGCCGGTTCGTCGGGCAGCGCGAGCGCCGGCCGAAGCGAAGCGGGCGGCGCGGATCGCCTCGGCCTGACGATGCATCCGCTGACGGACGACGAGCGCCGCTCGACGGGGTTGCCGGTCGGGATGGTGGTCGACGCGGTGCGCGGACCGGCGGCGAACGCGGGCATCCAGCCGGGCGACGTCGTGCTGGAGTTCAACGACACGCTGATCGAGACGCCGGACATGGTGCCTGCGTTGGAGGCGAAGGCGGGAAAGGTGGTCGCGGTGCTGATACAGCGCGGCGGCGAGCGCAAATTCGTGTCGGTCAAGGCGAGGTAGCGCCGATGCGGGGAGTGCGTGCCGCGCCGGGCGCGTCTCGATCGTCCAAACTCGCTAGAATTGGGCCTTCCCGACCCAAAAAAACGGCAGGACTCGCGCGCCGCGCCCGACGTATCCGAGCGAGCGGGCAAAGCCGCCGGCCGATCCCCGACAAATGACCACCGCAGACTACCGATTCTGTCCTCGCTGCGCGCGAGCGCTCACCGAGCGCGTCGATTCCATCGAGGAGGGCGGCCGCGTGCGCCGCGCGTGTCCCGACGAAACCTGCGGCTATGTCCATTGGAACAATCCGGTGCCCGTCGTCGCGGCGATCGTCGAATACGAAGGCAAGATCCTGCTCGCGCGCAACGCCGCGTGGCCCGAAGGCGTGTTCGCGCTCATCACCGGCTTCCTCGAGCGCGGCGAAACGCCCGAGGCGGGCATCGCCCGCGAAGTGCGCGAGGAGACGTCGCTCGACGCGGAATCGGTGAAGCTCGTCGGCGTTTATGAGTTCATTCGCAAGAACGAATTGATCATCGCGTATCACGTGCGCGCGAATGGGACGATTCGCCTGTCGCCGGAGTTGCTCGAATACCGGCTCGTCGATCCGCCGATGCTGCGGCCGTGGCGCGCCGGCACCGGCCAGGCGCTCGCCGACTGGATGCGCGCGCGCGGCCTCGACTTCGAAATCGTCGAGTTCCCCGGCCAGTAACGAAGCACGGAAACGGATTGGGCGCCGCGGCGGGCAAGCGGGGGCAGGCGACGAACAAGCCACGGACAAGCGGGGAACAAGCCACGAACAAGCCACGAACAAGCGGGCCGCGCCGGCGCGGCCCGCCGCCCCGGGCGGTCGGCGTCAGCCGGCGCGCGCCGCCTGCACCGCCGTGCCGTAGCACAGCACCTCGGTCACGCCCGACGCGATCTCGGTCGCGTCGTAGCGCATCCCGATGATCGCGTTGCCGCCCATCTGCCGCGCTTCTTCGACCATCCGCTCGTAGGCCTCCCGCCGCGCGCGCTCGCACAGCGACGTGTAGAGCGAGATGTTGCCGCCGAACAGCGTTTGAATCGACGCGCCGAACGTGCCGACGATCGAGCGCGAGCGCACGACGATGCCGCGCGCGACGCCGAGCGAGCGTTCGATCCGGTAGCCCGGAATGTCGAAAGCGGTCGTGATGAGCTGCGGATCTGCCATGATGTTTCCTCTTCGATGTGAAAATAACCTTGCGCCGCGCCTCTTGGAATTTGCCGCAATCTATGCTTTTCTGTGCGGCACGCCCCGCGTGCGCCGCGCCCGGCGTCGCATGTTCGCCCGGACGAAGGCCGCTTGTCCAGCGCCGGGCGGCGCATCGGCCGCGCGCGAACGTGCCGCCCGGCGATTCGAACGAGCGCGACCGAAGGAGACTTCCCGTGGCCTACATTTATTACCTGACGCACATTCATCTCGGCGACGACGCGCTCGCGATGCTCAAGGCCGAATGCGCGCGAAGCGGCATCGCGCGCCCGCTCGTCGTGACGGACAAGGGCGTCGCGGCGGCGGGGCTCGTCGATCGCGCGCTGGACGCGCTCGGGGCGGGCGCGCTGCCCGTGTTCGACGATACTCCGTCGAATCCGACCGAAGCCGCCGTGCTCGCCGCCGCGGCGCGCTACCGCGACGAAGGCTGCGACGGGCTCGTCGCGGTCGGCGGCGGCTCGGCGATCGATCTCGCGAAAGGCGTCGCGATCGCGGCGACGCATCCGCTGCCGCTCGCGCGATACGCGACGATCGAAGGCGGCAGCGAGCGGATCACCGCGGCCGTCGCGCCCCTCGTCGCGGTGCCGACGACCTCGGGCACGGGCAGCGAGGTCGCGCGCGGCGCGATCCTGATCCTCACCGACGGCCGCAAGCTCGGTTTCCATTCGTGGCACCTGCTGCCGAAGGCGGCGATCTGCGATCCGTCGCTGACGCTCGGCCTGCCGCCCGGCCTCACGGCCGCGACCGGCATGGACGCGATCGCGCACTGCATCGAAACGTTCCTCGCGCCGGCGTTCAACCCGCCCGCCGACGGCATCGCGCTCGACGGCCTCGAGCGCGCGTGGGCGCACATCGAGCGCGCGACGCACGACGGCGGCGACCGCGCCGCGCGTCTTGCGATGATGAGCGCGTCGATGCAGGGCGCGATGGCGTTCCAGAAGGGGCTCGGCTGCGTGCATTCGCTGTCGCACCCGTTGGGCGGCGTGAAGGTGAACGGCAAGACGTCGCTGCATCACGGCACGCTGAACGCGGTCGTGCTGCCCGCGGTGCTGCGTTTCAACGAAAGCGCGGCGAGCGTGGTCGCCGAGCGCCGCTATGCGCGGATGCGCCGCGTGATGAATCTGCCCGAGCGCGCGGATCTGCCGCAGGCGCTGCACGACATGACCGCGCGCCTCGGCCTGCCGACGGGACTCCGGCAAATGGGCGTCGACGAGCGCGTGTTCGAGCAGGTGATCGAAGGCGCGCTCGTCGATCATTGCCACAAGACGAATCCGCGCGTCGCGACGGCGGACGACTACCGGCGCATGCTCGTCGAATCGCTGTGACGGCGCCGCGCGCGGTTTCGCCGGCATCTTCTGCGGCGTGTCCGCGGTTGCGTTCGTCAGCGCGTTCGTCAGCGCGTTCACCGGCGATTCCGGGCGACGCGGCGACGCCGCCCGATCGCGCAGCCGCCGCCTCGCCGTCGCGCCGCCTCGCCGCCTCGCCGTCGCGCCGCCGTGCGGCCATCCTCAACCCATCGTCAAGCAACCGTCCTTTCGCATCGCGCCGACATGTCCTCAGCCAAACCCGTTCCGCTGCCGCGCAGCGCCTACCGCCATTTCCTGCCGATCACGACGCGCTGGATGGACAACGACGTCTACGGGCACGTGAACAACGTCGTCTACTACAGCTACTTCGACACGGTCGTCAACGAATACCTGATCCGCCGCGGCGTGCTTGACGTCGAGCACGGCGAGACGATCGGCCTCGTGGTCGAGACGCAGTGCAACTACTTCGCGCCGCTCGTGTTTCCGCAGCGCGTCGAAGCGGGGCTGCGGGTCGCGCGGCTCGGCTCGTCGAGCGTGCGCTACGAGGTCGGCCTGTTCGCCGACGGCGACGCGTCGGCCGCCGCGCAAGGGCATTTCGTGCACGTGTACGTCGATCGCGCGACGCGCCGTCCGGTGCCGCTGCCCGAGCCGTTGCGCGCCGCGCTCGCGCCGCTTGCCGCGCCGCAGGCGGCCTGACGCGGTGCAGTCGATCGTCGTCAATCTGCTGAACGGCCTGAGCTACGGGCTGTTGCTGTTCATGCTGTGCGCGGGGCTCACGCTGATCTTCAGCATGCTGGGCGTGCTGAACTTCGCGCATGCGAGCTTCTACATGCTCGGCGCGTATGCCGGCTACGCGATTGCCGCGCGCACGAGTTTCTGGGTCGCGCTCGTCGCCGCGCCGCTCGTCGTCGGCGCGCTCGGCGCGTTGTGCGAACGCGCGCTGCTGCGGCGGGTGAGGGCGAGCGGCCATCTCGACGAATTGCTGCTCACGTTCGGGCTCGCGTATCTGATCGCCGAGGGCGTGAAGCTCGTCTGGGGGCTCGCGCCGCTCGCCGCGCCCGTGCCCGCCGCGCTCGACGGCGCCGCGTTCGCCGTCGACGGCGCGGTGTTTCCGCGCTATCGCGTGTTCATGATGATCGTGTCGGTCGCGATGCTCGGCGCGTCGTGGGCGATGCTGCGCGTGTCGCAGACGGGGCTCGTCGTGCGCGCGGCGCTCACGCATCGTGCGGCGGTCGAGGCGCTCGGCCACGACGTGCCGCGCGTGATGACGCTCGTGTTCGGCGCGGGCACGGCGCTCGCCGCGCTCGCGGGCGTGATCGGCGCGCCGCTCGCGGTGATCGAGCCCGCGATGGCGCAGACGCTCGGCTCGGTCGTGTTCGCGGTGATCGTGATCGGCGGGCTCGGCTCGCTCGCGGGCGCGCTCGTCGCGTCGCTCGCGGTCGGTTGCGCGCAGACGTTCGCGACGGCGAGCCGCGCGTCGCTCGGCGACGCGGGCGAATGGGCGGGCATCGCGTTGCCCGACGCGTGGCGCGCGCTGACGCTCGCGCCGCTCGCGCCGCTGATTCCGTATCTGCTGCTCGTCGCGGTGCTCGCGTGCCGCGCGCGCGGCCTGCTCGGCGAGCGCGACGATGTCTAGCGCGGCCGTGCGAAGCCGTCTGGCCGCCGCGCTGCCGTGGCTCGCGCTCGTCGCGCTGCTCGCCGCGCCCGCGCTCGCGTGGCCGCGCGGCTGGGTGCTCGGCTATCTCGCGCAGACGGCCGCGATGATCGTGCTCGCGCTGTCGTACAACCTGCTGCTCGGCACGACGGGACTGCTGTCGTTCGGGCATGCGGCGTTCGCCGGGCTCGGCGCGTTCGCCGCCGCGCACGGGTTCAATCGCTACGGCCTGCCGCTGCCGCTCGTGCCGCTCGCCGGCGGCGTCGCGGGCGCGGGCTTCGGCGCGCTGTTCGGCTTCATCGCGACGCGGCGCGCGGGCACCGCGTTCGCGATGATCACGCTCGGGCTCGGCGAGCTCGTCGCGGCCGCCGCGTGGAGCGTGCCCGACTGGTTCGGCGGCGCGGGCGGCGTGTCGATCGACCGGGCGAGCGGCCCCGCGCTCGGCGCGTGGGATTTCGGCAAGCCGGCGCAGGCGTATGCGCTGATCGCGATCTGGTGCGTCGTCGCGGCGGCCGCGATGCGCGCGCTCGTGCGCACGCCGCTCGCGCGGCTCGCGAACGCGGTGCGCGACAACCCGGCGCGCGTCGCCGCGCTCGGCACCGATCCGCGCCGCGTACGCTACGCGATGGCGATCGCGGCGGCGTTTTTCGCGGGCGTGTCGGGCGCGCTGACGCTGATCGACGTCGAGGTCGCCACGTCGGAGAGCGTCGGCATGCTGCGCTCGGGCGCGGTGCTGTTCGCGGCCGTGATCGGCGGTGCGACGAGCTTCTTCGGGCCCGCCGTCGGCGCGGTGCTGCTGACGTTCTTCAGCGTGTTCGTCGCGAGCGTGTCGCGCGCGTGGCTGCTGTATCTGGGGCTGCTGTTCGTCGCGGTCGTGCTGGCGGCGCCGGGCGGCGCGAGCGGCTGGCCGCGCGCGCGGCGCGAGGCGCGGCGGCGCGGCGGCGCGCGCTTCGACTGGCGGCGCGAGCTGCTCGGCGCGCTCGCGGCGCTCGCGGGCGGCGTCGCGATCGTGTTCGTCGTCGAGCTCGCGTATGCGCTGCGGTTCGCGCAAGACGACGCACGGCGCGCCGTCATCGGGCTCTGGCGGTTCGATGCAGGCGCGCCGCTCGGCTGGGCGGTCGCGGCGGCCGCGGCGGCGATCGGCGCGGGGTTCGCGCAGGCGGCGCGGCGGCGCGGCGCGAATCGTGCTCGTGCGGATCTCGCGGATCGCTCCGATCGCGTGATTCGCGCGAATGCCTCGGATGATTCGAATGCTCGGGACATCGATGCGGCCGGCGCGCCCGGCATGCCGTACGCGAGCGGCGCAGCCGGCGCAGGCGGCAAGGCGAGCGCGCTTGCGCCCCGTGCGGCGGTTGCCTCCGACGACGCAGCCGCGCTCGCAGCCCGCGCCTCGGCCGCCGCGGCCGATCCCGAGCGCGCGAGCGCCCACGCGGCGACCGCGCCTGCCGCGTTGCGCCTGACGAACGTCGGCAAGTCGTTCGGCGCGACGCCGGTTCTCGTCGGCGTCGATCTGACGATCCGCGCCGGCGAGCGCCATGCGTTGATCGGCCCGAACGGCGCCGGCAAGTCGACGCTCTTCAACCTGATCGCGGGCGCGCTCGCGCCGACGCATGGCCGCATCGAGCTGAACGGCACCGATCTCGGGCGGCGCGGCCCGCATGCGGTCGCGCGCCTCGGGCTCGCGCGCAGCTTCCAGCAGACGAGCGTGTTCGCGCGGATGAGCGTCTACGACAACCTGCGCTGCGCGGCGCTCCACGCGCCGCGGCAGCGCCGCCGCTGGCGCAACCGGCTCGCGGGCGCCGCCGAGATCGATCGCGCCGCCGACGCCGCGCTCGCGTCGATCGGCCTCGCCGCGCACCGCGACGCGCTCGCGGGCAGCCTGAGCTACGCGGAGCAGCGCGCGCTCGACGTGGGCCTCGCGCTCGCGAGCGGCGCGTCGGTGTTCCTGTTCGACGAGCCGACGGCCGGCATGAGCCGCGAGCAGGCGCGGCGCACGATCGCGCTGATCCGGCGCGCGACGGCGGGCAGGACGGTGCTGATGATCGAGCACGACATGGACGCGGTGTTCGGCTTCGCCGATCGCGTATCGGTGCTCGTGCGCGGCGAGCTCGTCGCGACCGGCGCGCCCGCGGCGATTCGCGCGAACGCGGCCGTGCGCGCCGCGTATCTCGGCGAGGCGTTCGAGCGATGAGCGCGCTGCTCGAACTGCGCGGCGTGCGTGCCGGATACGGCGCGCTGCCGGTGCTCGACGGCGTCGACCTGCGGATCGCGGCGGGCGAGGCCGTCGCGCTCGTCGGCCGCAACGGCTCGGGCCGCTCGACGCTCGCGAAGGCGGTCATCGGAATCGTGCGGGCGGCGGGGACGGTGCGCGTCGACGGCGTCGACGTCGCGGGCGCGCCGCCGTTCGAGATCGCGCGGCGCGGCGTCGGCTACGTCGCCGAGAGCCGCGACGTGTTTGCGTTGCTGAGCGTCGAGGACAATCTGCGGCTCGGCTTGCGCGGCATGTCCGGCGCGGCTGCGCGCGCGGCGCTCGCCGACGCGCGCCGGCGCTATCCGATGCTCGCCGAGCGCTGGCGGACGAAGGCGGGCGTGCTGTCGGGCGGCGAGCAGCAGATGCTCGCGCTCGCGCGCGCGCTGATCGGCGCGCCGCGCGTGCTGATCGTCGACGAGCCGGCCGAAGGGCTCGCGCCGCTCGCGGTCGAGCAGGTGCGCGCGTGTCTTGCCGACGCGAAGGCGCAAGGCGTCGCGCTGCTCCTGATCGAGCAGCGGATGCAGCTCGCGCCCGCGCTCGCGTCGCGCGTCGCGGTGATGGGGCGGGGGAGAATCGTCTACGACGGCGCGGCGAATGCGCTCGATGCGGGAATCGTCGAGCGTTGGCTGAGCGTCGGTTGACGGGCGGCGGGGCGGACGGCCGCGTCGAACTCGCGAGCGGTGCGCCGATCTTGCGGCGCGGGCGGCGATCGCGCGCCGGCTGGCCGCCAAATGGTCGCCGATTGGCCGCTGATTGGTCGCCGATTGGTCGCCGATTGGTCTCCGGCCGGCCACCGAATGTCCACCGAATGGCCGCCCGGCAGCCGCCGCGGTTTCGCCGTCACCGCCCGCCGCTCAGCAGCCACTCGTGCGCCGGATCGTTCTTGAAGTGCCACACGCGGCTCGGCCCGGCCATCACGTTCAGGTAGTACGACTCGTACCCGTATGGCACGACGACCGGGTGATAGCCGCGCGGCACCAGCACGACGTCGTGATCGCAGACGGCCATCGATTCGTCGATGTCGCGCGAATCGGTGTACACGCGCTGGAACACGAAGCCCTGCGGCGGATGCACGCGGTGGTAGTACGTCTCTTCGAGCGCGCTTTCGGCGGGCGCGTTGTCGGTGTCGTGCTTGTGCGGCGGATAGCTCGACGAATGCCCGGACGGCGTGCGCACCTCGACGACGAGGAGCGACTCGGCGGGCTCGGTCTGCGGCAGGATATCGCAGACGTAGCGCGTGTTCGCGCCGCTGCCGCGCACCGAGCGCCGCATCTGCGACGGCTTGATGAGCCGCGCCGGATAGCGTCCGGCCGCGGGCGCGCTCGCGACGCCGAGCTCCGCGTCGCGCGACGCGCGCACGGCGACGGATCGCATCGGCGGCAGGTACAGCGCGTACGGCGCGACGCCGTCGAACACGCTGTCGCGCGAGCCGAGCCCGGTCCAGCGGGTGCCGTCGTCCGCCTCGACGTCGACGGTGCCCGTCAGCACGACGATGCACATCTCGCGCGCGGCCTCGGCGAGCGCGAGCGCCTCGCCCGCCTTCAGCCGATACGCGGCGAAGCCGACGTGCTTCCAGTGCGCCGATTCCGGCGTGACGCGCGCGATCGACGCGCCGTCGGCCGCGCCCTTCACGAGCAGACTCATTTAAGCGGCCTCCTGGTCGACGGGATCGACGGGATCGACGGGCGGGAGCGGCGCGTCCACGAGCGCGCGCAGCGTCCGATAGCCCTTTTGCGCGTACGCGTAGCTCGGCGCGACGGCCGGGTCCTGCTCGGCCTCGACGACGAGCCAGCCGCGATAGCCGTGGCGCTTCAGCATGCCGACGATCGTCGGGAAATCGATCGCGCCGTCGCCCGGCACCGTGAACGCGCCGGCGATCACCGCGTCGAGGAAGCTCCAGTCGCGGTTGCGCGCGAGCCTGATCACGGCCGGGCGCACGTCCTTGCAATGGACGTGGCACACGCGGCCGATGTGCTTCGCGAGCTCGGCGACCGGATCGCCGCCGCCGAACGTCATGTGCCCGGCGTCGAACAGGAGGCCCACCGCGTCGCTCGTGCTCGCCATCAGCCGGTCGACGTCGGCCGGGGATTCGACGTATGCGCCCATGTGATGGTGATAGCCGAGCCGCACGCCCTGCGAGCGCGTGTAGCGCGCGAACGCGTCGACGCGTTCGGCGTACGCGTCCCAGCGCGCGTCGTCGACGAAGCGCGGGCGCTGGTAGAGCGGCGCGGGCGAGCCCTGGATCGTGCCCGCCACTTCGCCGTAGACCATCACGCTCGCGCCGTTTTTCGCGAGCAGCTCCAGGTGCGGGCCGACCGCGTCGATCTCTTCCTGCACGCCGCGCTCGGCGAGCCGGCCCGAATGCCAGCCGGACACGAGCGACAGATCGTACTGCGCGAGCAGCGCCTTCAGCGCCTGCGGCTCGCGCGGAAACTTGTTGCCGAGCTCGAAGCCTTCATAGCCGATCTCGCGGCCCTCGGTCAGCGCGACGGACAGCGGCGTCTCGCCGCCGAGCGACGGCAAGTCGTCGTTCATCCACGACAGCGGATTGATGCCGATACGGATCTCGGGTGTGCTCATGTCGATGATTCCGGGGTAGAGGTCGAAGGCGAAGCGGGGGCCACGCCGGCGCGCGCGGCGAGCCGCCGCTCGTAGTTCGCGCGCGCGTCGCGCACCGCGTCGCGCGGCGACACTTCGGGCACCGCGACTTCCCACCACCAGCCGCCGTCGGGCGTCGTGCGGGCGGGGTCGGTGTCGATGCAGATCACGTATGTGCGATCGGACGCGCGGGCGCGCGCCATCGCCGCTTCGAGCGCGGCGACGTCCGCGACGTGCTCCGCGTGCGCGCCCAACGCGCGCGCGTGCGCGGCGAAATCGATGCGCGGCGCGCCGAGCGGGCCCTGCACGCAGTCGTCGAACAGGTTGTTGAACGGCGCGCCGCCGCACGCTTGCTGCAGCCGGTTGATGCAGCCGTAGCCGCGGTTGTCGAGCACGACGACGACGAGCTTCGCGCCGAGCATCACCGACGTCGCGATCTCGCTGTTCATCATCAGATAGCTGCCGTCGCCGACCATCACGATCACTTCGCGCGCGGGTCTGGCGAGCTTCGCGCCGAGGCCGCCCGCGATCTCGTAACCCATGCACGAATAGCCGTATTCGACGTGATAGCCGCCCGGCGCCGCCGCGCGCCAGAGCTTGTGCAGCTCGGCGGGCAGCGTGCCCGCGGCGCACACGGCGATGTCGCGCACGGCCGAGTCGGGCGCCGAGCGCTGCACCGCGCCGATCACGTCGGCGTCGTACGGCAGCGCGCCCGCGCGCTGCGGCGCGTGCGTGAGCGCGTTCACCGCGTCGCGCCATTCGCTCGCGAGCGAGCGCGCGCGGGCCGTCCACGCGGCGTCGGCGCGCCAGCCTTCGAGGCGCGCGCCGAGCGCGTCGAGCGCGAGCCGCGCGTCGGCCTGCACGATCGACGCGCGGTGTTTCAGCGCATCGAATGCGTTCGCGTTGATGCCGACGACGCGCGCCTGCGCGAACAGCGTGTTCGAGCCCGTCGTGAAATCCTGCAGCCGCGTGCCGAGCGCGATCACGCAGTCGGCATCGTTCGCGAGCGCGTTCGCGGCGGGCGAGCCCGTCACGCCGACGGCGCCCGCGTTCAGCGGATGATCCCACGGCAGCGCGCTCTTGCCGGCCTGCGTCTCGCCCACCGGAATGCCGTGCCGCTCGGCGAACGCGGCGAGCGCGGCCGCGCCGCCCTCGCTGTACAGCGCGCCGCCGCCCGCGACGATGAACGGGCGCTTCGCCGCGCGCAATTGCGCGAGCGCCGCGTCGAGCTCCGCTTCGACGGGCGCGGGCGCATGGAACGTGACGACGCGCGGCGCGAAGAACTCGGCCGGATAGTCATACGCCATCGCCTGCACGTCCTGCGGCAACGCGAGCGTGACCGGGCCGCAGAGCGCCGCGTCGGTCAGCACGCGCAGCGCGCGCGGCAGCGCGCTCAGCAACTGGGCCGGGTGCACGATCCGGTCGAAATAGCGCGACACGGCCTTGAACGCGTCGTTCGCCGAAAGCCCGCCGTCGTGGAAATCCTCGATCTGCTGCAGCACCGGGTCCGGCGCGCGCGACACGAACACGTCGCCCGGCAGCAGCAGCACCGGCAGCCGGTTCACGTGCGCGAGCGCCGCCGCCGTGACGAGGTTCGTCGCGCCGGGGCCGATCGACGTCGTCACGGCCATCATCCGGCGGCGCAAGTGCGCCTTCGCGTAGGCGATCGCGCTGTGCGCCATCGCCTGCTCGTTGTGCGCGCGGTAGGTCGGCAACGCGTCGCGGTGCTGATGGAGCGCCTCGCCGAGGCCGGCGACGTTGCCGTGCCCGAAGATCGCGAACACGCCGCCGAAGAGGGGCGCGCCGCCGTCGGCCAGGCCGCCGCCGCCGCCGCCGTCGTCGTTCGCCGCGACGCGCTGCGCGGCCAGATACCGCACGAGCGCCTGCGCGGCGGTCAGCCGGATCGTGCCGCGCGCGTTCGCGGCCGGATCGCCGATGATGTCGTTCACGCTGGAATCCCGTCGGGTTTCGTCATCCGTTGCTCTGCGATTCATGCGCAGGCTCCTAGGCGGCCGCGCGCCGCGCGGCCGCGTGCCCGTCGCGCGCGCCGCTTTGCGCGCGCGCCGCGCGCCACGCGCCGATCAGCGTCTCGAACGTCCGCCGCACGCGCGCGATCAGCTCGGCGTCGCCGATCTCGCCGGCGAGCCACGCGCGGCTCGGCTCGTGGAAGATCGTGCGGCCGACCGTGAAGCCGCGGCACGTGGCGGACGCGGCCGCCGCCTTGAAGCCGTCGACGAGCTCGTCGACGGGCGCGGACAGGCCGAGCAGCACGACGCCGCGGCAGTGCGGATCGCGCTCGGCGATCAGCGCGTCGATCGCCTGCCATTGCGCGGCGTCGAGCGGCGCGAGCTTCCACCATTCCGGCTGGATGCCGAGGTTGTACAGGCGCTTGAGCGCGCGGTGCACGGTGTCGGCCGCCTGCGGCAGATCCGCGCGGCGCGGCGGGATCACTTCGAGCAGCAGCTCGTGGCCGCTCGCCTGCACCGCGTCGTACAGCGCGCGCAGCTGCGTTTCCTGCTCGATCCGCTGCTCGGCGGTTTCGTCCGGATGGTATTGAACGAGGCACTTCGCGACGTGCTCCTGCGGCCACGACACGAGCGTCGTGCCGATCGAGCGGCCGTGATCGAATTCGAGCGGCAGCGATCCGGGCAGCTCGACCGGGCGGCCGATCCACCAGCCGCGGCCCGTCGCGTCGTTGAGCGCGTCCTGGCCGTAGCGGTCGTCGATCAGCACGCCGATCCGGCCGGCGAGCCCGAGCTGCGCCTGCGTCTGCGCGACCGCCTCGACGAACAGGCGCTTGAGCGCTTCGATGCGCGCGACGCTCGCGCCCGTTTGCCGCGCGAGCTCGAAGAACTGATTGCGATGATCGAACGCGAAGCCGAGCACCTCGTCGCGCGGCGTGCGCGCGGGCGTCACGCGGTGCAGCCGCGCGAGCGTCGGATCGAGGTCGGGGCGGCGCATCCGCGCCGGATCGCGCTTCGCCTCGCCGAGGAAATGCGCGAGCTCGGCGGGCGTCGGCATCGCGGGCGAGCAGCCGTGCCGGGACACGACGAGCGCGCCGCACGCGTTCGCCGCGCGCGCCGCCTCGGCGAACGGCCGCCCGCGCAGCCATTGCGACAGGAAGCCCGACGCGAACGCGTCGCCCGCGCCGAGCACGTTCATCACCTCGACTTCGACGCCGCGGATGATCGGCAGCGCGTCGAGCGTCGCGGGCACGTCGCCGTCGACGATCGAGCAGCCGAGCGGCCCGCGCTTGACGACGAGCGCAGCGCACGTCACCGCGCGCACCATCGCGAGCGCGTCGAGCAGCGCGTCCTTGCCGCCCGCGATGCGGAATTCCTCCTCGGTGCCGATCACGACGTCGAACAGCGGCAAGATCCGCTGCAGGTGCGCGGTCACGCCTTCGTTCGCGACGAAGCGCGTCTCGCCGTCGGCCTTGTCCGTCAGGCCCCACAGCACGGGGCGATAGTCGATGTCGAGCACCGTGCGCACCTGGTTGCGGCGTGCGTAGTCGAGCGCGCGGCGGCTCGCGCGCATCACCCGCTCGGTCGAGAAGTGCGTGCCGGTGATGAGAAGCGCCTTCGACGACGCGATGAACGCCTCGTCGAAGTCGCTTTCGTCGAGCGCCATGTCCGCGCAGTTCTCGCGATGGAAAATGAGCGGAAACGTGTCGCGATCTTTCAGGCCGAGCAGCACGAGCGCGGTGAGGCGCTCGGGATCGGTGCGCAGGCGGCTCGTGTCGCAGCCTTCGCGCGCGAGCGTCTCGAGCACGAAACGGCCCAGGTGATCGTGGCCCACGCGCGAGAGCATCGCCGATTTGAGGCCGAGCCGCGCGCAGCCGAACGCGATGTTGCCCGACGAGCCGCCGAGATATTTCGCGAAGCTCGACGCATCCTCGAGCCGCGCGCCGATCTGCTGCGCGTAGAGATCGACGGCGACGCGGCCGATGCAGATCACGTCGAGCGGGCGATTCTGCGAAAGGGGGAGAGTAGGGAAAGTCATCGCGAGTCCTGGATCAAATGGTCGCGCCGTCGAGTTCGGCGATCATCTTCTGCATCTCGGCGCCGCCCGCCATCATGTCGAGCACCTCGTTCTTGCTGATCGTGTCCTTCGTGAACGTGCCGAGCGAGCGGCCGCGGTTGAGCAGCGTGAACGAATCGCCGATCGGGTACGCGTGATGCACGTTGTGCGTGATGAAGATCACCGAGATCCCTTTCGCGCGCGCGGTGTGGATCAGCTTCAGCACGTTGAAGCTCTGCTTGACGCCGAGCGCGGCGGTCGGCTCGTCGAGGATCAGCACGCGCGCGCCGAAGTGGATCGCGCGCGCGATCGCGAGACACTGCCGCTCGCCGCCCGACATCGTGCCGATCGGCTGATGCGCGTCGCGCACGTTGATGCCCATTTCGGCGAGCTTCGCGCGGGCGATCTGCGCGCTCGCATCGAGATCCATCACGTTGACGAAGCCGAACAGCTTCTTCCGCGGCTCGCGGCCCATGAAGAAGTTGCGCGCGACCGACAGCAGCGGCACGAGCGCGAGATCCTGATAGACGGTCGCGATGCCGAGATCGAGCGCGTCCTTCGGCGATGCGAAGCGCACCGGCTCGCCGTCGACGAGGTACTGCCCGTCGGACGGCTGGTGCACGCCCGCGAGCGTCTTGATGAGCGTCGACTTGCCGGCGCCGTTGTCGCCGAGCAGGCAATGCACCTCGCCGCGTTTCAAGCGCAGCGTGACGCCCGACAGCGCGATCACCTTGCCGAAATACTTGCTGACGTTCTCGAGCGAGAGAATCGTTTCGTTGGATGCTGACGTGGACATGCTTGAACTCCGTTACGATTGCGACACGCGGCGGCGCACGTAGTGGTTGAACAGCACGGCGACGAGCAGCATCACGCCGAGGAACACGCGGAACCAGTCCGAGCTGATGTTCGTGTAGGTGATGCCGATCTGCACGACGCCGAAGATGAGCGCGCCGAACGCCGCGCCGATCACCGATCCGTAGCCGCCCGTGAGCAGCGTGCCGCCGATCACCGCGGCGATGATCGCCTCGAACTCCTTCTGCAGCCCGCGGTCGGCCGCGGCCGAACCGATGTCGGCCACCTGCAGCACCGCGAACAGGCACGCGCAGAACGCGGTGAGCACGAACAGCGAGATCTTCACGCGGCGCACCGGCACGCCGACGTTCTTCGCCGCGTGCGCGTCGCCGCCCGACGCGAGTATCCAGTTGCCGTAGCGCGTCTTCGCGAGCACGAACGCGCCGATCGCGGTGACGGCGAGCCACCACAGCAGCACCTTCGGCACGCCGGGCACGAGCGGCTCGCCGTTGTCGAGCACCTGGCCGACGCCTGCGTGCGCGAGCCAGCGGAACAGGTCGTGGAACGCGACGCCCTGGAACAGCAGGTGCACGACGGGGTCCGCATGCGCGTAGTCGCCGAGGCCCGAGACGATCGTGCGGTCGGCGAACATGATCGAGAGCGCGAGCGTCAAGCCGCGCAGGATGAACAGGAACGCGAGCGTGACGATGAACGAAGGCAGCTTCGTGCGCATCACGAGATAGCCGTTCAGCGCGCCGAGCGCCATCGAGCCCGCGAACGCGAACAGCACCGCGAGCCAGATCGGCCAGTGGAAGTAGACGGTCGGAATCGCGACCATCATCCCGGCGAAGCCGATCATCGAGCCGATCGACAGGTCGAACTCGCCCGCGACCATCAGCAGGCACGCGCCGACGGCGAGAATGCCGAGGTAGGCCGCGACCTGCGACCAGTTCATGATGCCGTCGAGATTGAACATCCCGGAGCCGCCCGCGCCGAACGCGAACACCGTGAACACGAGCGCGGCGCCGGAAATCGCGGCGAACTCGGGGCGATTGAGAAAGCGCTGGAACCACGCCTCGCCGCGCAGCCGCTCGTCGGACGCCGCGCCCGGCTGCTGTTTCTCGTGTGCATGCGCTGACATGTGCTTGCCGACTACACCCATGATGTCTCCTTGATGCCCGGCGGGCGCTCGGCGCGTTCGGCCCCGCTTCGCCGGTAAAGCGCGCGGGCGAGCGCCGCGCGTCGTACGACTCGATGCGATGGACGTTAGCGGTACTGGCCCGCGTACTTGAGCACCTTGTCGATGTTTTCCTTCGTGATGAAGCCCGGGCCCGAGCGGATGTTCTTCGGCCCGTACGACGGCTGCAGCCCGTAAGTCGAAAGCCGCGCCTGGAACTTCGGGTTCGCCTCGAGGATCTGGCGGATCTTCGCGGGATCGGCCGTCTTGTTCTGCTTGGCGATCGCGAGCACGGCGACCGGGATGTAGCCCTGCAGGTACGGCTGCTGGTCGATCGCGAACTTGATCGCGCCGCTCTGGATCGCCTTCGCGATGTCGTCGGAGAAATCGAACGTCGCGAAGAACAGCTTGTTCGCGAGGCCCATCTGCTGGACCGCCTTCAGCGTCGCCGCGGCGGGCACCGGGCCGAGCGTGAGGATCGCCTGCGTGTCCGGATGGTTGCGCAGATAGGCGCTCACCTTCGACTGGATTTCGGTCGGGTCCTGGCCGGAGTCGATCGTCGAGCGCTTGTAGTCGGCGCCGATCGCGTCCGCGAAGCCGCGGCAGCGGTCGAACGACACGCTGTTGGTCGCGATGTGGTTCACGCAGACGAAGCGCTTCACGCCCGCGGCCTTCGCCTTTTCGCCCGCCGCGCGGCCCGCGACGTACTCGGGCTGGCCGACGTGCATGATCGCGCCCAGTTGCGCGCTCTGCTCCTCGGTGCCGGAGTTGATCGTCACGAGCGGGATCTTCTTCGCGGCGACCTTCTTGATCGAGTTCTTCAGCACGTCGTAGTCGGCGATCGTCGTGATCACGCCGTCGTAGTCGCGCGCGGCCGATTGTTCGACCAGGCGCGCCATGTCGGCGATGTCGCCGTTCGGCGGATTGCGGTAGTCGGTCGTGACGTTGAAGTCCTCGTCCGCCTGCTTGATCGCGTTCTTGATCGTGTTCCACCACGAATCGGAATCCGGCGCGTGGCTGATCAGCACGAACCGGGCGTCCGCCGCGTGGGCGGCCGGGGCCGCGGCGAGCGCGCCCGCCGCGACGGCGATCGCGGCGACGCACGCGCGCAGGACGGCCTTGCCGGTGCAAAGTCTCATGTCTCCACCTTTCTCTGTGTGTCGTTATCGGGCGAACGCCGCTCGGGCCGCGTTCACGAGCAAGGTTAGGTCAACTCGCGGCCGATTGCAAAGAAAAGTTTATTAATTTTCTTGATGGAAAATTTGTTCCATTTTGCATCCGAAGTGCCTATACTCGGTTCACGACAAGACAAGGCGCCGGCTGCCTGTCGCGCCGCGCGCGATGCGCGGCGCGGAGCAGCGCCCGCCGGCCGGAACGGACATGGACGACACGACACAACCGGAGACGCCCGCCGTCGACGAGCTCCTGCAGCGGATCGCCGACGCGTACGACGCGCTGCCGCGCCAACTGAAGAGCATCGCCTCGTATATCGACGAGCACCGCTCGAGCGTGATGATGGATCGCACGGGCGACATCGCCGAGCGCTGCGGCGTGCATCCGTCCGCCGTCGTGCGCTTCGCGCAGCGCTTCGGCTTCTCCGGCTTCTCCGATCTGCAGGCCGTGTTCAAGGACGCGTACACGGGCCAGAACCCGAGCGTGCAGAGCTACCAGCAGCGAATCCGCAACCTGATCGACGGCAAGGCGGGCCCGATGACGGGCGGCGCGGTCGCGCGGCAGTTCATCGACGCGTCGCGCGCGGGGCTCGACGAGCTCGCGGCGGGCCTCGACGACGACCAGTTCGACGCGGCTGTCACGATGCTCGAGCGCGCCGAGAACATCTACGTGGTCGGCGTGCGCCGGTCGTTCCCGGTCGCGAGCTACATCGTATATGCGCTGCAGCACACGGCCAAGCGCGTGCACCTCGTGTCCGGCCTCGGCGGCATGTACCGCGAGCAGATCCGCAGCGTGAAGAAGGGCGACGTCGTGATCGCGATCAGCTTCGCGCCGTACGGCAAGGAAACGCAGTACTGCCTGCGCGCCGCGCGCCACAACCATGCGCAGACGCTCGTCATCACCGACAGCCGCCTGTCGCCGCTCGCGCGCGACGCGAGCGCCCATTTGCTCGTGAAGGAGGGCAGTGCGTTCGCGTTCCGCTCGCTGACAAGCACGATCTGCCTGTGCCAGGCGCTTTTCATCGCGCTCGCGTACCGGCTGGAATTGAACGTCGAGGAAGTCAAGGACACTGGAGGATACGATGACTAATGCAGCACGGACGATCGCAGCGCCGACGATCGACGTCGCCGTGTTCGGCGCGGGGCGGATCGGCCGCATCCACGCGGGCAATCTCGCGCGCCGGCCCGGCGTGCGCCTGAAGTACGTGGTCGACGTGAACCGCGACGCGGCGGCCGCGCTCGCCGCGCAGCACGGCGCGCGGGTTGCCGACGTCGACGGCGCGCTCGGCGACGCGTCGGTCGGCGCAACGGTGATCTGCTCGAGCACCGACACGCACGCCGACCTGATCGCGGGCTCCGCGCGCGCGGGCAAGCACGTGTTCTGCGAGAAGCCCGTGGACCTGACGCTCGCGCGGGCGCGCGCGTGCGAGGCGGCCGTCGCGCACGCGAACGTCGTCTGCATGATCGGCTTCCAGCGCCGCTTCGATCCGACCTTCGAGGCGGCGAAGCGCCGCATCGACGCGGGCGAGATCGGCACGCCGGAGATGCTCGTCGTGACGAGCCGCGATCCGGGCGCGCCGGGCGTCGATTACATCAGGCGCTCGGGCGGGATCTTCAAGGACATGCTGATCCACGATTTCGACATCTTCCGCTGGATCTTGGGCGACGACGCCGACACGCTGCACGCGACGGGCAGCTGCCTGACCGATCCGGCGATCGCCGACGCGGGCGACATCGATTCGACCGCGGTCACGATCCGCACGAAGCGCGGCCGGCTTTGCCAGATCAACACGTCGCGCCGCGCCGCGTACGGCTACGACCAGCGCTTCGAGGTGCTCGGCAGCGACGGGATGCTGCAGGCGGGCAACCTGCGGCCGACCGAGGTGACGGGTTATTCGGCGAAGGCGGTGTCGACCGATCTGCCCGAGGCGTTCTTCCTCGAACGCTATCGCGCCGCGTACGCGCGCGAGATCGAGCATTTCTTCGCGGCGGTGACGAACGGCGAGCCCGTGCGCACGACGGTCGCCGACGGCGTGAAGGCGCTCGAGCTCGCCGAGGCGGCGACGCTGTCGTGGCGCGAAGGGCGCGCCGTGAAGCTCGGCGAAACGGCGGCCTGAAGGAGCGGCGCGATGACAGTCAGCCACAGCGCCGCGCGCGTGCGCATCGGCATCGCGGGGCTCGGCCGGCTCGGCCGGCGCCATGCGGAGAACCTCGCGCGCCGCGTCGCGGGCGCTGAGCTCGCGGCCGCGTGCAGCCCTATCGCCGACGAATGCGCGTGGGCGCGCGACGCGCTCGGCGTGCCGCGCGTCTACGAGGATTTCGACGCGCTCGCGGCCGATCCGGGGCTCGATGCGCTGTGGCTCGTCACGCCGTCGGCGTTGCACGCGGACCAGATCGTCGCGGCGCTCGCCGCGGGCAAGCACGTGTTCTGCGAGAAGCCGCTGTCGCTCGATCTCGCCGAGTGCGAACGGGTGCTCGCCGAGGCGCGCGCGCGGCCGCATCTCGTCGCGACGATCGGCTTCATGCGCCGCTTCGATCCGAGCTACCGCGACGCTTACGCGCGCGTCGCGGCGGGCGCGATCGGCCGGCCGTTCCTCGTGCGCTCGCAGACCTGCGACCGGAACGATCCGGAAGGCTTCTTCGTGCGCTTCGCGCCGACCTCGGGCGGCATCTTCCTCGACTGCACGGTGCACGACATCGACGTCGCGCGGTGGCTGCTCGGCGCGCCGCGCGCGACGCGCGCGTACGCGGCGGGCGCGGTGGCGCTGCACGAGGGGCTGCGCGCGTGCGGCGACGTCGACAACGGCGTGGCGATCTGCGAGTTCGAAGGCGGCCGGCTCGCGATGTTCTACGCGTCGCGCACGATGGCGCACGGCAACGACACGCATTCGGAGGTGATCGGCACGGCGGGCGCGCTCGCGATCGGCCGCAACCCGCGCGCGAACCGCGTCGAGATCTACGACGCGGCGGGCATCCGCAACACCTGCACGCCGACATTCTTCGACCGTTTCGAAGAAGCGTTCCTGATCGAGGCGCAGGCGTTCGTCGCCGCGGTGCGGGGCGAGGGCGGCTCGGGCGGCGCAACGCTCGCGGATGCGCTCGAGGCGACGCGAATCGGCCATGCGTTGCGCGAGTCGCTGCAGACCGGGCGGGCGATCGAGCTGTAGCCCGGCGCGCGCGCCGCCGCCGTGCGCCGCGCGCATAGTCGCTCGTTCGCTCGTTCGCTCGCGCGCGGATGCGGATGGGGGCGCATGCGGTAGAATCTGTCGTTCCGACAGCGCCGCGACGGCGCGCCATTCGAAGGTCGAAAGCCGATGCTCATTCACAAGGAAGTGGACGCGCGCGGGCTCAATTGCCCGCTGCCGATCCTGCGCGCGAAGAAAGCGCTCGCCGATATGGAAAGCGGCCAGATTCTGAAGGTGCTCGCCACCGATCCCGGCTCGCAGCGCGACTTCGCCGCGTTCGCGAAACAGACGGGCAACGAGATCGTCGAATCGTCGACGACGCAGGACAAGACGTTCGTTTTCCTGATGCGCCGCCGCTGACGCGCGCGGCCGCGACGCCATGTCGTTCCGATGCCGCGCGGGCGTGCCCGGCGCGGCATTTTTCTTCGCGCTTCGTCGCACGTCGTCGCACGTCGTCGCACGTCGTCGCATGTCGTCGCGCGCCGGCCGAGCGAGCGCGGCTGGCGGCCGCCGGCGGGCCTCGGGCGGCGCATCCGTCTAACAATCCTTAAACCAAGTTTCGCCGCGCGGTGCCTATACTGCGCTGTCGAGTCTCGTCTGCGGAATCGTGCCGTGCGTACGGCGGCCGCGGCCGGGACGCATCGCGAAGGACATGCCCCGTGCGTGTCGTTGCGGCAAACAGGGGGAGGTCATGCTGTTCAGATCGGGAACGATTCGGATACCGTTCGAGCCGAACGGCAGGGCGCGCGAGCGGGGGCGGCCGATCCAGCGCGTCGAGCTCGATCCCGAGCATGACCGCCACGCGCGCGCGGCGCTGGAAGCGTACGCGGATTCGAGCGCGGCCGAGATGCCGTGGCTCGCCGAATGGATGCGCGAAGCGCTCGGCGGTCCGCAGCCAGACCTGACGCGCTGCGCGGCGACCGTCGAGCGCGTGTTCGACCTCGCGCAAGCGTGGGCAGCCGGTCAGCCAGACTACGCGGGCGCCGCCTGGGAGCACGTGCGGGCGAGTCTGCATGACGCATTGCAACACGTGCCGCGCGCGGTCGCACGTGACGCTCTCGAGACCGATCCGGTCTGACGGGCGTTTTCACCACCGCGCCCGCCGGGCACAAAGCCGGCGGCGCGGCGTGCGATCCGGTCGCCGTTGACATAATTACGCGGCGATACGCACATTTCTCCGGCCGTTTTCATACTACCATCATGAAAACGCCGATCAGGCGTGCCCCGTTTTTGAGATATGGGGCCATCGATCACATAGAATACCGGTACGCGCAGGCGCGCCGGACAACCTTCACCATTCGGCCGATAATGGCGAGTGATGCGAATCGGGGGCTCGTGCAGGCCTGCCCATCGCCGCCCGGCAGGCGTGGGTGCCCGAATGGATTTCGTTTTGCGGGGTGCTATGAGAATTGCTGTACTGGATGACGATCAGGCCCAGACGGATTTTGTCAGTCAGACGCTGACGGCCGCAGGCCATACGTGCTATGCGTTCAAGGAAGGCAAGGCGCTGAAGAAGCGGCTGCAGCGCGAGACGTTCGATTTGCTGGTGCTCGACTGGAACGTGCCGGACATGTCCGGCGAGGAAGTATTGAAGTGGGTGCGGGCGAACCAGGTCGAGCATCGCCTGCCGATCATCTTCATGACGAGCCGCGACGACGAGGCGGGCATCACGCAGATCCTGAACGCGGGCGCCGACGACTACGTCGTGAAGCCCGTGTCCGGCCCGATCCTGCGCGCGCGGATCGGTTCGCTGCTGCGCCGCGCGTATCCCGTCAACGCCGAGTCGTCGATCCGCGAGTTCGACAACTACAAGTTCGACGCGAACCTGAAGCAGGCATACGTCGGCGACAAGCCGGTGAGCCTCACGCAGAAGGAGTTCGAGCTCGCGCTGCTGTTGTTCCAGCACCTCGACCGACCGCTGTCGCGCGCGCACATTCTCGATCTCGTATGGAAGCAGGCCACCGACATTCCGTCGCGCACGATGGACACGCACATCTCGATGCTGCGCACGAAGCTCGGTCTGCGCCCGGAGAACGGCTATCGCCTCGCGCCGATCTACGGCTACGGCTATCGCCTCGAGCGCGTGATGCAGGGGGATGCCGAGTGAGTGCCAGCGGGATCGTGACGAAGTACGTGCTGACGGCGTGCTGCGCCGCGGCAGCGGCTCTCGCGGCGCAGCACGCCGCCGCGCAGCCGTCGAAGACGAAGAATCCGTCCGGGCAGACCGTCGACTACACGACGCGCAACGGCGACACGCTGTACGACGTCGCGGCCCGCTATCTGCAGGGCTCGGACGACTGGCCGCTCGTCGCGCAACTGAACGACGTGCCGGTGCCGAAGCACCTGCAACCGGGCATCGCGTTGAAGCTGCCCGCAGCGCGGCTGCGCAAGGAGCGGCTGTCGGCGCGCGTGATCGCCGCGCACGGGCCGGTCGAGAGCGCGGGGCGCGGCTCGACGCAGTTCTCGCCCGTCGCCGTCGACACGACGCTGACGGAAGGCGATCGCCTGCGCACGGGCGCGAACGCGTTCGTCACGCTCGAGCTCACGGACGGCACCCACCTGAGCCTGCCGCCCGACAGCCAGATCGACCTCGCGACGCTGCGCCGCACGGTGCTGACGGGCACGCTCGAGCGCGTGATCGATCTGCGCCGCGGCTCGGTCGACAGCGAAGTCACCCATCTGAAGAAGAAGGACGACCGCTTCCAGATCCGCTCGCCGTCGGTCGTCGCCGGCGTGCGCGGCACGCGCTTTCGCGTGAATTACGACAAGGACGGCCGCGCGTCGACGACGGTCGAAGTGCTCGACGGCACGGTCGGCGTCGCGCCGAGCGCGAAGCGCGCGACCGACACGCTCGTCCACGCGAACTTCGGCAACGTGACGAGCGCGAGCGGCGTCGTCGGCAGCCCGATCGAGCTGCTCGGCGCGCCGCAGCTCGTCAATCCGGCGAAGGTCCAGGACGACCCGCAGGTGGCGTTCGATCTCGTGCCGCTCGACGGCGCGCAGAACTACCATGTGCAGATCGCGCGCGACGCGGGCCTGTACGATCTCTTCAAGGAAGTGCGCGCGAACACGCCGCACGCCGCTTTCGCGGACGTGCCGGACGGCACCTATTTCGTCCGGATCTCGGCGATCGATTCGCACGGCCTCGAAGGCCAGCCGCGCATCTACGCGTTCGAGCGGCGGCGCTTCGGCGTCGATGTGTCGGCGGCGCCCGCCGACGGCGGCTACGCGTTCCGCTGGTCGACGACGGAAGGCGGCCCGGCCGCCGGCCCGACGCGCTTTCGCTTCGTGCTGTCGGGATCGAAGGACCTGAGCAACCCGATCGTCGACCAGGTCGACGCGCAGGGCGGGCGCATCGTCGTATCGAACCTGAAGCCGGGCGACTACTACTGGACCGTGATCGCGGAGCGCTACGAAGGCGGCCGTTTCTACGAGAAGGCCAGCGCGGTCAACGCGTTCACGATCGCGCGTTGATGGGCGGCGGATGAGATTCGACCGCACGCAACGGCGGCGGCTGCTCGGCCGCCGCTTTCTCGTCGAGTGGATCGCGATCGGCTGCCTCGGGGTCGCGGTGATCCTCGGGGGCGTCGCGGGCCGGATGACGGCGAGCGTCGACCGGATCATCTACGACCGCTTGCTGACGCTGCGCAAGGTGCCGATCGAGTCGAACATCGCGATCGTCGAGATCGACAATCGCAGCCTCGACACGCTCGGCCGCTGGCCGTGGCAGCGCAGCGTGCATGCGGAGTTCCTCGGCGCGCTCGCGAAGATGCATCCCGCGGCCGTCGTCTACGACGTGCTGTTTACCGAGCCTTCCGCCGACGACAAGGCGCTCGCGAAGTCGCTCGACCTCGCGCCGACGTTCCTGCCGGTGCTGCTGAGCTCCGAGGAGAGCGACGGCACGCGCACCGTCAATCTGCCCGTGCCGGTGCTCGCGGAGCACGTCGCGGGCGCGGGCCACATCAATCTCGAAGTCGACCCGGACGGCATCGTGCGCAGCGTCGCGCTGTTCGAGAGCGACGGCCGGCACCGCTGGCCGCAACTGATGGTGCCCGTGTTCCACGCGCTCGAGAGCGGCCAGCTGAAGCTCGCGCAGCCCGTGTCCGTCGCGCGGCGCGCGCACGACATCGCGCAGGACGACAACGGCGAGGCGCGCTATTTCATTCCGTTCAGCCGCGCGTCGCAGAACTATCCGGCGATCTCGTTCGTCGACGTGCTCGCGGGCCGCGTGAATCCCGAGCAGTTGCGCGGCAAGATCGTGATCGTCGGCGCGACCGCGTCGGGGCTCTACGACCGCTTCGCGACGCCGATCTCGGGCGAGTTCGGTCCGCTGCCCGGCGTCTACATCCATGCGAACGTGCTCGACACGCTGATGACGGGGCGCGCGATCTCGCCCGTTTCCGGCTGGCTCGTGTTCAGCGCGTCGCTGCTGCCGCTCGTCGTGCTGCTGGCCGGCTTCCTGATGCTGTCGCCGTGGCGCTCGCTGCTGCTCACGCTGAGCCTTGCCGCGCTCGCGGTCGCGTCGAGCGCGGCGCTCCTCTACGAGGCGCGGCTGTGGCTGTCGCCCGCGCCGGCGATCTTCGGGCTGATCGCGGCCTACCCGATCTGGAACTGGCGGCGCCTCGAGATGACGATGTCGTACCTGCGCTACGAACTGCAGCGGCTCGCCGACGAGCCGCACCTGCTGCCCGAGGCGCCGCGCGAGGGCAGCGAATTCGGCGGCGACGTGCTCGAGCGGCAGATGGCGCTGATGGCGCAGGCCGCGCAGCGCGTGCAGGACATGAAGCGCTTCGTCTGGGACAGCCTCGACAGCATGCCGGAGCCCGTCGTCGTCACCGATCTCGCGGGCACGGTGCTGATCGCGAACCACGCGGCGAAGCGCTACTGCGCGCGCCTGAACGCGCCGGCGCCGGAAGGGCGGCCGCTGCGCGTCGCGTTCGGCGAGCTGTCGTTCACGAAGACGGTCGACGGCAACGCCGAGCAGGACGTCGAGCTTCGCGCGCACTGGCCCGCCGCGCTCGATCCGACGCGCGACTACGCGAACGACGTGATGGAGCGCGGCATCGAAGTTCGCGACCTGAGCGGCCTCGATCATCTGTTACGCTACGCGCCGTGCACGAACGCGCAGGGCAGCGTGACGGGCTGGATCGCGAGCCTCGTCGACGTGACCGCGCTGCACGCGGCCGAGCGGCAGCGCGAGGAGGCGCTGCATCTGCTGTCGCACGACATGCGCTCGCCGCAGTCGTCGATCCTCGCGCTCGTCGAGATCGAGCGGCAGCGGGCCGAATCCGAGCACACGCGCGGGCTGCTCGGGCGGATCGAGCGCTACGCGCAGCGCGCGCTGATGCTCGCCGACGAGTTCGTGCAGCTCGCGCGCGCGGAGTCGCAGACGTATCAGCTCGAGGCGGTGAGCTTCGCCGATCTGCTGATCGACGCGAGCGACGAAGTGTGGCCGCAGGCGCAGGCGAAGCGGATTCGCATCGACACGTCGCTTGGCGACGAGCCGTGCTGGATCGGCGCCGACCGCTCGCTGATGACCCGCGCGCTCGTGAATCTGTTGAACAATGCGGTTAAATACAGCCCGACGGACACGGTGATCACGTGTACGCTATCGGTCGAGCCGGGCACGAAGCGCATGCATTGCACGATCCGCGATCAGGGCTACGGCATTTCGCCGGAGGATCAGCGGCATCTGTTCGAGCGCTTCAAGCGGTTTCACACGAACGAGCGGCCGGAAGTCGCCGGGTCCGGGCTCGGGATGGCGTTCGTCAAGACCGTGGTCGTGCGCCATGGCGGCTGCGTCGGCGTGGACAGCACGCTGGGCGTGGGCACGGCGATCACGGTGTCGCTGCCGACGCTCGACGAGCCGTCAGCGTGACGCCGGCAGGATTCGATCGTCCGGCGCGGGTGGGGCCCGCGCACGAGCGAATGGCTAGGACGGGGGCGAACAGCGATATGGGAGAAGCTATGAAAATCTTGTGGGCGGGGGCGGCGCTGGCGGTGGCGTTGTTGTCCGGATGCGCGTCGGTGACGACGGGCGTCAGCGCATCGGGCGCACCCGATGCGCTCGCGGGCGCGCGGACCTACGATTTCGCGCGCACGGCCGCGCAGGCCGACAACGCCGACTACGGGCAAGTGGAGGCGCTCGTGCGCCGCGAGCTCGCGCAGCGCGGCTTCGACGAAGCGGCCGACGCGCAGGCGCGCTACCGCGTGTCGATCGCCTATGCGACGCAGCCGGCGTCCGTCGCGCTGACGATGCCGGGCTGCGGCGGCGCGCAGCAGCCGGCGTGCGTCGCGGTCGACGGGCCCGCGCCGTTCGGGCTGCCGTTCGCGGGCACGGTCTACCGGCACGTGCTGACGCTGCGCTTCGTCGAGCGCAGTAGCGGCCGCGACGCGTATCGCGTGTCGGCGGCCGTGCAGGACCGTCGCCCCGATGCGCTGCAGGCGGCGCCCGTGCTCGTGCGCAGCGCGCTTGCGCGCGTGCCGTTTGCGGACGGAAATGGGTGGCTCGTGGAAACGAAGAAGGCCGACGCGAGCGCGCTTCCCGGCGTCGTATCGGTGAAGCCCGCCCGCTCGAACTGAGCGGCAGCGGGGCGCGCGGCGCGTGAAGCGCGGCGACGGCGCACGTGGCCGCCCGCCGCGCCTGACTGGGGTTACGGCTGCCGGGTTTCGCTGCGCGAGCGCAGATAGGCTTCGAACTCGGTCTTCACCTCGGGGTGACGGAGCGCGAACTCGACCGTCGCCTTCAGATAGCCGAGCTTGCTGCCGCAATCGAAGCGGGTGCCGCGATACTTGTACGCGAGCACCTGCTCGTCCGCGAGAAGCGCCTGGATCGCGTCCGTCAGCTGCAGCTCGCCGCCCGCGCCGGGCTTGAGCGCGCGCAGATGATCGAAGATCCGCGGCTTCAGCACGTAGCGGCCGACGACGCCGAGATTGGACGGCGCGACTTCGGGCGCGGGCTTCTCGACGATCGCCGACATCTTGATGATCGAGTCTTCCCATTCCTTGCCGTCGACGATCCCGTAGGACTTCGTGTCCTCGGGCGGGATCTCCTCGACGCCGATCACCGAGCTGTGATAGTGGTCGAACACGTCGACCATCTGCTTCATCACGGGCGGCTCGCCGTCGAGCAGGTCGTCGGCGAGGATCACCGCGAACGGGTTGTCCGCGACGAGCTTCTCCGCGCACAGCACCGCGTGGCCGAGGCCGAGCGCTTCGGGCTGGCGCACGTAGAAGCAATCGACGTGGCTCGGCTTGATGTTGCGCACGAGGTCGAGCAGCTTTTCCTTGCCGCGCGCCTCGAGCTCCGCTTCGATCTCATACGACTTGTCGAAATGGTCCTCGATTGCGCGCTTGCTGCGGCCCGTCACGAAGATCATCTCGGTGATGCCCGCTGCAATCGCTTCTTCCACCGCGTACTGGATCAACGGTTTGTCGACGACGGGCAGCATTTCCTTCGGGCTCGCCTTGGTGGCGGGCAGGAACCGCGTGCCCAGGCCCGCGACCGGGAAGACCGCCTTGGTGACTTTCAACATGATTGAACCCTTGCTCCTCGTATCGATTCGGTCGAATCGAATGGTGATTGCAGCATTATAGTGAACGCAAGATTCCTTACGGATTGTTACGCCGGCAGCCGGGCGAGCTGCGCGCCGAGTTTCGTCAACGTATTCTGAAACTCCGCGAGCCGCTTTTGCTCCTGTTCGACCACTGCGGGCGGCGCTTTCGCGACGAACGCCTCGTTGCCGAGCTTCGCGTTGCACTTCACGACTTCGCCTTCGAGGCGCGCGATCTCCTTCGACAGGCGCTCGCGTTCCGCCGCGATGTCGATCTCGACCTTCAGCACCAGCTTGTTGTCGCCGACGATCGCGATCGGCGCGCCGTGCGCGTCCGCGTCGAGCGCCGCTTCGCTTGCGAGCACGCGCACTTCGGACAGGCGCGCGAGCGCCTGCACGTACGGTGCGAACGCCTGCAACTGCGCGGCGTCGCCGGCCGCGAGGAGCGGCACTTTGGTGGCCGGAGACAAGTTCATCTCGCCACGCAGATTACGACATGCATCGACCACCGCCTTCAGTTCGGCCGCCCACTGTTCGGCCGCCTCGTCGAGCTTCTTCGGCTCGGCGATCGGATACGCCTGCACCATCAGCGACGCTTCGCCTGGCGCGGTGCCCGCCGGATGGCGGCCGGCGAGCGGCGCGACCTTCTGCCAAAGCGCCTCGGTGATGAACGGGATGATCGGGTGCGCGAGACGCAGCACCGTCTCGAGCACGCGCAAAAGCGTGCGGCGCGTCGCGCGCTGCTGCTCGGGCGTGCCGTTCTGGATCTGCACCTTCGCGAGCTCGAGATACCAGTCGCAGTACTCGTCCCAGACGAACTTGTAGATCGCGTTCGCGATGTTGTCGAAGCGGTAGTCGGCGAAGCCCTTCGCGATGTCCGCCTCGACGCGCTGCAGCAGCGATACGATCCAGCGGTCGGCCGCGGAGAAGTCGAGATAGCCGCCCGGGCCGCAGTCGCCCGCGCCGCAGGTTTGCGGCTTGTCGAAGCCGCAGTCGTGGCCTTCGCAGTTCATCAGCACGAAGCGCGTCGCGTTCCATAGCTTGTTGCAGAAGTTGCGATAGCCTTCGCAGCGCGCGAGATCGAAGTTCACGTTGCGCCCGAGCGTCGCCATCGACGCCATCGTGAAGCGCAGCGCGTCGGCGCCGAACGCGGGGATGCCTTCCGGGAATTCCTTGCGCGTCTTTTTCTCGATCGTGGCGGCCTGCTTCGGATTCATCAGGCCCGTCGTGCGTTTCGCGACGAGCGCGTCGAGCGCGATGCCGTCGACGATGTCGATCGGGTCGAGCGTGTTGCCCTTGCTCTTCGACATCTTCTGGCCCTCGGCGTCGCGCACGAGGCCGTGCACGTACACCGTGTCGAACGGCACCTTGCCGGTGAAGTGCGTCGTCATCATCACCATCCGGGCGACCCAGAAGAAGATGATGTCGAAGCCCGTCACGAGCACCGACGACGGCAGGAAGTGCTTCAGTTCCGGCGTGTCGTTCGGCCAGCCGAGCGACGAGAACGGCACGAGCGCCGACGAGAACCACGTGTCGAGCACGTCGTCGTCGCGCTCGAGCGCGCCCGTGTAGCCCTTCGCGGCGGCCTGCGCGCGCGCGTCGTCCTCGCTGCGCGCGACGAAGATCTCGCCGTTCTCGCCGTACCACGCGGGAATCTGATGGCCCCACCACAGCTGGCGCGAGATGCACCAGTCCTGGATGTTCTCGAGCCACTGGTAGTAGGTGCTCGTCCAGTTCTCCGGCACGAACTTGATCTGGCCGCCGCGCACGACGTCGAGCGACACCTCGGTGATCGACTTGCCCGGATGGAACGTGCCTTCCGGCGCGGGCTTGGTCATCGCGACGAACCACTGATCGGTGAGCATCGGCTCGATCACGACGCCCGTGCGGTCGCCGCGCGGCACCATCAGCTTGTGCGGCTTCACCGATTCGAGCAGGCCTTGCGCGTCGAGCTCGTCGACGATCGCGCGGCGCGCGTCGAAGCGGTCGAGGCCGCGGTAGGGTGCGGGCGCGTTGTCGTTGATCTTCGCGTCGAGCGTGAGGATCTCGATCGGCTCGAGCTTGTGGCGCAGGCCGACCTGGTAGTCGTTGAAGTCGTGCGCGGGCGTGACTTTCACGACGCCCGTGCCGAATTCGCGGTCGACGTAGTCGTCGGCGATGATCGGAATCTCGCGCCCGCAAAGCGGCAGCTTCACGTGCTGGCCGATCAGGTGCCGGTAGCGCTCGTCTTCCGGATGGACCATCACCGCGACGTCGCCGAGCATCGTCTCGGGGCGCGTCGTCGCGACGGTCAGGTGGCCCGAGCCGTGCGCGAGCGGGTACCGGATGTGCCACAGATGGCCGTTTTCCTCTTCGCTCGCGACTTCGAGATCGGACACGGCGGTGAGCAGCACGGGGTCCCAGTTGACGAGGCGCTTGCCGCGATAGATGAGACCTTGTTCGTAGAGGCGCACGAACACTTCGCGCACGACGTCGGACATCTTGTCGTTCATCGTGAAGTATTCGCGCGACCAGTCGGGCGACGCGCCGATCCGGCGAACCTGCCGCGTGATCGTCGAGCCGGATTGCTCCTTCCATTCCCATACGCGCTCGACGAACTTCTCGCGGCCGAGATCGTGGCGCGACACGCCTTGCGCGTCGAGCTGGCGCTCGACGACGATCTGCGTCGCGATGCCGGCATGGTCGGTGCCGGGCACCCACAGCGTGTTGTGGCCGAGCATCCGGTGGTAGCGCACGAGCCCGTCCATGATAGTCTGATTGAACGCGTGGCCCATGTGCAGCGTGCCCGTCACGTTGGGCGGCGGCAACTGGATCGAGAAATCAGGCCGGCTCGGGTCGAGCGCAGGGGTGGCATAGCCGCGCTTTTCCCATTCCGGCCCCCATTGGGATTCGATGGTGTGGGGCTCGAAACTCTTCGCAAGCGTGGTGTCGCTCATGGTAGGAAATTCGCCGAAAGATGGGGTGATTGATGCGGAAACCATCAATTATAAATGGATGCGCATCCGCCGGGCGGCGCGGGCCGCGCGCGATTTATAATGTCGGGCCCGCGTCCACCCGCTCGACCGCTTTTTCTCCATGCCCGATCTGCTCGCGAACCTGAACCCCGAACAACTCGCCGCCGTTACGCTGCCCAACGAGCCGGCGCTGATCCTCGCCGGGGCGGGCAGCGGCAAGACCCGCGTGCTCATCACGCGGATCGCGTGGCTGATCCAGCAGGGCTATGCGTCGCCGCCCACCGTGCTCGCCGTCACGTTCACGAACAAGGCCGCGCGCGAGATGATGGCGCGCCTGTCCGCGATGATGCCGATCGACACGCGCGGCATGTGGATCGGCACGTTCCACGGCCTTTGCAACCGAATGCTGCGCACGCACTGGCGCGACGCCGGTCTGCCGCAGACTTTCCAGATCCTTGATACCGCCGACCAGTTGTCCGCGATCAAGCGGCTGATGAAGGCGGCGAACGTCGACGACGAGAAGTATCCGCCGAAGAACGTCCAGTACTTCATCAACAACGCGAAGGAGCAGGGGCTGCGCCCGGACAAGGTCGACGCGACCGACCACTTCAACCGCAAGTTCGTCGAGCTGTATCAGGCGTACGAGCAGCAGTGCCAGCGCGAGGGCGTCGTCGATTTCCCCGAGCTGCTCTTGCGCTGCTACGAGCTGCTCGCGCACAACCCGCCGTTGCGCGCGCATTATCAGGCGCGCTTCAAGCACATCCTCGTCGACGAGTTCCAGGACACGAACAAGCTGCAGTACGCGTGGCTCAAGCTCCTCGCGGGCGGCCAAAACGCGATCTTCGCGGTCGGCGACGACGACCAGTCGATCTACGCGTTCCGCGGCGCGAACGTCGGCAACATGCGCGACTTCGAGCACGAGTTCCGCGTGCGCAACCTGATCAAGCTCGAGCAGAACTACCGGTCGCACGGCAACATCCTCGACGCGGCGAACCATCTGATCGCGAACAACGCGCACCGGCTCGGCAAGAACCTGCGCACCGACGCGGGCCACGGCGAGCCGGTGCGCGTCTACGAAGCGGCCACCGACGCGCAGGAAGCGGCGTGGATCGTCGAGGAGATCCGCTCGCTCGTGAACTCGGGGCTCGCGCGCAGCGAGGTCGCGGTGCTGTACCGGAGCAACGCGCAGTCGCGTTCGATCGAGCACACGCTGATGACGGCGGGCATCCCGTATCGCGTGTACGGCGGCCTGCGCTTCTTCGAGCGCAAGGAAGTGAAGCACGCGCTCGCATATCTGCGGCTCATCGACAATCCGAACGACGACACCGCGTTCGCGCGCGTCGTCAATTTTCCGACGCGCGGGATCGGCGCGCGCTCGATCGAGCAGCTCGCCGACGCCGCGCGCCTGTACGACTGCGCGATGGCGGCCGCGATCCCGTACGTGGCGGGCAAGGCGGGCTCGAGCCTTTCCGCGTTCGCGAACCTGATCGCGAAGATGCGCGCCGAAACGGCGCAGATGAGCCTGCCCGAGACGGTCGAGTACGTCGTTCGCGCGAGCGGCCTCGCCGATTTCTATCAAGGCGAGCGCGAAGGGCAGGATCGCCTCGAGAACTTGCAGGAACTGGTGAACGCGGCCACCGCGTTCGTCTCCGAGGAAGGCTACGGGCTCGACACGCCCGCCCGCTCGATTCCGCTGCACGCCCGCGCGAGCGCGGCGCCCGAGCTCGCCGCGGGCGACGCCGATCCGTCCGACGCGGTGCTCGCGCCCGCGAATCTCGCCGATCCCGCGCAGAACCCCGATGCGATGACGCCGCTCGCGGGCTTTCTGTCGCACGCGTCGCTCGAGGCGGGCGACAATCAGGCGCAGGCGGGCCAGGACGCGGTGCAACTGATGACGGTTCACGCGGCGAAGGGGCTCGAGTTCACCGCGGTGTTCATCACCGGGCTCGAAGAGGGGCTTTTCCCGCACGAAAACAGCGCGATCGAATCCGACGGCCTCGAGGAAGAGCGCCGGCTGATGTACGTCGCGATCACGCGCGCGAAGGAGCGCCTCTACCTGTCGTTCGCGCAGAGCCGGATGCTGCACGGCCAGACCCGCTACAACATCCGCTCGCGCTTCTTCGACGAGCTGCCGCAGCACGTGCTCAAGTGGCTTACGCCGAAGGTCGAGGCGGGCGCCCGCTGGGGCGGCCGATCGGACAACGCCGGCTGGGGGCGCGACTGGTTCGGGCGGCCGGGCGGGGGCGCGCGAGAGAGCGTCGTCGACGCGGCGGTGTCCGCGCCGCTGCCCGCGTTCGCGAACCAGCAGCGCGAGGCCGAGAACGGCTTGCGGATCGGTCAGCAGGTGTTCCACACGAAATTCGGCGAAGGCACCGTGACGGCGCTCGAAGGCAGCGGCACCGACGCGAAGGCGCAAGTCAAATTCAAGCGGCACGGCGAGAAGTGGCTCGCGCTCGCGGTCGCGAAACTGCAGGCGGTCGAATGAATCAGCAGACGTTTTCGAGCCGGCCGCTCGGCATTCTCGCCGCGCTGCCCGAGGAGCTGGGCGACCTCGTCGCCGCGATGCGCGACGAGGGGCCTGTCGACACGGTCACGCTCGGCCAGCGCGATTACCACGCCGGCGTCGCGTACGGCGTGCGATGCGTCGTCACGCTCGCGCGGATCGGCAAGGTCGCGGCCGCCGCGACGGCGAGCGCGCTCATTCATCGCTTCGACGTGCGCGCGGTCGTGTTCACGGGCGTCGCGGGCGGCGTCGCGAGCGACGTGAGCGTCGGCGACGTCGTCGTCGCGGATGCGCTGTTGCAGCACGATCTCGACGCGTCGCCGCTCTTTCCGCGCTTCGAGGTGCCGCTGCTCGGGCGCACGCGCTTTTCCGCGGACGCCGCGCTCGCGTCGCAGTTGAAGGCCGCGTGCGCGCGCTTCGTCGAGGACGAGGGCGGAGCGCTGAACGCGCGCTTCCGGCTGCGCGGCGCGCGCGTGCGCGAGGGGCTCATCGTCAGCGGCGACCGCTTCGTGTCGAGCGAGCGCGAAGTGACCGCGTTGCGCGACGCGCTGCCGGACGCCCTGGCCGTGGAGATGGAAGGCGCGGCCCTCGCGCAGGTATGCCACGAGTACGGCGTGCCGTGCGCGATCGTCCGGACGATTTCCGACACCGCCGACGATCACGCGAGCGCGTCGTTCACGACGTTCCTGACCGATATCGCCGGCACGTATTCGTCGGGCATTCTGAAGCGGTTTCTCGCCGCGCACGCGAAGGCGGCCTGATTCGAAGGCGAAGGCGGCGCGCCGCTACTTGGCGCTGCTCGCCGCTGCTCGCCGCGAGGCGGCGGCTCGGTCTACCCGCGCGAGCAGCGGGGGTAGGGCGATGTCGGGCCGCTCGCGGCGGCGCTTTTTCGTCGCGTATGGGGCGCCGCGCGGCGGTCGTTTCGACTCGACCCGACCCGACCCGACTCGATCCGACTCGATCCGACTCGATCCGACTCGATCGGCGTCGGCCGCCGCTGCCGCAACGCAGGTTTCGCAACGCTCGGTTGAATTGGCGCGTGAATCGCACATCATCCGCCGAGCCGAGCCGAGCCGAGCCGAGCCGAGCCGAGCCCAGAGGTGTGCGCGAATCGACGTGGATTCGACGCCGATTCGCCGCCGACCGACTCAGACGACTCAGACGACTCAGACGACTCAGACGACTCAGACGACTCAGACGACTCAGACGACTCAGACGACCGCGCGCCGCCAACTTGGCGGCCGTCGCTCCGCGCGCACCTTCGCAACCGCCCGCCGATCGCCTCCGTCGCGGGCGATTTCCCTAGTCGGGCCGATCCGTCAGGCCGCCTGCTTCCCGAGCTTCCCCTTGCTTTCGAGATTCGGCAGGAACACCGTCAGCACGCCGATGAGCGGCAGGAACGAGCAAACCTTGTAGACGAACGCGATGTTCGTCGCGTCGGCGAGCTGGCCGAGCACCGCCGCGCCGACGCCGCCGAGGCCGAACGACAGGCCGAAGAAGAGGCCCGCGACCGTGCCGACCTTGCCCGGAATCAGCTCCTGCCCGTAGACGATGATCGCCGCGAACGCCGATGCGAGCACGACGCCGATCACGATGGTGAGCACCGTCGTCCAGAAGAGATTCGCGTACGGCAGCAGCAGCGTGAACGGCGCGACGCCGAGGATCGACGTCCAGATCACGTACTTGCGCCCGATCCGGTCGCCGATCGGCCCGCCGACGATCGTGCCCGCCGCGACGGCCGCGAGGAACACGAACAGATGGATCTGCGCGGCCTGCACCGACAGATGGAACTTGTCGATCAGATAGAACGTGAAATAGCTGTTGATGCTCGCGAGATAGAAGTACTTCGAGAACACGAGCAGCACGAGCACGCCGAGCGCGAGCATGACCTGCCGGCGCGACAGCGTCGGATGCGCGATGCGCGCGGCCTTCTTCTTCGCGGCCGGATGGCGCTGATACCAGCGGCCGATCTGCACGAGCACCAGAATCGCGACGAGCGCCGCGACGGAGAACCATGCGATGCTGCGCTGGCCGTGCGGGATCACGATCAGCGCGGCGAGGAGCGGCCCGAGCGACGAGCCGGCGTTGCCGCCGACCTGGAACAGCGACTGCGCGAGCCCGTGCTGGCCGCCCGACGCCATGCGCGCGACACGCGACGATTCGGGGTGAAACACCGACGAGCCGCAGCCGACAAGCGCCGCCGCGACGAGCAGGAGCGGGAACGTCGGCGCGAACGACATCAGCAGCAGGCCCGTGAGCGTGAAGCCCATGCCGACGGGCAGCGAGTACGGCTGCGGACGCCTGTCGGTATAGAGGCCGATCACCGGCTGCAGGAGCGACGCGGTGATCTGGTAAGTGAGCGTGATGAGGCCGATCTGCGCGAACGACAGCGCGAATTCCGACTTCAGCATCGGATAGATCGCGAGGATCAGCGACTGGATCATGTCGTTGAGCAGATGCGAGAAGCTGATCGCGCCGAGCACCGGATAGATGGTGCGCGAGGCGGTGGTCGGTGCGGGCGGCGCGGCGGGGCGGGCAACGGACGGGCGGTTGTCGAGGCTGGTTTCCATAGGAATGCGAGTGTCTCGGAAGGGGCGCTGCGTGCTTGAAAGGGCACGACACTGTTTTTCTTTGATGCGTCAACGAAGTCTAAAGTGGCGAGTCGGCAATGTCCGGCCAACTTTTGTCGCGAATCGGACAATTCTGACGCCTACTGTTGCGTGATTTTGCGCGTCTGCGCGTGTTTAGCGTTTGCGCCGCCGCCCGCCGTGCGTCGTGCGTGAAACGGCGGGTTTCACCCCACTCAAGAAAAAAAAGCGCCTGCCGTAGATTCCGGCGAGACGTACCGCGCGAGCGCCGACGGTCATGCCGAAACCGCCTTTTCGGCTGCAGCATCAGAACGGGGACCCATCAATGAAAGGAGTATCGCTGCACGGCAAGCAATTCCTGCCCGACGGCCCGGCCGGGAGCCCGAGGCGCGCGCCCGGGCCCGGCAGGCCGCGTCGCGCGCGCCGCGCGTGGTCGGTGAAGGCGACGCTGCGCGCGGCGTTCGCCGTGCTGCTCGCGGGCACGCTCGCCGTCGGCCTGTTCTCGCTCGCGCAGATCAGCCGGCTCAACAGCTCGATCAAGTCGGTGTACGAGCAGGGGCACGTCGCGAGTCGCGCGGCCGAGGAAGTGCGCGCGTCGGTGCTGCGCGCGAGCCGTGCGCAGAAGATGCTGATCACCGCGACGACCGCGAAGGAGCGCGACGAGCTCGGCGCGGACATCGACAAGGGGCTCGCCGCGATCGGCAACGATCTCGCGACGCTGCAGCGGCACGCGGACGGCGCGGCCGACGCCGCCGCGCGGCTCAAGGCGTTCGGCACGGCCGTCGCCGCGTGGAGCGGGCATCTGCGCGACTTCGTGAAGCTCGTGCGCGAGCAGCCGCTCGACCTGTCGCAGATGAGCTGGCAGGTCGGCTCGCAGGACGTATCGCTGCTCGTCGAGACGGGCAAGCTCGAGAAGCTCGTCGACGCGCTCGTCGACGCGCGCGGCGACGCGTCGAAGGCGACCCTCGACGCGTCGGGCGCGATCTATCGCGAGTCGTTCGCGATGCTCGCCGCGATGACGGCCGCGCTCGTCGTGCTCGCGTTCGCGATCGCCGCGTGGGTCGTGCGCAGGCTCGGCGCGCAGCTGGGCGGCGAGCCCGCGTATGCGAAGGAGATCGCGGTCAGCATCTCGCGCGGCGATTTGTCGAACGCGATCCGGCTCGACACGCGCGATCGCGACAGCATGCTGCACGCGCTGCGCGACATGCAGGAGGGCTTGGCCGGCACCGTGCGCGAGATTTCGGCGAGCGCCGAGGCGATCGCGTCGGCGGCGGGCGAGATCGCGATGGGCAATCTCGATCTGTCTCAGCGCACCGAGCAGCAGGCGGTCGCGCTCGAACGCACCGCGACGAGCGTGGGGCAACTGACGTCGACCGTCCACCAGAACGCGGAGAACGCGCGGCAGGCGAGCGCGCTTGCGGCGAACGCTTCGTCGGTCGCCGAGGAGGGCGGCACGGTCGTCGGCCGAGTGGTCGTGACGATGAACGAAATCGACGAGAGCGCGAAGAGCATCCGCGACATCATCGGCGTGATCGAGAGCATCGCGTTCCAGACCAACATTCTCGCGCTGAACGCGGCCGTCGAGGCGGCGCGCGCGGGCGAGGAAGGGCGCGGATTCTCGGTCGTCGCGAGCGAAGTGCGCTCGCTTGCGCAGCGCTCGGCGACGGCCGCGAAAGAGATCAAGGCGCTGATCGGCGCGTCGGTCGAGCGGGTCGCGAACGGCGCGGTGCTCGCGCAGGACGCCGGGCGCACGATGGACGAGGTCGTGCGCGCGGTGAAGCGCGTGACCGACATCATGGGCGAGATCTCGGCCGCGTCGAACGAGCAGAGCGCGGGCATCGACGCGATCGAGCGCGCGGTCACGCAGATGGATGCGGGCACGCAGCAGAACGCGGCGCTCGTCGAGGAGGCGGCCGCGGCCGCGCGCTCGCTCGACGAGCAGGCGCAGATGCTCAAGGCGATGGTCGGGCGCTTCCATTTGCCCGCGCACGCGGTGGGTTGAGCGGCGCGCGTTTCGGCGGGCGCGCCGTTTCGCGCGCGCTTGCGCGTGGCTTGCTCCGGCTTACGGTTTACGGCTGGCTACTTGCCGGCTCACGGCTCACGGCTCACGGCTCACGGCTCACGACTCACGGCTCACGACTTACGACTCACGACTCACGACTTACGACTTACGCTTGCCGCCGTCGTCCGGCTCGACGATCACCGTGCACGTCGTGCCCGCCGACAGCACGAGATCCTTCGGCACCTCGTCGATATGGATGCGCACCGGCACGCGCTGCGCGAGCCGCACCCAGTTGAACGTCGGGTTCACGTCGGCGACGAGATCACGGCTTTGCGGATTGTCGCGGTCGTAGATGCCGCGCGAGATGCTCTCGACGTGGCCCTTCAGCACGCCGCCGCTCATCAGCCGCATCTGCGCCTTCGCGCCGATCTTCACGCGCGGCAGCTTCGTTTCCTCGAAGTAGCCGTACACCCAGAACGAATGGCTGTCGACGATCGCGAGCTTCGCCTGGCCGGCGCTCGCGTAGTCGCCCCTGAACACGCTCAGGTTCGTGACGTAGCCGTCGACGGGCGCGACAACGCGCGTGCGCTCGAGATTGAGCTTCGCGGCGTCGAGCGCGGCGAGCGCCTGCTGGTATTGCGCCTCGGCGCTCGACGCGGTCTGCGCCGAGTTCTCGCGGCTTTCCTTCGACACGACGAGCGCGTCGAGGTCCGCGCGGCGCGCGGCGTCGGCGCGGCGCATCTGCAGCTCGGCGCGGCGGGCGGCGACGGCCGCCTGCGCCTGCTCCACCGCGATCTGATAGTGCGACGGATCGATCTGCATGATCAGGTCGCCCTTCTTCACGAGCTGGTTGTCGCGCACCGGCAGCTCGACGACCGCGCCCGACACGTCCGGCGCGACGTTGACGATCTCCGCGCGCACGCGGCCGTCGCGGGTCCAGGGCTCGTCCATGTAATGGACCCACAGGGTGCGCCCGATCAGGATCGCGACGATCAGGATGGCGGCTGTCGCGACGAAGCCGAAGAGTTTTCGCAAGAGCATGGTTCGACTCATATCAACGGTAGACGGCGAGGCTGAGCCCGCCGCAAATGCAGACGAGCAGGCTCGCCCGGAACAGCGACGGGTGCCAGACGACGCGATAGAGGCCCGTGTACGCGAGCAGGCGGTCGATCAGCCAGGTCGCGAACGCGCCGATGACGAACATCAGCACGACGGTCGGCACGTAGGCGTCGAGGATCGCGAGGTCGCGCGGCATCATGGTGAAACTCCTTGTCGGTCGGGCGGCACGCGCGCGCCGTTGAGCGCGGCGAGCGGCGATTCGGGATCGAGCAGCGCGGTGCGCACGAAATGCAGGTGCGACAGGATTCGCTGCATCTGGTGGCGTTCCTCGCGCGGCGGCGCGAACGTGACGAGCGCCTGCTGGGTCGCCGCGATCGCGTCGACGGCGGCGGCGAGCGCCGCGTCGAAGCGCGCGGGCGCCGGCTTGCCGAACAGCGCGGCGAGCGCGTCGCGCGCCGCCTCGATCGCGCGCCGCCACGGCATCGTCGCCGCGTAACGCGGATCGCGCGGCAGCGTCGCGATCTCGTGGCGCAGGTCGATCACCGCGTTGCCGGTCTCGAGCACCGCGAACATCCAGCGCAACGCGTCGCGCTGCGCGTCGGGCTGATCGGCCGACAATCCGTGCGCCTGGAACATCAGGTCGCGCGCGCCGCTCTCGAAGCGCGTGCGCAACCCCGGCAGACGCGCGTGGCATGCGGCGACCGCCTGATGGCGCAGATCGGCGAACAGGCGCTTCTTGAGCCACGGCGCGCTCGGCGGGAACAGCACCGCGAACGCGATCGCCGACACGATCATCGACAGCAGCAGCGCGAGCGCGTCGTTCATGAAGCCGGCGGGATCGTAGTGCGTGACGTTCTCGGGGCCGGCGAGCGTGCAGAAGAAAATCAGGTAGCCCGCGCCGCAGCCCGCGTACTTCGGCCTGAGCGACATGAACACGCCGGGCGCGAGAAACGGCGCGAGCGCCGCGCACAGCAGCACGAAGCCGTCGATGTGCGGATAGACGCCGAACATCAGCACGAAACCCGTGACGACCGCGAACGCGGTGCCGAGCGCCATCTGCGCGGCCATCTTGGTCGGTTGCGGCGACGACGACGCGAGCGCGCACACGGCCGCCGCGTTCAGCACGAGCATCACGCCGCTCGGCCACGCGCTGTAGATCCAGAACACGCTCAGCAGCAGCATCACGCTCGCCGTGCGGATGCCCGCGATCAGCGCGGCCGTCGCGTTGGTGCGCGGCTCGTAGCGCTCGATCCAGCGCTCGCGCTCGTGCGTGCTCGCGGCGAGCGACGCGTAGGTGGCCGCGTACGCGTGCAGATCGGTGATGAAGCGGTACAGCAGCTCGGACGCGGTGTCGAAGTCGAGGAGCGGGAAGCCGGGCTGCGTCTCGTGCTCGGCGCGCGTCGCGCGGATGCGGCGCGGCAGCGCGTCGCGATACGCGAGCAACTGCTCGGCGGCGTACGCGGCGTCGGCTGAGGTGCGCACGTACTCGCCGTCCTTCGACAAGAGCGGCGCGATCTCGCGGAAGTACGGCTCGAGCGCGTCGACTGCCTGCGCGCTCGTCGCGTGCAGCCGGTTCATCAGCTGATGCAGCGCGTGGAAGCGGCTCGACGCGGTCATGAACTCGCTGTTCAGGCGCGACAGCCGGCCGCTGCGCATCCGCGTGTCCGGATTCTCGAACACGGCCATGCTGCGCGCGGCCTCGAAGCCGACCACGTCCGCGACGAAGCGCGTGTGGACGCTCTCGATCTTCGAGCGGTCGAGCGTGCCGGCGAGCGCGGACGCGACGTAGTCGACGAACGCGCCGAAGCGCCGGCGCACCGTCGTGCGCATCTGCTCGCCCGTGTACTGCGGGAAGATCAGCGCGCTCACGATGCCCGCGGACAGGATGCCGACCGATATCTCGGACACCCGCGTCATCGCGGTCATGAACGCGCCGCCGGGGTTCTGCGACGCGGGCAGGCCGATCAGCGCGGCCGTGTAGCCGGCGAGCAGGAAGCCGTAGCTGCGGAAATTGCGGTTGCGCGCGGCGCCCGCCGTGCATACGGCAACCCACAGCGCGACCGCGAGCAGGAACAGCACCGGCTGCTGCGGGAACAGGCCGACGAGCGCGAGCGTCGCGCTCAGGCCGACGAAGGTGCCGATGAGCCGGTAGAAGCTCTTCGCGAACACCGCGCCGCTTTGCGGTTGCATCACGATGAAGACGGTCGTCATCGCGGTCTTCGGCGCGGGCAGGTCGAGCACCATCGATACGCCGAGCGCGAGAAACGCGGCGGCGAGCGCCTTCGCGAGATAGAGCCACGCGGCGCCGTCGGTGCGCGCCCAGTCGCTCATCGACGCGACGAGCGCGGCGCCGGCCGATCGCGGCGGCGGGGCGGAAGCGGGAGGGGCGGCTGACATGATCGGCTCCTTGCGTGGGTTAGCGCGCGGCGGGGGCGGCGGTCGCCGACGCGCTCGTCGCGGCGGACGTCGGCGCCGACGCGCCGGCGACGGCGGCGGTGAGGCCGCTCGCCGTTGCGGCGGCGGCTGTGGCCGATGCGCGAGAGGCGGCGGCAGCGCGGCCGCCGGCCGACGAAGCCGAAGCCGAAGCCGAAGCCGAAGCGCCGAAGCCCGCCGGGGCGTCGGCCGCGGCCGGCGCGCCGGACTTGGTCGAAGCGGATGCGTCGGCCGAAGCGGCGGGCGGGTTCGGCGCGCTCGCCCGCCGCGCATCGCCCGCCGGCGCGTCATGCGGCGCGTCGCCCGCGGTTTCGAGCCCGCCGCCGAGCGCGATCATCAGCGACGCGTGCGCGGCGAGCCGCGCGGCTTCGACGCGCGCCTGGTTCTCCTGCGCGGTCAGCAACTGGCTCTGCGCGAGCAGCACGTTCACGTAGTCGGTGAGCCCGCGGCTGAAGCCGGTATGCGACAGATCGTACGAGCGGCGCGTGAGCGCAACCGCGCGCGCGGCGTCCTTCTGTTGCGAGTCGAGCGAATGCAGCCGCACGACGTTGTCCGCGATGTCCTTCAGCGCGCCGACGATCGTCTGGTTGTATCGCTCGACGGCCTCGTCGTAGCCGGCCGATGCGACGCCCAGTTGCGCGCGCAGCCGGCCGCCTTCGAAGATCGGCAGCGTGAGCGCGGGGCCCGCCGACCAGCCGCCGTTCATCGCGCGCAGGAACGTCGCGAACGGCGCGCTGACCGCGAAGCCGCCGAGCGACGCGATCAGGTCGACGTTCGGATAGAACGCGGCCTTCGCGACGTCGATGCCGCGCGCCTGCGCGTCGACCGTCCAGCGTGCGGCGACGACGTCCGGCCGCCGGCCGATCAGCTCGGCGGGCAGCGCGGACGGCAGGCTCGCGTCGGCGTCGAGCGCGAGCTTCGGCCGCGCGAGCGGCGCGCCCGCGCCCGGCCCCTTGCCCGCGAGCGCGGCGAGCTGATGGCGGCCGAGCTGGATCGCTTCCTCGTACGAATCGATCTGCCGCGCATAATCGGGCAGCGGCGCCTCGGCCTGGCTCACTTCGAGCTGCGTGCCGATGCCCGCGCGAAGGCGCTTGCGCGCGAGTTCGGCGAGCTCGTTCTGGCGGTCGTAGGTCGCGTGCGCGATGTCGAGGAGCGCGTAATCCTTCGCGAAGTCGACGTACGCGCGCACGACGTTCGCTTCGAGCTCGAGCTGCGCCGCGCGCGCGTCGGCCGCGCTGGCGCGCGCCGTATCGAGCGCGCGCCGGGCGTTGTTCTTGTCCTTGCCCCACAGGTCGAGGTGGTACGACAGGCTCAGCGCGCCCGTGTTGTTCCAGGTGTCGGCGTTGGCGAGCGGGCCGGGGCCGTAGTAGACGTTGTCCGGCCAGTGCTGGCGCATCAGCGAGAGGCTGCCGTTCAACTGCGGGAGCTCCTCGGCGTGCGCGATGCGAGCGAGCGACTGCGCTTCGCGCACGCGCGCCTGCGCGGCCGCGAGCGACGGATTGCCGGCGAGCGACGCGGCGATCCACGCGTCGAGCTGCGGATCGCGATACGCGCGCCACCAGTCTGACGCGGGCCAGCCGGCGTCGCGGTCGGCTGCCGCGATCGCCGCGCCCGCATCGAGCGAGGCCGGGTCGATCTGCTTTGCTTGCGGTGCAACATCGCCCATGCTTGCACATCCGGCCATTATTAATGAGATTGCAAGAACCGCGAGTGCAAGCGTCCCTCTTGTTGCCGGAGACTGCACGATTTTCTCCCTTTCGGATAAAGATGAGTCGGATGCGATTATATTTTTTTGCGGATTGCCAAATAAACCGACAATGGTGCAACGCATTCTTACGGACATTGAGATAATATTGTTGAATATTTATGCAACAATCCTCCCGGATTCAATAGGGAATTAGCATGGATACGCTCCAAAACATGCGTGTGTTCGTCCGCGTGGTCGATGCGGGCAGCTTTACGGCGGCGGCGCAGCAGCTCAATTCGACGACCGCGTACGCGTCGCGAGCGGTGTCCGATCTCGAGGCGCACCTGCGCACGCGTCTGCTGAACCGCACGACGCGCCGCATCGCGCTCACCGAGGCAGGCGAGCGCTATCTGCAGCGCTGCGAGCAGATCCTCGCGTACGTCGAGCAGGCGGAGGCGGAGGCGAGCGACGCGCACGCGCGCCCGTCCGGCAAGCTGAAGGTGCACTGCATGACGAGCCTCGGCCAGCATTACACGGTGCCCGCGGTGTCGCGCTACCGGCAGCGCTACCCGGAAGTCCAGGTCGACCTGACGCTCGCGCAGCGGCTGCCGGACCTGCTCGACGAAGGGTTCGACGTGTCGCTCGTCGTCGGGCGCGAGCTGCCCGATTCGGGGCTCGTGTCGCAGCGGCTCGGCGAGACGTTCAGCGTCGTCTGCGCGTCGCGCGGCTACATCGAGCAGCACGGCGCGCCGCAGCGCCCGCACGATCTCGCGAATCACATATGCCTCGGGATGGTCGCGCCGGGCCTGTACTGGGACGAATGGAAGCTGGTGGGCCCGCACGGCGAGGAGAGCGTGACGCTCGCGCCGCCGCCGTTTCGCGTGAACGTCGCCGAGGCGCTCGCGGCCGGCATCCGCGAGGGCATGGGCATCGGCGTGCTGCCGCTCTATTCGGCGATCGCCGGCCTGCGCAACGGCGACTTCGTGCGCGTGATGCCCGAATACCGGTCGCACGCGATGAACATCTACGCGCTCTATGCGTCGCGCCAGTATCTCGACGCGAAGATCCGCACGTGGGTCGATTTTCTGCGCGACGAGCTGCCGTCGATCCTCGAGGCCGACGAAGCGGCGCTCGAGCGCTTCACCGTGCAGACCTGAGGCCGCGCGGCGGAATTGACGCATTTTGACGCTGTCGCAACACTTTCTTACGTTCACGCCGCGCCGGGTTTGCTACTGTCTTCTCATGTATTCGCTTAACGCAATCGACGGATCGGGGAGAAATCGATGAATACGCCTCTGCTGATGGGTTTCGGCGCGCTCGCGCTCTTCGGCGCGATCGGGATCGCGGCGTCGCGCGAGTTGCTGCGCGCGATCGACGCGCAAAAGCGCTGCGCTCCGGTTCCGGTGCGCGTGCGTTCGCATCGCCCACATCGGGACGGCCGCCGCACCGTCCTCTGAATGCCGCGGGCGCGGCGGTTCCTTCGCGCTTCTGCTTCTTCGTCTCGCGCTCGCGTCACGCGAGCGTGACGATCTTGCCCCATTCGAACGACGGATTTTCGCGCTCGCCGGTGCGCCGGCGAATGTAGCCGTGCGGATTGCAGACGACGCGCGTGCCTTCGGCCGTCGTGTAGTCGAACGACGTGTGCGTGTGCCCGTGAATCCATAGCGAGACGGGCGGCCGCACGAGCGCGCTCAAATCGCTGATGAAGCCGGCCGACGCGAGATCGTCGGCGTAGCGCGCGGCGAGGCTCGCGCGGTGCGGCGCGTGGTGCGTGACGACGATCGTTCGGCCCGCCCACGGCTTCGCGAGCTCGCGCTCGAGCCACGCACGGGCGGTGCGATGCAGCGCGAGGGCGTCGCGCGGCGCGAAATCGCGCGGGCTCGGCGCCGCCGCCGAGTCGGGCGCCTGCCCCGCGGGCGCACGCGAGGCGGCGGCGTGTCTCGCCTGCGCCGTTGCATCGGCGATATCGGCGGCTCCGTCGGCGGCTGCATCGGCCGCTTTGCCCGCGCCCGCGTCGCCCGGCCAATCCACCTGAATCAAGCCCTTGAAATCGAGCATCACGCGCTCGCACTCGGCGATCGACTGCGCGAGCGCAGCCTCGTCGCCGCCGAACAGCTCGAAATCGGTCCAGAGCGTCGTGCCGAGCACGCGAAAGCGTCCGGCCGGATCGACATACGCGGCGTTGTTCAGGTAGTGGACGTGGTCGAGCGTCGCGGCGGCGTCGCGCATCGCCGCTTCGAGCGCGCCGAACTCGCCGTCGTAATACTCGTGATTGCCGGGCACGTAGACGATGGGCACGTCGGGATCGAACGTCTGCGCCGCCCAGCGCAAGCCTTCCGCATGATTGTGAATGTCGCCCGCGAGCACGACGAGATCCGCGCGCGCGTACGGGATCGCGTCAGGCTCGTTGCATTCGAGATGCAGATCGGACAGCACGCGAATCTTCACGGACGGCTCCTTCGTGGCGCGGGTTGCGGCGTCAGTGCAGCACCTTGCCGGGGTTCATCAGGCCGAGCGGATCGAGCGCCGCCTTCAGCGCGCGCATGAGGCCGATCTCGACGGCGGACTTGTAGCGCTGCGCGTCGTCGATCTTCAATTGCCCGATGCCGTGCTCGGCGCTGATCGTGCCGCGGTGCTTGTGGACGTTGTCGTAGACGATCCGGTTGATGGGCGCCTGGTGCGCCGCGAGGAACGCCTTCGGATCGCCGCCTTCGGGCATCTGCACGTTGTAGTGCAGGTTGCCGTCGCCGAGGTGGCCGAACGTCACCATCCGCGCGCCGGGCGCGGCGGCCTGGATCGCCGCGTCGGTCTCGTCGATGAAGCGCGCGATCGAGGAGATCGGCACCGCGATGTCGTGCTTGATGTTGAGCCCTTCGTCCGCCTGCGCGAGCGGGATGTGTTCGCGCAGATCCCAGAGCGCGCGCGACTGCGCGAGATTCTCGGCGACGACCGCGTCGACGACGAGCCCCGCCTCGAACGCCTGTTCCATCATCGTCTCGAAGAGCGCGCGCGCGTGGGCCTCGCTTTCGTTGTCGGACAATTCGAGCAGCACGGTCTGCGGATGCGCCGCGTCGAACGGGTAGCGCAACTGCGGATAGTGCTTGCCGACGAGCTTCATGCAAAAATCCGACATCAGCTCGAAGCCCGTCAGCAGCGGGCCGGCCGCGCGCTGCGCGAGCGACAGGAAATCGAGCGCCGCGTGCGGCGATTCGAGCGCGGCGAGCGCCGTCACCTTCGCGGCGGGGCGCGGGTGCAGCTTCATCACCGCGGCCGTGATGATGCCGAGCGTGCCCTCGGCGCCGATGAAGAGATCGCGCAGATCGTAGCCGGTGTTGTCCTTGCGCAGCCCGCGCAGGCCGTCCCAGATCTCGCCTTGCGGCGTGACGACCTCGAGGCCGAGGCACAGCTCGCGTGCGTTGCCGTAACGCAGCACCGCGGTGCCGCCCGCGTTCGTCGCGAGATTGCCGCCGATCGTGCAGCTGCCTTCGGCGGCGAGGCTGAGCGCGAAAAGCCGGTCCGCTTCCTGCGCGCGCGCCTGCACATCGGCGAGGATCACGCCCGCTTCGACGGTGATCGTGTTGTTGTGCGCATCGAGCGCGCGCACGCGGTTCAGGCGCGCGAGGCTCAGCACCGCCTGCGCGCCGCTCGCGTCGGGCGTCGCGCCGCCCGCGAGGCCCGTGTTGCCGCCTTGTGGCACGAGCGCGACGCGATATTCGAGCGCGAGCTTCACGAGCGCCGCGACCTCTTCGGTGTTCGCGGGCCTGAGCACCGCGCAGGCGGCGCCCTGATAGCGGCGGCGCCAGTCGGTCACAAACGGGGCCGTGTCGTGGGGATCGGTCAGCACGTGGGCGGCGCCGATCGCTTGGCGGCACGCGTCGACGAAAGCGGGGGAGGAGGTCATGGCGTTCGTTCGGAGGTCAGGCAATCGAAAAAATCAGGAGCGGGGGCGGCCGGACGCGGGCGGACGGTCTTGCGCGCGCTTCGCCGTCTGCTTCGCCGTTTGCTTTGCCGCTTGCTTCGCCGCTTGCTTCGCGGCGCGCTTGAACGGCGCGACGTAGGCGAGCGCGGCGCCGAAGACGCCGAGCGCGAGCGCGGCCTCGAGCCAGCCGAGTCGCGCGGACAGCCCGCCGTCCGTCATGCCGCGCACGATGCCTTCTGCAAGATAAATCAAAATCAGCATCGACGCCCACTGCAGCGTGTAGACGCTGCGCCGCCACACGCCGGGCAGTGCCAGCGCGAGCGGCACGGCCTTCAGGATCAGCGCGGAGCCGCCCGGCCGCAGCGGCGCGAGCCAGGCTTCCCACGCAACGCAAAGCGCGATTAGCGCGACGAGGCCAAGCGCGGCCGCGCGTGCGGCGAGCGGCTTCGGGCAGGCGGGCGCGCTCATTCGGACGCGGCCGCGAGGCGCGACGCGGTGCGCGCGAGCCGCGCGCCGAGCGCGTGCGCGAGCGCCTTCTCGTCGGCGGAAATGCGCTCGTGCGCCGCGTCGGCGACGCGCGCGAAGTGCGACGCGCCGTAAGGCGTGCCGCCCGTCTGCGTGACGGACAACGCGGTTTCGGTGTAAGGAATTCCGACGATCAGCATGCCGTGGTGCAACAGCGGCAGCATCATCGACAGCAGCGTCGATTCCTGGCCGCCGTGCAGGCTGCCCGTCGACGTGAACACGCACGCCGGCTTGCCCGCGAGCGCGCCCGACAGCCATTGCGGCGTCGTGCCGTCGAGAAAATACTTGAGCGGCGCGGCCATGTTGCCGAAGCGGGTGGGCGAGCCGAGCGCGACGCCCGCGCATTCGTCGAGGTCGCGCGGCTCCGCGTACGGCGGGCCGTCGTCGGGGATGTCGGGCTGCGTCGCCTCGCAGACGGTCGACACGGCCGGCACCGTGCGGATGCGCGCCTGCATGCCGGGCACGCTGTCGATGCCCGCCGCGATCGCGAGCGCGAGTTCGCGCGTCGCGCCGTGGCGGCTGTAATAGAGCACGAGGATGTCTTTCATAGGCCTCTTGAGTGAGCGGCTATTATAGGGGCTGAAGCCGCCGCGAAGCGTCGCGGCTCGACCTGTCGCGCGGCGCGCGACATGCGCAGCAAAAGGAGAAAGCCGTTGCCGAAGTTGAGCGTCGATCTCGACACCATCAAGCGCCTCGCGCGCTTCGCCGCGAAGCGCAGCGCGGAGGACCGCATCCCGCAGGTCGCGGGCAGCCTCACGTTCACGACGATGCTCGCGCTCGTGCCGCTCGTGACGGTCGCCTTCGCGCTGTTCACCGCGTTCCCGATGTTCGCGTCGTTCCAGAATTCGCTGCAGGGCTTCCTCGCCGATCACCTGATGCCCGCGCAGTTCAACAGCCAGATATTCAAGTACCTGAACCAGTTCGCGTCGAAGGCGAAGGGGCTGACGACGGCGGGCCTCATCGTGCTCGTCTTCACCGCGGTGATGACGATGATGACGGTCGAATCCGCGTTCAACCTGATCTGGCGCGTGCGCAAGCCGCGGCCGTTCGCGCAGCGCGTGCTCGCGTACTGGGCGCTCATCACGCTCGGGCCGCTCCTGTTCGGCGTGAGCCTGTCGATGTCGTCGTATCTGTTCACGAAATCGCTCGCGTTCGCCGGGTCGACGAGCACGCCGCCGATCTTCGAATGGCTGCTGACGGCCGCGTCGCTGCCGCTCACGGTGCTCGCGTTCACGCTGCTCTACGTGTATCTGCCGAACTGCACGGTCGCCTGGCGCGACGCGGCGGTGGGCGGCGTGTGCGCGGCGATCGCGTTCGAGCTCGCGAAGCGCGGCTTCGGGTATTACGTGCGGCGCATTCCCACCTATACGGCGGTGTACGGCGCGTTCGCGACCGTGCCGATGTTCCTGCTGTGGATGTACCTGAGCTGGTTCGTCACGCTCGCGGGCGCGATGATCGCATCGGCGCTGCCGGCGATCCGGGTCGGGCAGTTCCACAGGATTCACTATCCGGGCAGCGATCTGCTCGACTCGCTCGAGCTGCTCGCGCGGCTCGCCGAGGCGCAGGACGCGGGCAAGCCGGGCTACACGGCCGCGCGGCTCGCGCTGATGGCGCGCTGCGACATGGAGACCGCGCAGCGGCTCCTGTCGACGCTCGAGGAGCGCGAATGGGTCGCGCGGCTGCAAAGCGGCGGCGACGCCGCGCCGCGCTACGTGATGCTCGCGAACCCGGAGCGCCTGACGATCGCGAATCTGTTCGACGTGCTCGTGATCGACCGGACGGAGCTCGTCTACCAGGCGCAGCGCGGCAAGACTGAGGTGGACTGCGGGGCGCTGCTCGACGCGTTCGCGAGCGAGAAGCTCGAGCTGTCGCTCGCGGAGCTGATCGCGCGCCGCAAGGCGGGCGCGCCGCGCGGCGCGCAGGACGCGGGGCGGCCGACGTCGGCGCTGCCGCCGCGCACTGCCTGACGCGAGAACGAAGCCGACGAAGCAAGCCGACGAGCCGACGAGCCGACGAGCCCGTGTCATCACGGTGTCACGTTGACGAGAAGGCGCCGCCGGGAAGCCCGAGCGGGCGGCGTATGGATGCGATGCGCGGGCCCGCGCAGGCGTTGGTCGCGCGTCGCGCGATTGCGGTTCCGGCCCGGTTCGCCGGCAATCCGTCCGAGCGGGTCAGATCGAAATCTTGCCGGTGCAGATGTCCTTGAACATCACCCAGTCGCCCATGAAGCTGTAGATCGGGTGCCGGAACGTCGCGGGGCGGTTCTTTTCGAAGAAGAAGTGCCCGATCCACGCGAATCCGTAGCCGCAGACGACGGCGGCGGGCAGCCACCACCAGAGGCCCGTGGCGAGCGCCATCGCGACGCAGCCGATCACGCCGAGCGAGCCGATGAAGTGCAGCCGCCGCGACACCAGGTTGCGGTGCTCGTCGAGATAGAACGGATAAAACTCGGCGAAACTGGAGAAATGCTCGGTGTGCGCGGAATGTGCCATGACAGTCTCCTCGAGCGCCGGCGGCGGCCGCGCGGCGCGTCATCGCTTCCATTGTGCGGCGGGGCGCCGCCCGCCGCAACCGGGGCGGGCGCCCGCCGCCGCGCGCTTTCCTTTTGCGGGGCTTTCCGTTAGGATCGAAAGCCGATTATGCACGAGTTGCAACAGGGGACAACGATGCGCGTCAGCGATATTCTGAAAGTCAAGGGCAATACGCTGTTTACCGTGACGCCCGACATGCCGCTGCGTAATGCGGTCGACACGATGGCGGAACACGACATCGGCTCGCTCGTCGTGATGGAGTACGGCGATCTCGTCGGGATTCTGACGTTCCGCGAGATCATCCTGCGCCTGAAGGCGAACGGCGGCAGCATCGGCGAGGTGCTCGTGCGCACCGTGATGGACGAGCCGCTCACGTGCACGCCGGAAACCGACATCGACGAAGTGCGCCGGATGATGCTCGAGCGGCACGCGCGCTACATGCCGGTGCTCGACAAGAAGGTGCTGATGGGCGTGATCTCGTTCTACGACGTCGCGAAGACGGTCGTCGAGGCGCAGAGCTTCGAGAACCGGATGCTGAAGGCGTATATCCGCGACTGGCCGGAACCCGACAGCGAAGAGCGCAAGCCGCTCGCGAGCTAAAGGCCGCGCGCGGCCGCGCGTGCAGGCCGCCGGGCGGGCGGCCGTCCCGGCGATCTTCGTCATTTCTTCTTTCGCCTGCGTGTGCGATCGTGCCGACGCGACGCGCGGGCGCCCTCACGCATGAGCGATCCTTCCCTCACTTCGACCGCGCGGCGCGAGAAGCGCCACGCCCATCCGTCGCAGTTCGACCTGTTGCGCGAGCGCCGCTTCGCGCCGTTCTTCGCGACGCAGTTCATGGGCGCGCTGAACGACAACGTTTTCAAGATCGGCTTCACGTCGCTCGTCACCTACCAGGCGGCGAAATTCAGCGGCGTCGATCCGAAGACGGCCGCGTTCCTGATCTCGGCGATCTTCATTCTGCCGTTCGTGCTGTTCTCGGCGACGGCGGGACAGCTCGCCGACAAGTACGACAAGGCGCGCCTCACGCGCTTCGTGAAGAGCTTCGAGATCGTGCTGATGACCATCGGCGCGGCGGGTTTCGTCACGCACGGCGCGCCGCTGCTGTATCTGTGCACGTTCATGATGGGCATGCACTCGACGCTCTTCGGGCCCGTCAAGTATTCGTACCTGCCGCAGCATCTGAACGATCACGAGCTCGTCGGCGGCAACGGGCTCGTCGAGATGGGCACGTTCGTCGCGATCCTGATCGGCACGATCATCGGCGGCGCGGCGGCGGGCATTTCGGGACGCGGCGAGCTGCTGCTCGCCGTCTGCTGCGTCGGCATCGCGCTCGTCGGGCGCGTCGCGGCGGCGGGCGTGCCGGCGACGCCCGCGCCGCAGCCGAATCTCGCGATCAACTGGAACCCGTTCTCGGAGACATGGCGCAACCTGAAGCTCGCGCGCGAGAACCGGACGGTGTTCCTGAGCCTGCTCGGCATTTCGTGGCTGTGGTTCGTCGGCGCGACGTTCCTCACGTCGTTTTTCGGCTTCGCGAAGGACGTGCTGTCGGCGAATCCGGACGTCGTCACCGTGCTGCTCGCGACGTTCTCGTTCGGCATCGGCCTCGGCTCGCTGCTGTGCGAGCGGCTGTCGCGGCGGCGCGTCGAGATCGGGCTCGTGCCGCTCGGCTCGCTCGGCATCAGCGCGTTCGCGATCGAGCTGTACTTCGCGAGCCACGCGCTTCCGGCGCAGACGCATCTGCTTGCCGTGGGCGAGTTTCTCGGCCACGCGGCGCACTGGCGGATACTCGCCGACCTGTTCCTGCTCGCGATGTTCGGCGGCTTCTACAGCGTGCCGCTCTACGCGCTGATCCAGAGCCGCAGCGCGCCGACGCACCGCGCGCGGATCATCGCCGCGAACAACATCCTGAACGCGCTCTTCATGATCGTGTCGGCGCTGATGGCGATGCTGCTCACGAAGGCGGGCGTCAGCATTCCGGGGATCTTCCTCGTGACCGCGCTGCTGAACGTCGTCGTCGCGTCGTACATCTATTCGCTCGTGCCGGAGTTCCTGCTGCGCTTCGTCGCGTGGGCGCTCGTGCACACGTTCTACCGGATTCGCCTCGTGCACGCGGAGCGGATTCCCGACGAAGGCGCGGCGCTCCTCGTCTGCAATCACGTGAGCTACGTCGACGCGCTCGTGCTCGCGGCGGCGAGCCCGCGGCCGATTCGCTTCGTGATGGACCACCGGATCTTCAACGCGCGTTTCGCGAACTGGGCGTTCCGCCATGCGAAGGCGATCCCGATCGCGCCGCGCCACGAAGACCCCGAGATGCTCGCGCGCGCGTACGACGCGTGCGAGGCCGCGCTGCGCGAAGGGGAGCTCGTCTGCGTGTTCCCGGAAGGCAAGCTGACGAAGACGGGCGACGTCAACGGGTTCCACCACGGCGTCACCGAAATCCTGACGCGCACGAGCGTGCCCGTCGTGCCGATGGCGCTGCGCGGGCTGTGGGGCAGCGTGTTCTCGCGGCACGAGGATGCGCGCTGGCCGCGGCCGGTGAAGCGCGGGGTGACGAGCCGTCTCACGCTCGCGGTCGGCGAGCCGATCCCGGCCGTGGCGGCGACGCCGGAGGCGCTGCAGGCCGCCGTGACGGAGCTGCGCGGCGCGCGGAAGTAGGCGGCGCGAGCGGGGCGGGTGGGGCGAGTCGGGCGAGCTGGACGGCCGCCAGCGGGTGAGGCCGTCTGCGTCGGGCGGCGCTCGACGCGGGGCGGCGCGCGCCGATCGTGACTTCAAGCGCGGGTCGCGCAGCCCGCTCGCCCATCGGCGGTCCGTCGGCGTGGCTCGCGCTCGCCGATTGTCCCGCACGCCGCTTTCCCGCCGTTCGCGTCGAAGCGGATCGCGACGGCACCGGCCGCCGCCCCCGGCATGCGCCGCCCACCGCACGGCGTCGCGCCATATCGCACGACATCGCCCGATCACGCGCCATATCGCCGCACCGCTCAAAACGGGCTGGCATAATATCGGTTTCCTCGACTGACTTTTTCTTGGACGGTCCTATGTCCGGCAACACCCTCGGCACGCTTTTCACTGTCACGACCTTCGGCGAGTCGCACGGCCCCGCGATCGGCTGCGTGATCGATGGCTGCCCGCCGGGCATGGCGCTCACGGAAGCCGACGTCCAGCTCGAGCTCGACCGCCGCAAGCCCGGCACGTCGCGCCACGTCACGCAGCGCCAGGAGCCCGACCAGGTCGAGATCCTGTCCGGCGTGTTCGAAGGCGTGACGACGGGCGCGCCGATCGCGCTCCTGATCCGCAACACCGACCAGCGCAGCAAGGACTACGGCAACATCGCCGACACGTTCCGCCCGGGCCATGCCGACTACACGTACTGGCAGAAGTACGGCGTGCGAGACTATCGCGGCGGCGGCCGGTCGTCGGCGCGGCTGACGGCGCCCGTCGTCGGCGCGGGCGCGATCGCGAAGAAGTGGCTGCGCGAGCGCTTCGGCGTCGAGGTGCGCGGCTACATGAGCGCGCTCGGCGAGATCGAGATCCCGTTCGTCGACTGGTCGCACGTGCGCGAGAATCCGTTCTTCGCGCCGAACGCCGACATCGTCCCGCAGCTCGAAGGCTACATGGATGCGCTGCGCAAGGACGGCGATTCGATCGGCGCGCGGATCGACGTCGTCGCGTCGGGCGTGCCGGCCGGCTGGGGCGAGCCGCTCTTCGACCGCCTCGACGCGGACATCGCGCACGCGATGATGGGGATCAACGCGGTGAAGGGCGTCGAGATCGGCGCGGGCTTCGCGAGCGTCGCGCAGCGCGGCTCCGTGCACGGCGACGAGCTGACGCCGGACGGCTTCGTCGGCAATCACGCGGGCGGCGTGCTCGGCGGCATCTCGACGGGGCAGGACATCACGGTGTCGATCGCGATCAAGCCGACGTCGAGCATCCGCACGCCGCGCCGCTCGATCACGAAGGCGGGCGAGCCCGCCGTCGTCGAGACGTTCGGCCGCCACGATCCGTGCGTCGGAATTCGCGCGACGCCGATCGCCGAATCGATGCTCGCGCTCGTGCTGATCGATCACGCGCTGCGCCATCGCGCGCAGTGCGGCGACGTGTCGACCGCGACGCCGAGGATCGCTGCGAGCGCGCCGGAAGCGAAGTGATCATCGCCCGATAACGGTGCGTTTCGTGCCGCTATCGGGCGCGTGCCGGTGCGCCGCGGGCAGCGACCACGAAACGATAGAACGACAACGGGCGCCGAGGCGCCCGTTTCGCTTTGCCGCATTCGCCGCGCGATGCGACCGACTCGCCCGCGCGACGCGCGGGCGCGCGCTCACATGTTCGGATAGTTCGGCCCGCCGCCGCCTTCCGGCGTGACCCACACGATGTTCTGCGTCGGGTCCTTGATGTCGCAGGTCTTGCAGTGCACGCAGTTCTGCGCATTGATCACGAGGCGGTCGCTGCCGTCGTCGTTCTTCACGAACTCGTAGACGGCGGCCGGGCAGAAGCGCGCTTCCGGCCCCGCATACGTGCGCAGATTGACGCTCACCGGCACGCTCGCGTCCTTCAGCGTCAGGTGCGCCGGCTGGTTCTCCTCGTGATTCGTGTTCGAGATGAACACCGACGACAGGCGATCGAACGTCAGCTTGCCGTCCGGCTTCGGATAGTCGATCGGCTGGCACTGCGACGCGGGCTTCAGCATCTCGTGGTCGCCGTGCTGGTGATGCAGCGTCCACGGCACGTTGCCGTTCATCAGCTTCTGCTCGACGCCGACCATCAGCGTGCCCAGATACAGGCCCTTGCTCATCCACTGCTTGAAGTTGCGCGCGCGGTAGAGCTCCGTGTACAGCCACGACGTCTTGAACGCGTCCGGGTACGCGGTCAGCTCGTCGGCCTGGCGGCCCGCCTGCACCGCGTCGAACGCGGCTTCGGCGGCGAGCATGCCGGTCTTGATCGCCGCGTGGCTGCCCTTGATTCGCGACGCGTTCAAAAAGCCCGCGTCGTCGCCGACGAGCGCGCCGCCCGGGAACACCGTCTTCGGCAGCGACGTCAGGCCGCCCGCCGTGATCGCGCGCGCGCCGTACGACACGCGCTTGCCGCCTTCGAGGAACGGCCGGATCGACGGATGCGTCTTGTAGCGCTGGAACTCCTCGAACGGCGACAGATACGGGTTCGAGTACGCGAGCCCGATGACGAAGCCGACGACGACCTGGTTGTTGTCCATGTGATACAGGAACGAGCCGCCGTACGTGTCCGACGACAACGGCCAGCCGGCCGTGTGGATCACGAGGCCCGGCTTGTGCTTGACGGGATCGATCTCCCACAGCTCCTTGATGCCGATGCCGTACGCCTGCGGATCGCTGTTCGCGTTCAGCTTGAACCGGTCCATCAGCTGGCGGCCGAGGTGGCCGCGCGCGCCTTCGCAGAAGAGCGTGTACTTCGCGTGCAGCTCCATGCCGAGCTGGAAATTCTCGGTCGGCTCGCCATCCTTGCCGACGCCCATGTTGCCGGTGGCGACGCCCTTGACCGAGCCGTCGGCGTTGTAGAGGATCTCGGCGGCCGGAAAGCCCGGGAAGATCTCGACGCCGAGCCCCTCGGCCATTGTCCCGAGCCAGCGCGTGACGTTGCCGAGGCTGATCACGTAATTGCCGTGGTTCTTGAAGTTGTCCGGAAGCGCCCAGTTCGGCACCTGGAACGCGCTCTTCTCGGTCAGGAACAGGAAGCGGTCTTCGGTGACGTCGACGGTGAGCGGCGCGCCTTTTTCCTTCCAGTCGGGGAACAGTTCAGTGATCGCGCGCGGGTCCATCACGGCGCCCGACAGGATGTGCGCGCCGATCTCGGAGCCCTTTTCGAGCACGCAGACGCCGATCTCCGTGCCTTTCTCGGCGGCGAGCTGCTTGAGCCGGATGGCCGCCGACAGGCCTGCGGGGCCGCCGCCGACGATCACGACGTCGTATTCCATCGATTCGCGCGGGCCGTATTGCTCGATGAGGCTTGCGGGGGTCATGAACGCTCCTCTAACCATTAGAATGCTTTTATTCGGGACCGTATTGTCGGCGAAATAAAACGCTTGCCGCAACAGCGGAATCCTAGATTAGCACGATCGTTCTATTTTATGGGTTGGGTCGTGCACGAGAACGTCGCATACTGGTGCGGCATGATGTCATCGGAACGAAGAGGAGTCGGCATGGGCCGTTCGATCAATCTGGAAGGCAAGGTCGCGTTCATCACGGGCGCGTCGAGCGGTCTCGGGCAGCGCTTCGCGCAGGTGCTGTCGCAGGCGGGCGCGAAGGTCGTGCTCGCGAGCCGGCGCGTCGAGCGCCTGAAGGAGCTGCGCGCGGAGATCGAGGCGGCGGGCGGCGCCGCGCACGTGGTGTCGCTCGACGTCACCGATTATCAAAGCATCAAGGCGGCCGTCGCGCACGCTGAAACGGAAGCGGGCACGATCGACATTCTGGTCAACAATTCGGGCGTGTCGACGATGCAAAAGCTCGTCGACGTGACGCCGGCCGATTTCGAGTATGTATTCGATACGAACACGCGCGGCGCGTTCTTCGTCGCGCAGGAAGTCGCGAAGCGGATGATGATGCGCGCGGGCAGCGGCAGCGCGAAGCCGGCGTGCCGGATCATCAACATCGCGTCGGTCGCGGGGCTGCGGCCGTTCTCGCAGATCGGCCTGTATGCGATGAGCAAGGCGGCCGTCGTCCACATGACGCGTGCGATGGCGCTCGAATGGGGCCGCCACGGGATCAACGTGAACGCGATCTGCCCGGGCTACATCGACACCGAGATCAATCACTATCTGTGGGAAACCGAGCAGGGGCAGAAGCTGCAGGCGATGCTGCCGCGCCGCCGGGTCGGCAAGCCGCAGGATCTCGACGGGCTGTTGCTCCTCCTCGCCGCCGACGAGTCGCAGTTCATCAACGGCTCGATCGTGTCGGCCGACGATGGCCTCGGGCTCGCGTGAGCGGCCGCGCCGAACGGTTTCACCTTGCAGAAAAGAAGAGTGCGATGAGCGATTACACCCCTGTTTTCGAAATGTCGATGCCGATCCGCTGGGGCGACATGGACGCGTTCGGTCACGTGAACAACACGGTCTACTTCCGCTACATGGAGGAGGCGCGCGTCACGTGGTTCGGCAAGCTCGGCATCGCGGGCGGCAACGGCGAGGGGCAGGGGCCCGTCGTCGTCAATGCGTCGATGGAGTTTCTCAGGCAACTGCATTATCCGGGCGACGTGATCGCGCGCCTGTCGGCGGCCAAGCCCGGCCGCAGCAGCTTCGACACCGCGTTCGAACTGACCCGCTCGGACGGCCCCGAGCACGTGTACGCGCGCGGCGCTGCGCGTTGCGTGTGGGTCGACTACGCGCTCGGCAAGTCGGTGCCGCTGCCGGATATGCTGCGCAACACGATCGAAAGCGCGCTGCAGACGAAGATCGCGTAAGCGCGGCGGCGCGCCGGCGTACGCCGTGGCCTCGTCGCGCCGCACGCCGGCGCGCCGTTTCTCTTGCTGCCTCGAGCGCTGCAAATCGCGCGTGCCCCGGCGGTCACGCGTTCGGGGGCGCGGCGGCCGAGCTGATTTCGAGGCGAAGCAGCGGGACGTTCCCGCGCCCACGAAGCGCGGCGGCTGCGGTACGCGGTGCCGCGCGCGGCTTTCCGTCGGATCGCCCGCTTTCCCGATGCGTCACCAGCCCGGGCCGACCGGCGCGTAGCCCGGGGTCTGATTGGCCGCCGCCGCGGCGGCGGCGCCGAAGTTGGGCCAGGCCGGATAGTACTGCCCAGACACGGCCTGATACGTGCCCGCGATCTTGGGCGCGCCGGCCGTTCCGCTCGATCCCGTCGAACCGGTGATCGTCACCAGGCCGAAATACGGCTCGTAGATGTTCGCGCTGTATGGCGACGCCAGCGTCATGTCCGAGTAGCAATACGCGTAAACCGGGCCAAACCGGCCGTAAGGCTGGTTGGCGATCCATGCCATTAGCGCCCGGTACTCGCGCGCCTGGTTCGCTTGCGTCAGGTACGAGGGCGCCAGCGTCTGAAAATCGGCGTTCGTGTACTGCTGTGCGCTACCGCCCAGCTGGCCCGTGAAATTGGCGGCGCCATCCGACGCAGTCGTTGCGACCCCGAATTCCGTGATCACGATGGGCTTGGCCCCGTCGCCGTTCGCGTTCATCAGGTCGCGCAGGCTCGTCCCCGTGTAACTGGCGAACGTCTTGCCGGTAGGGGACGGCCAGCCGTAGGAGGGCGACGAGAACGTGTGCCACATGATGTTGAACGGATTCGAGTAATCCGGATAGACGGAGTTGACGGTCGTGCTCGGGCACTGATCGGGGGGCGATTGCCAATCGTCGCTGTGGCAGTGCGGATGGTGCGCGAGCCCGTCGAAATATCCCTTCGCGCCGTTCGCGTACATCACGGCAAGCCAGTCGCGGGGCTCCCATTGCGTCGGCGCGGGGTAGCGGGAATCCGCCGAATTCACGAGGCCCGCCACGCCGCTCGACGGAAGCGCGCCCGTGCCGTTGTTCGGCGACGTGAGGCATCCCGAGCTGCCGCCCGCATAGACGGACGCCGACGGATTGGCTTGCTTGATCGCCGAATACGCGCTCTTCAGGAGCTGGGTATAGAGGACCGGATCGTGCGGGATGAAGTTGGGCCCGCAATTCGGCTCGTTCCAGATTTCCCACGCGTCGATTTTCCCGCCGTAGCTGTCGCTGCTGTAGTGTTTGGCGGCCGCGCGCGCGAAGTTGGTGTACGACGTGGGATTCGGCGCGCACAGCGCATAGGCGCCGTTACTCGACAGGCGGTAGTTGCTCGGACATTGCGAGCCCACCGCCCAGCGCGGCGTCAACGTGATCACGCCGAGAATTCGCATTCCGTAATTTCTGGCGGCCCGAACGACGATGTCCGTCGCGCCCCAGGTCAGGCCGCTGCTGACGCCGGGATTGGGATCGCTGGTAAAGATCCATGTCGACGCCGGCTGGATTTCCGACCAATTGAGGTGAATGCGCAGCCAGCGCACGTTCATCGCGGCGACGCCCGCCATATAGTTATTGATTGCCTGTGCAGGATTATTGGGATTCTGATTGATAATGTCGAGAATTTCTCCGCCGAGATCGATTCCCGTTACCGGCGTATTGGTTTGAGAAAATGCCGCCTGGCATCCAATTACGTTAATCATGAAAATGAAAAATAAATCTCTTGCTCTCGAGATAATCATTAATTCACCTGGCCTTTTGGATTGGCGTAGTTGATTCGGGATTGGGTTTGTTCGATCGATGCGAGAGTCCGGCGCAGCGTGCTACCAGGTGACGCGAGTCCGTTCCGGGGCCGCCGGGCCGCGTTGCGTTCCGCTGCCCGCGATGCCCGGCGCGGCACGCCGACGGCATGAAATCGTCGCGCTCCTGTGTCGGTCGACATTGTTTCCGCACAGGATCGATCGATCATCCGATTCGGTCAGGACGGTGCGAAAACGCCCTGCCAAAAGGTCGACTTTCTTGCTATCTCAAAATATTTATTGCGTGAAGGATAGGGATGTATTGTTTTTCATCCGATGTTGAAGATTGCGTAACTCACTTGGATCGTGTTGCTCAAGGTTAAATAAATTTCTGAAAAAAGTGTAGGGCGGAAATTCGATCTAATCGGTATCGGGAAATGGAATTGTTGAGTTTTGGATGGTAATGACTCGGTTCTGTTCGGGGGCTGACGCTCGGCTTATTGCCGTTCCCGATTGCCTCGGCGCGCAACGGCAGGATGCGTTCGCGTGCATGTGCTCGGCCGTCTGCCCCGGCGGGGCGCGCGGGCCGTCACTGCCCGAGCAGGCGCTGCACCAGCTCGGGCGTGTTCCCCGTTCCGTATTTGCGCATCAGCCGCGCGCGGTAGATGTCGACCGTGCGAGAGCTGATGTCGAGCACGCGGCCGATCTGCTTGCTTGTCTTGCCGGTCACGAGCTGCGCGGCGATCTCGCGCTCGCGCGGCGTCAGCTCGACCGCGACGCGGCGCGTCGCGCTCAGGTCCTCGAACGTCCATACGCCCGCCGCGAGCGGCGCCGTGCGATCGAGCGCGCGGCCCGTCACGTGGCACCAGAACAATTCGCCCGTCGCGCGCTTCATGATGCGATCGTCCGCGTAGCTGCCGTGCGCGATCATCACGGGCGAGATGCGCTCGCCGATCCGCTCGAATTCGTCGGACGACGGGTAGAGCACCTCGAACGACCGGCCGATCAGATCGATGCGCGCGCAGCGGAAGATCGCGGCGAGCTCGTCGTTGCAATCTTCGATGACGCGGTCGTGCGACAGCACGAGGCCGATCGGCGCGAGATGGAAGGCGGTCTTGTAATCGATGGAGGGCATGGACGCTGACGGGCTGTGATCGGGCGCCGCGCAAGCGGCGGCGAACGCTTATGTATTTTTGCGTATTGTGCCGCATCCGGCGCGCATCGTACCCTTTCACACATGTCGCGGCCCATGCCGCGAACGGACGGCAGAAGAAAGCAGAAGAAGGAGCGGCGTCGCGGCAGCATTGGCCGCGCGTGCTTAGAATGGTGCGACGGGCCCGTCGCGCGCGCGAGCCGCGCGGGCTGTCGAGCTGGTTTCCATAGAGGAAGGGACATACAGATGAACAAAGTCTACCCAAGCGCGGCTGCCGCGCTCGAGGGCGTGGTCCATGACGGCCAGACCTTCGCGGTCGGCGGCTTCGGCCTGTGCGGCATTCCGGAAGCGCTCATCGCCGCGCTGCGCGATTCGGGCGTGAAGGACATCACCTGCATCAGCAACAACGCGGGCGTCGACGGCTTCGGCCTCGGCCTTCTGCTCGAAACCCGGCAAATCAAGAAGATGATCTCGTCGTACGTCGGCGAGAACAAGGAGTTCGAGCGCCAGTACCTGTCCGGCGAGCTCGAGCTCGAGTTCACGCCGCAAGGCACGCTCGCCGAGAAGCTGCGCGCGGGCGGCGCGGGCATTCCGGCGTTCTTCACGCAAACGGGCTACGGCACCGTGATCGCCGAAGGCAAGGAGACGCGCGAGTTCGACGGCAAGCATTACGTGCTCGAGCCGTCGCTCACGGCCGACGTCGCGCTCGTGAAGGCGTGGAAGGCCGACAAGTCCGGCAACCTGATCTACCGTCGCACCGCGCGCAATTTCAATCCGATGTGCGCGATGGCGGGCCGGATCACGGTTGCCGAGGTGGAGGAGATCGTCGAGAACGGCGAGCTCGATCCCGACGCGATCCACACGCCCGGCATTTTCGTGCAGCGGCTCGTGCTCAACGCGACGCCGGAAAAACGCATCGAACAACGCGTCGTGCGCGCGAAAGGAGACTGAGATGGCTTGGAATCGTGATCAGATGGCCGCGCGCGCGGCGAAGGAATTGCAGGACGGCTTCTACGTGAACCTCGGCATCGGGCTGCCGACGCTCGTCGCGAACCACGTGCCGGCGGGCGTCGAGGTGTGGCTGCAATCGGAGAACGGCTTGCTCGGGATCGGCCCGTCGCCGACCGAGGACGAAGTCGACGCGGATCTCATCAACGCCGGCAAGCAGACTGTGACGACGCTGCCCGGCTCGTCGATCTTCTCGTCCGCCGATTCGTTCGCGATGATTCGCGGCGGCCACATCAATCTCGCGATCCTCGGCGCGATGCAGGTCAGCAAGAACGGCGACCTCGCGAACTGGATGATCCCGGGCAAGATGATCAAGGGGATGGGCGGCGCGATGGATCTCGTCGCGGGCGTGAAGCGCGTCGTCGTGCTGATGGAGCACGTCGCGAAGGGCGACCAGCACAAGATCCTCGAAGCATGCACGCTGCCGCTGACGGGCGTGGGCGTCGTCGACCTGATCATCACGGATCTCGGCGTGATCGAAGTGACGCCGGACGGGCTCAGGGTGCTCGAACTCGCCGACGGCGTGAGCGTCGACGAGATCAAGGCGAAGACGGGCGCGCCGCTCGACGTGAGCGCGGTCGGCTGACGGCGCGGCATCGGCGCGGGCGCGCGCTTGCGTGAGTTGGGCCGTCGCGCGGCGGCGCTTTCGCAGCACAACAGTGCGAACGATGCGATGAAAATGCCCCCGCTTCGGGAAGACGTGGGGCGTCATGAGATGGTCGGCCCGATCCCTGCTCAGCGTAGTTCGCCAAGTGGGGATAGGGCTGATTGTAGGTTTTTGCTCCGACCGGCGCCGGCGCGCGTTCGATCGCGTATCGGGCGATGCGTGCCCAGATGCGGCGCAGGGCGTTTTGCGGAGATCGCTGCGCGGTGTCGCGGCGCCGCGCGGCAGCAGGCGCGTCGGGGGAGTGAACTCGCGACGCAGTCGGCCGTCCGCGTTGCTAGTTGCTAGTTGCTAGTTGCTAGTTGCTAGTTGCTAGTTGCTAGTTGCTAGTTGCTAGTTGCTAGTTGCTAGTTGCCGCGGCACGCGCCGCCCGCCTTGCCGACGGACAAATCGACGGTGTCGCCGATCGCGTAGACGTTCTCCGCTCCGCGCACGCGCAGCGTCTCGTGGTCGGTCGGCAGCGATCCCTCGCCGTCGGCGGTCTCCGATACGCCGCTTTCGCGCACGGCGTCGGCCGCGCGTACCGGCGGCGTCTTCAGGATGTCGAACGGCTGCTCGGCACCTTCCTCCGAATATGCGATCCCGCGCGCCGGACCGATGCGCGCGAGCGTGACGCCGCGCTGATGGCGGATGCCGCGCCTCGAAGATCGCGGGCAGCGCGTCGCAGGTCGGCTTTTGCAGGAGCAGGCAATCGCGCAGCAATTGCGACGCGGTCGGATACGTGTGGACGATTCCGACCTTGCGCACATCGCGGCGGCGCAGCCAGTCGTCGAACATCAGCGTGGTCTTGATCGGCACGATTCGGCACTGGTGCGGGACGTTGCGCGCCTTCGGAAACGTGACGGTGACGAACACGACGCCGCGCTTGATCGACGCGATCCGCTTGGCGAGCTGCCGCTCGGGCTCATGCTGGTAGAAATGGTTGCTCGCTTCGGCGAGACCTTCGATGCACTCGGGCGACGGCACGCAACCCGTCGCGATCACGAGGTGGTCATGGCCGTAGCGTTTGTCGCTCGTCGTGCGCACGTGCTGCGCGGCGAAGTCGAAATGCGTCGCGCGACCGACGGCGAACGCGATCTCGGGCCGCAGCAGCGAGCGCTCGGCGCGTGTCAGCGCGTTGCGGAAGAACGCGCCGAACGCGACGTACATGAAGGCCGGCTTGTCGTAGTGGCCAGGCGAATCGGACGGCAGCGTGATCCGCGCGTCGTCGCGGGCGACTTCGTCGAGCGGTTTCGGCGCGAATGGTTGGCGAGCGTCGTGCCGCCGAGCCCGTCGCCGACGATCAAAATCTGCGTGGGCATCGTGCATTTCCTTTCGCCGGTCGAGCAGGAGGCACGAGACAGGGCGTCGGCGCGGCAGCCGGCTCCAACGATTGACAATGCGCGAATCGGAGATTCGTTTTTGTTGAGTTGAGCCGAGCGTAGGAAATCCAATCGGCGATGTTGATTCCGCGGCGGCGCTTTCGAGGATGAATGGCAGGCGGGCGCGAGCGACGGGCTCGCGAATCGCGCGTCGGGAGCAGACGCGGGCGAGCGTTGCATATTGCCTCGGCCATTGGCGGGCGCGCACGGCGCATTCATTCGTCGAACAGCGGCGCGGCGGCGCGCGATGGGAAAAGCGCATCCGGTTTTCCGGAAATGCGATTGACGAAATGGATCGATGGATCGTCTCGGTTTCAGTGCGGCGCGCGGATCGCCGCACGTCGCGCGTCTGTCCGTTCGGCCGATCGGCCGTCTGCAACGAAGCGGTTTACAATCGGTTCATCTGTTCGGCACCCGTCGCCACTAGGGCGCCGAGCGTTCGACCATGCCGACCGTTCGTCAGGAGCGCCGATGTCATCGAACCTTGCCACTTCCGTCTCCCCGCGCGAACGCCGCGTGCAATGCGCGAGCCCGGTGGGCCTGCATCACGTCGCATACACCGAATGGGGCGATCCCGAGAATCCGCGCGTGCTCGTCTGCGTACACGGCCTCACGCGCTCGGGGCGCGACTTCGATCGGCTCGCGGCGGCGCTGTCCGACGTCTATCGCGTCGTCTGCCCCGACGTGGTCGGCCGAGGCCGCTCAGACTGGCTCGCGGAGCCGAAGCTCTACGGCCTGCCGCAGTACGTCGCCGACATGGTGACGCTGATTGCGCGCCTCGACGTCGAGCGCGTCGACTGGTTCGGCACGTCGATGGGCGGGCTGATCGGCGTCGCGCTCGGCGGCCTGCCGGGCACGCCGCTCGGCAAGATGATCGTCAACGACGTCGGCCCGCACATCGAGCCTGCTGCGCTCGGGCGGATCGGCGAGTATGTCGGTCTCGACAAGCGCTTCGCGACCGAAGAGGAGGGAGTCGATTATCTGAAATCGCTATCGCTGCCGTTCGGCCCGCTCACGCCCGACGAGTGGCGCGCGCTGAACCGGCCGCTCCTCGTGCAGAGCGCGGACGGCTCGTGGCGCGCGCGCTACGATCCGCGCATCGGCGAGCCGTTCAAGGCCGCGACGCCCGACGCGAACGCTCAGGGCGAGGCCTGGCTCTGGCATGCGTTCGAGCAGTTCGCGGGGCCGCTTCTTGTCGTGCGCGGCGCGCAGTCGGACCTGCTTTCGCGCGACACGGTCGAAGCGATGAAGGCGCGCGGCCGCGCGGTGTCGAGCGTCGAGATCGCCGAAGCGGGCCATGCGCCCGCGTTCGTGAGCGCCGGGCAGATCGCGATCGCTCGCCAATTTTTCGTCGGCGATGCGCCGCACGCGTCATAATATGCGGTTCGGCGCGGCCTGCCCGAGGGCTCGCGGCGCCGTCCACCGATCAACCATTCACCGGGAATTCTCATGGCAGTTACTCGTCACCACGTCGGCCCCCGTCTTTCCGAAATCGCGATCCACGGCGGCACCGTCTACCTCGCGGGCCAGATCGCCGAGGACACGGCGCAGGACATCAAGGGCCAGACGCGCGAAGTGCTCGGCCACATCGATCGCCTGCTCGGCGAGGCGAACAGCGACAAGTCGCATCTGCTGTCGGTGCAGATCTTCATCTCCGACATGGCGAACTTCCCGGGCATGAACGAAGTGTGGGACGCGTGGGTCGCACCGGGCGCGACGCCGCCGCGCGCGACCGTCGAGGCGAAGCTCGCGAATCCGGCATGCCTCGTCGAAGTGGTGGTCGTCGCCGCGCAGCGCGGCTGAGCAGGAGCGCGACACGTTTTTCCAGGCAACATGCAATACCCGACGATGACAGCTGATTCCGCATCCGGCGCCACCGCTGCGGCGCCGTCGCTCGACAACGTGCTCGCGTTCGTGCGCGAGCACGCGGGCGACGCGCGCTTGCCGTCGGGCGAGTTGCTCGTCGATCATGCGGCGGGCACGTCGACGATCATGCAGCGCCTGAACGTCGATCCGCCCGCGACGCAGGCGGCGGCGCTTTTCGCGCTCGCGCCGTATCTGAGCGATCCCGAGAAGCAGATCGCCGAGCGCTTCGGCGACGAGGTGGCGCGCCTCGTCACCGACGTGCGCAAGCTGCTGCGCCTCGGCACCGTGAGTCTGCGCGCCGCGCAGAGCGCGCCCGTCGACACGGGCCGCGACGCGCAGGCGGAGCGGCGCGCGCAGATCGAGGCGCTGCGCAAGATGCTGCTCGCGTTCGCGCAGGACATCCGCGTCGTACTGATCAGGCTCGCGTCGCGACTGCAGTCGCTGCGCTACTATGCGGCCGCGAAAATCGAGCCGCCGCCCGACGTCGGGCGCGAGACGCTAGAGATCTACGCGCCGCTCGCGAACCGGCTCGGCATCTGGCAACTGAAGTGGGAGCTCGAGGATCTCGCGTTCCGCTTCGAGGACCCCGGCACCTACAAGCGCATCGCGAAGCTGCTCGACGAGAAGCGCGTCGAGCGTGAGGCGTACGTTGCCGAGGCGATCGAGCGGCTGCAGCACGAGCTCGCGGCCGCGCATATCCAGGCCGAAGTGAGCGGCCGTCCGAAGCACATCTACAGTATCTGGCGCAAGATGCGCGGCAAGGAGCTCGACTTCTCCGAGCTCTACGACGTGCGTGCGTTTCGCGTGATCGTGCCGGACATCAAGGATTGCTACACCGTGCTCGGCATCGTCCACCACCTGTGGCAGCCGGTGCCGAAGGAGTTCGACGACTACATCTCCCGGCCGAAGCCGAACGGGTACAAGTCGCTGCACACGGTCGTGATCGGCGACGACGGCCGCGCGTTCGAAGTGCAGATCCGCACGCACGAGATGCACCGCTTCGCCGAATATGGCGTCGCCGCGCACTGGCGTTACAAGGAGGCGGGCGCGCGCGGCTACGGCGGCCAGTTCTCGGCGAGCGAGAAGTACGACGAGAAGATCGCCTGGCTGCGCCAACTGCTCGCGTGGAAGGACGAAGTCGCGGATAGCGGCGGCGGGGACGCGATCGGTCATGAGGCATGGGCGCAACTGCGCGAGACGACGCTCGACGACGACCACATCTATGTGCTGACGCCGCAGGCGCGCGTGATCGCGCTGCCGCAGGGCGCGACGCCCGTCGATTTCGCGTATCACCTGCACAGCGAGCTCGGCCACCGCTGCCGCGGCGCGCGCGTCGACGGCGTGATGGTGCCGCTCAATACGCCGCTTGCAAACGGACAGACGGTCGAAATCGTCGCGGTGAAGGAGGGCGGCCCGTCGCGCGACTGGCTCAATTCGCAACTCGGCTATCTGCACAGCTCGCGTGCGCGCCAGAAAGTGCGCGCGTGGTTCAACGCGGTCGACCAGCAGGAAAACATCGCGCACGGCCGCGCGCTCGTCGAGAAGACGCTGCAGCGCGAGGGCAGGACCTCGGTGAATCTCGAGCATCTCGCGGCGAAGCTCGGCTTCAAGTCGCCCGACGAACTGTTTTCGGTCGTCGGCAAGGAAGAATTCAGCCTGCGCAACGTCGAGCAGGCGCTGTCCGACGCGCCGGCGCCCGAGCCCGAGCCGGAAGCGCCCGCGAACTTCGAGAAGCGCGCGAGCGGCGCGAACGTCGCGCACGGCGCGTCGACGGGCGTGCTCGTCGTCGGCGTCGACGCGCTGCTCACGCAGCTCGCGCGCTGCTGCCGTCCGGCGCCGCCCGATCCGATCAGCGGCTTCGTCACGCGCGGCAAGGGGATGTCGATCCACCGCAGCGATTGCGCGATGTTCCGCCGGATGGCCGAGCGCGCGCCTGAGCGCGTGCTGCAGACGACCTGGTCGGCCGACGTGCTGGGCGGGCGCGGCGCGTCTGTCTATCCGGTGGACCTGATGATCGAGGCGACCGATCGGCAAGGGCTGCTTCGCGACATCTCCGAAGTGTTCGCGCGGGAGAAGATGAACGTGATCGGCGTGAAGACGCAAAGCCGCCGCAACGCGGCGTTCATGCAGTTCACGGTCGAGGTGTCGAGCGCGTCGCAGGTGCAGCGGGCGTGCACGCTGCTCGGCGAGGTTCAGGGCGTCGTGCGGGCGGCTCGCAAGGCGTGAGCGCCGGCCGTGCGCCGCCGCGCGGCAACGGGTTGCGAAGTTTTTCGAACAGAAAGCACAAAAACGCTTGCCAGGGCGGAAAGGGCTCCATATAATTTCAGCTTCTTCAGGCTCGTAGCTCAGTTGGTTAGAGCACCACCTTGACATGGTGGGGGTCGTTGGTTCGAATCCAATCGAGCCTACCAACGACATCGGTCGAAGCTCGATTTGTCGGGCTTCGGCGGCAGTAGAGAATTTCTACGCAAAAGGCGAATACGGTTATGGCACCGCGAACGTTGACCGAAACCCATTCGGAGCGACGCTAGTCGAGGAACGTTTTCGCCTTGTGGTTTTGATGTATCGAAATGCGGCCCCTCGAAAGCGGGGCCGCATTTTTTTTGTCGCGCGTTTTCGTTGGCGCTTTCGCGCGTTGATAGATAGTCTGCCGCTCACTGACGGCATCACGGAGATTGCTATATGGTTTCGATACGCTTGCCCGACGGCTCGGTTCGCCAATACGAGCATCCGGTGACGGTCGCCGAAGTGGCGGCGTCGATCGGCCCTGGCCTTGCGAAGGCCGCGCTTGGCGGCAAGCTCGACGGCGAGCTCGTCGACACGTCCGCGCTGATCGACCGCGATGCATCGCTCGCGATCGTCACCGACAAGGACGCCGACGGCCTCGACATCATTCGCCACTCGGCCGCTCACTTGCTTGCCTACGCGGTGAAGGAACTGTATCCGGACGCGCAGGTGACGATCGGGCCCGTGATCGACAATGGCTTCTATTACGACTTCTCGTACCATCGCCCCTTCACGCCCGAGGATCTCGAAAAGATCGAAAGGCGCATGCAGGAGCTCGCGAAGAAGGACGAGGCCGTCACGCGCCGCGTCGTGTCGCGCGACGAAGCGGCGTCGTACTTCCGGAGCATCGGCGAGAAATACAAGGCCGAGATCATCGAATCGATTCCGGCGAGCGACGAGATCAAGCTGTATTCGCACGGCGCCTTCACCGATCTGTGTCGCGGCCCGCACGTGCCGTCGACGGGCAAGCTGAAGGTCTTCAAGCTGATGAAGGTCGCGGGCGCATATTGGCGCGGCGATTCGAAGAACGAGCAGTTGCAGCGGATCTACGGCACGGCCTGGACGAAGAAGGAAGACCAGGATGCGTACCTGCACATGCTCGAAGAGGCGGAAAAGCGCGACCACCGCAAGCTCGGCAAGCAGCTCGACCTGTTCCACATCCAGGAGGAGGCGCCCGGCATGGTGTTCTGGCACCCGAAGGGCTGGACGCTGTGGCAGCAGGTCGAGCAGTACATGCGCCGCCGTCTCGACGCGGCCGGCTACCTCGAGATCAAGACGCCGATGATCATGGACCGCTCGCTGTGGGAGGCGTCCGGCCACTGGCAGAACTATCGCGAGAACATGTTCACGACGGAGTCGGAGAAGCGCGACTACGCGGTCAAGCCGATGAACTGCCCGGGCCACGTGCAGGTGTTCAAGCACGGCTTGCGCTCGTATCGCGATCTGCCGCTGCGTTACGCGGAATTCGGCTCGTGCCACCGCAACGAGGCGTCGGGCGCGCTGCACGGGCTGATGCGCGTGCGCGGCTTCGTGCAGGACGATGCGCACATTTTCTGCACGGAAGACCAGATCAACGCCGAGGCGATCGCGTTCAACAAGCTCGCGATGAGCGTCTACGAGGATTTCGGTTTCGAGCGCATCGACATCAAGCTGTCGCTGCGCCCGGAGCAGCGGATGGGCTCGGACGAGACGTGGGAGCACGCGGAGGAGGGGCTGCGCAATGCGCTGAAGGCGTGCGGTCTGGCGTGGGAGGAACTGCCGGGCGAGGGTGCGTTCTATGGTCCGAAGATCGAGTACCACATCAAGGACGCGCTCGGTCGCTCGTGGCAGTGCGGCACGCTGCAGCTCGACCTGATGCTGCCCGAGCGGCTCGGCGCCGAGTACGTCGCCGAGGACAACAGCCGCCGCCGGCCGGTGATGCTTCACCGTGCGATCGTCGGCTCGATGGAGCGTTTTCTCGGGATTCTGATCGAGCACCACGCTGGTGCAATGCCGGTTTGGCTCGCGCCCGTCCACGCGGTTGTGCTGAATATCGCCGAAAGTCAGGCGGAATATGCTCAGACTGTTGCTCAATCGTTGCAAAAACAAGGGCTTAGAGTGTCAGCCGATTTGCGCAACGAGAAAATTAGCTATAAAATACGCGAGCACACGCTCGAAAAAGTTCCCTATCTGCTCGTTGTAGGCGATAAAGAGCGTGAAGCACAAACGGTAGCCGTGCGTGCCCGTGGCGGCGTCGATCTGGGTGTGATGCCCGTCGAAGCCTTCGTTGAGCGTCTGCATGAGGACATTCGGACGTTCAAGTAACCGCCCTGGCAGCGCGGCTCGTTTTTTTAATTTTTAGAGGAAACGTAACATCGCTACTGATAAGTCGTCGCATCGCATCAACGGTGAAATCACTGCACCGGAAGTGCGTCTGGTCGGGGTCGATGGCGAGCCCATCGGCATCGTGAAACTCGCCGAGGCTTTCCGTAAATCGGAAGAACTGGATGTTGACCTGGTGGAGATCGCGCCGCAAGCGGCTCCGCCGGTTTGCCGTCTGATGGATTACGGCAAGTTCAAGTACCAGGAAGCCAAGAAGCAGCACGAGGCGAAGCTCAAGCAAAAGGTCATCCAGGTCAAGGAAGTGAAATTCCGCCCAGGGACCGATGACGGCGATTACAACGTCAAGCTTCGCAATCTGGTGCGCTTCCTCGAGGAAGGCGACAAGACGAAGATCACGTTGCGTTTCCGCGGCCGTGAAATGGCTCACCAGGAAATCGGCATGCGGATGCTCGAGCGTCTGCGCACCGACCTCGACGAAGTCGGTCAGGTCGAGCAGATGCCGAAAATGGAAGGGCGCCAGATGATCATGGTGCTCTCGCCGAAAAAGAAGAAGTAACGGGCGTGCCGCGCGCGTGCGCGGCGGCTCGGTGAAGTGGTTCGGCGCGTCGTCCGGTCGGGGCGGCGTGCCTGAAACGACGGCGATCGCGCGAGCGCACGCGCCGTACACAAGTGGACTGGGTTCCGAAGGGCGGGTTGAGGGCGCAAGCCAACCGCACACCCACCTCCATCAAATAAACTGGAGTTGTTCGTCATGCCTAAGATGAAGACCAAGAAGAGCGCTGCAAAGCGCTTCGTGGTGCGTCCGGGCGGCACCGTCAAGCGCGGTCAAGCCTTCAAGCGTCACATCCTGACCAAGAAAACCACGAAGAACAAGCGTCACCTGCGCGGCGCCACGGCAGTTCATGATTCCGATCTGAACTCCGTCCGCGCGATGCTCCCGTTCGCGTAACCCCTCAACCGATACTCACAGGAGAGAAACATGCCTCGAGTCAAACGTGGGGTAACCGCACGGGCCCGTCACAAGAAGATCATCAACCTGGCCAAGGGTTATCGCGGCCGCCGCAACAACGTCTACCGCATCGCCAAGCAGGCGGTGATGCGCGCTGGCCAGTATGCGTACCGCGACCGTCGCAACAAGAAGCGTGTGTTCCGCGCACTGTGGATCACGCGTATCAATGCGGCCGTGCGTCAGCACGACATGACCTACAGCGTGTTCATCAACGGCCTGAAGAAGGCGTCGATCGAACTCGACCGCAAGGTGCTGGCCGACATGGCGGTGTTCGACAAGGCAGCTTTTGCCGCGATCGTGAAGCAGGTGAAAGCCGCCGTTGCAGCCTAATTGCGAAATTAGCACTGCGTGGTGAGCTGCAGCGATGTTCCGGTAGTCGCGGCCGCTGCAGCGAAAACGGGGCTCTTCCGAGCCCCTTTTTTGTTGGGTCGGGCGTTTCGCTCGACGAGCACAACTGACGTTGGAAGTGATGGGATCAATGGATCTGGACCAGATTGTCGCCGACGCGCAGCAGTCGTTCGAAGGGGCTGCGGATATCACCACGCTCGAGAACGAGAAGGCGCGGTTTCTCGGTAAGTCGGGCGCGCTGACCGAGCTGCTGAAGGGCCTCGGCAAGCTCGATCCCGAGGCGCGCAAGACGGAAGGCGCGCGCATCAATGTCGCGAAGCAGCAGGTCGAAGCCGCGCTGAACGCGCGCCGCCAGGCGCTCGCCGACGCGCTCCTGAACCAGCGTCTCGCCGCCGAGGCGATCGACGTCACGCTGCCGGGGCGCGGCACGGGCGCGGGCAGCCTCCATCCGGTGATGCGCACGTGGGAGCGCGTCGAACAGATTTTCCGCTCGATCGGCTTCGACGTGGCCGACGGCCCCGAGATCGAAACCGATTGGTACAACTTCACCGCATTGAACAGCCCGGAGAACCATCCGGCGCGCTCGATGCAGGACACGTTCTACGTCGACGGCAAGGATGCCGACGGCCGTCCGCTCCTGCTGCGCACGCACACGAGCCCGATGCAGGTCCGCTACGCGCGGATGAACCGGCCGCCCATCAAGGTGATCGCGCCCGGCCGTACGTACCGTGTCGACAGTGACGCGACGCACTCGCCGATGTTCAACCAGGTCGAAGGCCTGTGGATCGACGAGAACGTCAGCTTCGCCGACCTGAAGGGCGTCTACACTGATTTCCTGAAGAAATTTTTCGAGCGCGACGACATCCTCGTGCGCTTCCGTCCGTCGTACTTCCCGTTCACCGAGCCGTCGGCCGAGATCGACATGATGTTCGAGCACGGCAAGAACGCGGGCAAATGGCTCGAGATCTCCGGCTCCGGCCAGGTGCATCCGGCGGTGATTCGCAACATGGGCCTCGACCCCGAGCGCTACATCGGCTTCGCGTTCGGCAGCGGCCTCGAGCGGCTGACGATGCTGCGCTACGGCGTGCAGGACCTGCGTCTGTTCTTCGAGAACGACCTGCGCTTCCTGCGGCAGTTCGCGTAACGGCGCGACCGTCCCGCTCCGCGCCCGGCCGGCCCACCGAGGCGGCGCGCCGGGCCTCGATCTAACCTGTTTCGAACGTGGATATCCATGCAATTCCCTGAATCCTGGCTGAGAACCTTTGTCGATCCGCAACTGACGACGGACGAACTGTCGCACGCGCTGACGATGGCGGGGCTCGAGGTCGAGTCGCTGCGCCCGGCGGCGGCGCCGACCGAGAAGATCGTCGTCGGCCGCGTGCTCGAGGTGGTCAAGCATCCGGATGCGGACAAGCTCAACGTTTGCCAGGTCGACGCCGGCACGGGCGCGACGCTGCAGATCGTCTGCGGCGCGCCGAACGTCGAGCCGGGCATCAAGGTGCCCGTCGCGCTCGTCGGCGCGAAGCTGCCGCCCGCCGAGGAAGGCGGCGTGCCGTTCGCGATCAAGCTGTCGAAGCTGCGCGGCGTCGAGAGCCAGGGGATGCTCTGCTCGGCGCGCGAGCTGAAGCTTTCCGAGGACCACAGCGGTCTCATGATCCTGCCGGAGGACACGCCCGTTGGCCAGGACATCCGGGAAGCGCTGAACCTCGACGACACCGTCTTCGAAATCAAGCTGACGCCGAACAAGGCGGACTGCCTGTCCGTGTTCGGTATCGCGCGCGAGACGGCCGCGATCACGGGCGCGCCGCTCACGGCGCCCGACATCCGGCCGGTTCTCGCCGAGCTGACGGAGACGCTGCCCGTCGAGATTGCCGCGCCCGACCTGTGCGGCCGCTTCTCCGGCCGCGTGATCCGCGGCGTGAACGCGCGCGCGAAGACGCCGCGATGGATGGTCGAGCGCCTCGAGCGCGCCGGCCAGCGCAGCGTGTCCGCGCTCGTCGACATCTCGAACTACGTGATGTTCGAGCTGGGCCGCCCGTCGCACGTGTTCGATCTCGACAAGATCCACGGCGGCATCCGCGTGCGCTGGGGCAAGCGCGGCGAATCGCTCAAGCTGCTGAACGGCAACACGGTCGAGCTCGACGAGACGGTCGGCGTGATCGCCGACGACGCCCAAGTCGAGAGCCTCGCGGGCATCATGGGCGGCGACAGCACGGCCGTCACGCTCGACACGACGAACATCTATCTCGAAGCGGCGTTCTGGTGGCCGGACAGCATCCGCGGCCGCGCGCGCAAGTACAACTTCTCGACCGACGCGGCGCATCGCTTCGAGCGCGGCGTCGATTACTCGACGACCGTCGAGCATGTCGAGCGGATCACGCAGCTGATCCTCGACATCTGCGGCGGCCAGGCGGGCCCCGTCGACGATCAGATCGCGAACCTGCCGCAGCGCGCGCCCGTCACGATGCGCGTGTCGCGCGCGAACCGGATCATCGGCGTCGAGATCGGCGGCGACCAAGTCGCGCAAATCTTCACGCGCCTTGGCCTCGCATTCGAGCGCGACGGCGACGTGTTCAGCGTGACGCCGCCGCCGCACCGCTTCGACATCGAGATCGAAGAGGATCTGATCGAGGAAGTCGCGCGGATTCACGGCTTCGAGAAGATTCCCGCGCGCCCGCCCGTCGCGACGAGCGAGATGCGCGCGACCGACGAGACGCGCCGCTCGATTCACGCGATCCGTCACGCGCTCGCCGCGCGCGACTACGCGGAAACGGTCAACTTCAGCTTCGTCGATGCCGAGTGGGAGCGCGACTTCGCCGGCAACGACGAGCCGGTGCGTCTGCTGAACCCGATCGCGAGCCAGCTCTCCGTGATGCGCACGACGCTGTTCGGCAGCCTCGTCGGCGTGCTGCGCCACAACCTGAACCGCCGCGCCGATCGCGTGCGCGTGTTCGAGACGGGGCGCGTGTTCGTCGCCGATCCTGCGGTGAAGGCGGGCGAGCTCGCGGTCGAAGGCTACGCGCAGCCGAAGCGCGTCGGCGCGCTCGCGTACGGGCCCGTTGCGGACGAGCAGTGGGGCGTGGCGACGCGCCAGGTCGATTATTTCGACGTGAAGGGCGATCTCGAGGCGCTGTTGGCCCCCGTCGCGGCGCGCTTCGTGAAGGCCGAGCATGCGGCGCTGCATCCGGGGCGCAGCGCGCAGATCGAAGTCGACGGCCGCGCGGTCGGCTGGATCGGCGAGCTGCACCCGCGCCTGATGCAGAAGTACGAGCTGCCGCACGCGCCCGTGATGTTCGAGATCGACGCGGACGCGCTCGTCGCGCGCGCGCTGCCCGCGCCGTCCGAGGTGTCGAAGTTCCCGCCGGTGCGTCGCGACATCGCGGTCGTGGTAGACCAGAAGGTCGAAGTGCAGGCGCTTTTCGACGAGATGAAGAAGGCGCTTGCCGAAGACGCGTGCAAGTTCGTCCAGAAGGTTGCGCTCTTTGATGAATTTCGTGCAAAATCAAATACTTCCAGTGGGTTGTCAGCCCACGAGAAAAGCCTTGCGTTCCGCGTCACGCTGCAGGATGCGGCCGGAACCTTGCAGGACGAGACGGTCGATCTGGCGATTCAGACCCTCGTGGATCGCATGGCTCGAGTCTATGGCGCGCGTTTGCGCGGATAGGGCGCGAAAGTGGCGGAAGCCGCCGCTTTCGTCAGTGTTTTTGTCCAAGTTTGACGCGCTAGTTTTGCAGATATGAACGACATGAACTCGAGTGAATTTGAAGCCCTTCTGACGGCGCAGCGCAGCGCCATGTCCCGCGACGTCCCGGCGTCGCCGCCCGCCGGCGATACGCCGACGCTGACGAAGGCCGAGCTGGCCGAGCTGCTGTTCGACAGCGTCGGCCTCAACAAACGCGAGGCGAAGGACATGGTCGAGGCGTTCTTCGAGGTGATCCGCGATGCCCTCGAGAATGGCGAGAGCGTGAAGCTGTCCGGCTTCGGCAATTTCCAGCTGCGCGACAAGCCGCAGCGGCCGGGGCGCAATCCGAAGACGGGCGAGGCGATTCCGATCGCCGCGCGCCGTGTCGTGACGTTCCACGCGAGCCAGAAGCTGAAGGCGCTCGTCGAAAACGGCGCCGAATCGGATCTCGTGCGCTGAGCCGGCGCTTCGCCACCTGCGCGGAGCGCCCGCGCCCTTACCGACGGTTAACTGACGATGACGTCGACGGTTGAGAAAGTCGTGCTGCCTCCGATTCCCGCGAAGCGCTACTTCACGATCGGGGAAGTGAGCGAATTGTGCGGCGTGAAGCCCCACGTGCTGCGGTATTGGGAGCAGGAGTTCACGCAGCTGCGCCCGGTGAAGCGGCGGGGGAACCGCCGCTACTACCAGCACCACGAGGTGCTGCTGATCCGGCGGATTCGCGAGCTGCTGTACGAGCAGGGCTTCACGATCAACGGCGCGCGCAACCGGCTCGACACGGTCGGCAGCGAGCGGAGCGCGCCGCCCGAGCCGGGCGAGTTGGAGCAGCATGCGGCCGAGCCGGCAACGGGCGACACGATCGACGTCGCGCAGTTGCGCCGGGCGCTTCTCGACGTGATCGACAGCCTCAAGCGCGGCTGAGCGCGGCGTCGAGGGAGCGCAGGATGTGCCGAGGCCGCGCGCCTCGAGCGGCAAGTGGCCGGCAATCGTAGACGAGCCCGTGCGAACCTTGGATCGCACGGGCTTTTTTTCGCGCTGTTTCCCCGCGGAGGCCGCGCCGCGCGCGGCGCGAATCACCGCGCGAGCGGGTCCTTCTTGCCGACGTCGACGTACAGCGTGCCGTCGTGCACCATCCGCACCGCACCGCGCGAGACCACGTCGCGGTAGTCGTAGAGATCGAAGCGCACCCGCTGTTTCGTCGTGTCCTCGACGAGAATGCGCATGTTTAGCACGAGGACGTTGAACATCTTCGTATCGCCGCTTTCGAGCCACAGGTAGCTGTTCGGAAGGTTCGCGGGCGGGCGCAGCACGGGCGCGTTCGGCGCCGGGCGGAACGTGAGGCGCAGGCCGTCCGGCTCGACCGTCGCCTGCGACATGTGGCCGACCAGCATGGGCGACGGGAACACCGTGTACTGGTCGAGCACGAGCGCATTGCCGCGCAGCTCGGCGCCGCGACGCTTGAGCGGCGCGAGCGACGACAGCTCGATGCCGAGCGCGCGCAGCAGCTTCGCCTGCGGCACGCCGAGCACCGACACCTGCGTCGGCGTGAACGCGAGATGGCGATCGTCGAGGAGCGACAGCGTGCCCTTCATGTCGGCCGGCAGCCACACGCCGGGCGGCACCTGGTTCCACAGCTTGAGGCCGCCCTGCACGCGCAGCATGTCGCCGTCGGCGCTCAGCTTCAGATCGTTCAGCGAGCGCGGCGAATAGTCGAGCAGATGGCGGTTGAAGAGGTCGGACATCGCGTCCCACGGCGCGAGCACCGAGCCGCTCACGATGCGGATGTCGTACTGATTCGGATCGTCGAGGTCGACGGGCTCGCCCGCGCGTTTCGCGACGAGCTGGACGACGAGATCGTCGACGCGAAAGCCGATGTTGCCGGCGATGTAGAAATCGGCGTTGTGCAGGTGGATCGTGGTCGTGCCGTTCGAGATATGGCGCGGGCCGAAGGCCGTCACGTCGCCGCCCGGCCGCGCGGCCACCTTGCGGAAGTTGGACTGCGGCGCGCCGCCGTGCGGTGCGATCGCGAATGCCTCCCATTGGCGGCGCGCTTCGTTCAGGTTCGACTGCTGCGCGTCGATCAGGCTGTCGTTCATCCGCGCGGACGCGCTGCCGATGCCCGGTGCGGCGGGGCGCGCGACCTGCCGGTACGACGGCATCAGGATCGACAGCGCGCCGCTCGGCTCGAAGTTGAAATAGCCGGCGACGAGCTGCTCGCGGTAGTGATACATGTCGAACACGAACGCGTCGTCCGGCGATGACTCGCGCGGCGGATAGATCACGATGTCCGCGTTCATCGGCATCGTGCGCATGAATTTCACGTCGCCGCCGCGCAGATACATCGCGTGCTTCGGCGCGTTCTCCGGCATCGTGAAGCCCGCCTTCGTGCCGTCGTCGAGCACGAGGTCGAGGCCGGCGGGCGTGAGTTTCAGCGCGATGATGTTGATCTTCAGATGGGGCGGCGGCAGCAGCTTGTCCACGTTCAGCACGAGATCGTTGCCGTTCAGCTTCACGATCGGCGTGTCGATCTTCAGCAGATCCGACACTTGCACTTTCGCGGCCCGCATCACGGGGCCCGCGTCGATGCCCGAGACGTGCACGTCGGTCGGGCGAAAGACGAGCGTCGAGCCGTCGCGAATCTCCAGCTTGCCCCTCAGCGAGAACGGCACCCAGCCGTCTCGCTGCATTTCGCCGCGGATGTCGAGGAAGCCTTCGCCCGCCGTCACGCGCACGTTTCGCAGCGGCGCATTGCGGTAGCCGAAGATGTAGCCGCCGAAGAGCGCGTTGAGCTTCGTATCGTCGAGCGTCACGGTGCCGTGGTGCACGGCGATGTCGAAGCTCGTCGGATCGTCGAAGACGGCGGGTGCGCCGGGACGAGTCGGCACGAGCGTCGCCGACAACTCGTGGACGAGGAAGCCGAGATCGCCGACGATGCGGAAATCGACTTCGCGCAGGAACGCGAGCGTGCCGCTCTGGCCGGAATCGCGCAGCGTGAGCGGGCGTAGCTGGTCGACCTTGATCGACGCGAGCGTCGGCACGGTCCGTGCGATCTGCTGCTCGCGCGCGACGCGATCGGCCTTCGCGCGCTCGATCGCCGTCGACGTCGTGCTGCCGCGATCGGTCTTGGGCGTCGATTCCGCGCATCCCGCGCTCAGAACGGCGAGCGTGACCGCCGTTCCCGCGCACGAGCGCAGGAACCAGCGTGAAGCCGAAATGGCCGTGCACATGGCGCGCCATGCGCCGCGCGTACGGTGAAACGGCGGCGTGCGCTGGGCGCGCTGGACCTGTGTCCGCATCGTTGATGTCTCCCTATCTTTGTCGTGACTGGCGCGCGAGCGCGCGCGTCGGCTGGCGCCGATGTTTGGCGGCAGTGTGGCATAGCCGCGCTAGAGGAGCGGCACCAAACATCGGCCCGGCGTGCTGCGCTGCAAGATGGCGCGTTGCGGCGCGGATGTCGCGATGGCAATGATACGAATCAAACGCTCGTATGAAGCGCGGGCCGTGATCCGTGACGCGAAATCATGTGAAGTGCTTCCGCCGAAGGGATGTCGACCGTGGTGTCCGGGCGAGCCCAGGTGGGCGTTGCGTGCGTCGCTGGTGGCGGCGTGGAGCCGCGTCGCGGCCGGAGAAATGCGTCGCGCGCCGGTATTCGGCTCGCGCGCGGCATATTCGGATCGCAATCGACGCGGGAGCGTTCGGATCGATGCCGGCGCGGGCATGCGGATGTGCGATGCGTCGAGAGGGGGGGCGATGCGATCCCCCATGCGGCGCGCGCCCGTCGGCCGAAGAAGTGCTGCGTCGCCGGGAAGTTGGGAGGCCGATGTCGCTCGCGCGCAAACGGCTTGACGAGCGCGTCTTCGGCAGGCTGTCGGTGCGGGGATGAAGCGGGTGTGAGCGTCGGCGTGAACGCTGGAGCAGCATGTGATGCGGCGAGACGCTTGTTTTTGCCGACGAGGCTGGTGACGCATGGACGCGTGACCACACTCGCGCTGCGCATTGCAATGTCTGGCGCGCCCTTCGAGCTTGCTTCCATGCGTCGGGGCGGTCGAGTTCGCGGGGGCTATTGCCCGAATTCTGGCGTTGCGAAGCGCGCGATGCGGACGATGGATCGCGGGACGTCCTGCGACGAGTCGTCCGTTTCCGAGTCGTGCGCGTCTCGGAACGGGCGGCGCGTCGCGCGCATCGATCGGCAGCGGTGGGGCTGTTGCCTGGTACGTCAGAAGCCACCTGTTGCGGCGGGGCCGACTTTATAGCCGCCGTCCGCCGTCGGTTGAATGCTCACGCCGATGCATCCTGCAAGTGCCGCCAACATGACAATGAGAATGGCCAGTTTCATGAATTTGCTGTTCCTGTTTGTTGTGTTTGGCAGTGCATCGTAGCGCTGCATCGGGATCGTGTTCGCGTGTCCTCGACATGGGCGATTGTGCTCAAGATCGCGCGCGGATCGCTAGAACATCGCCGCAAAAGAAAAACCCGCGTCAGCCATGGCTGACGCGGGTTTGATCTTGGTCGGGGCGAGAGGATTTGAACCTCCGACCACCTGCACCCCATGCAGGTACGCTACCAGGCTGCGCTACGCCCCGAAAGCGTGAAAGTATAACAGACACTTTTCTCAAATAGAACTGCTCGGATGCAAATTCTGTTCGACGCCGGCACGATGCCTATTCGCGCGCGACGCCGTTGCGGATCAATCGCATCGGCACGCGAATCAATGCGTCGATGCGTTTCGCGCCGCGCGCCGCACGATCGCATCTTCCGCGCGTTCCTTCAGAACGCATAGTACGGCCCGGGTCCCGCGGGCGTTGCTCTCCCTTCGATCGCGGTATAGACGCTGCGTCCATAGAAGAACGGCAGCCCCAGATCGACGACGTTGCCGATCGGGCCCGCGAGATCGTCGAACGCGAAGTTGAACGTGGAGAACAGCACTTGCGAGCTTGCGACCTGGAACGTCGTCGCTTTGGTCGGCGTGCCGTTGCCGCTCGTGAGCGTGATGCCGAACGTCTGCGTGCTGCCGGGGCAAAACCACGATCCGCATTGCGGCAGCGAGGCATCCGCGAAGAAGATCCCGTTCGAGCCGCTGTCGAAGAACGTGCGCATGTTCGTGTTGCCGTTGAGCACGCTCGTCACGTAGGCGCCCGAGGAGATCGTCGCGAGCGTCGTCGTCGAGCCGAGTCCGTTGTTCGTCTGCGTGCCGATGCCGAAGACGAGCGAGCCGTTGACCGTCGCCGAGCCTGTTGCCGGGATCGCGGGCAGCACGATCGCCGAGCCGTTGTTGTCGCTCGCGAACGCGCCGACCGGATTCGCGACCTGTTGCGCAATCGGCTGCGACGTGCTCGTGCATGAGCCATCCGTCGCGCATGCGTAATACCAGCCGGACAACGCGCTGTTGGCGCACGCGGGGCCGCAGTCCGTGGTGAAAAGACCGATGCCGAGAATCCCGTTCGCGCGCAGCGTGCCTTGTGTTTGCATCGGCCCGGCGCTTTGCGTGCAATCGGCTGGCGTGTTCGGCGTGCTCGGGTCGGCGATCACCTGGATCGGGATGTTCGCCGCGACTTCGCCTGCGATCTTCACGTCGGCGCGACGCACGGCGCCCCACGTGAAGCCCGTGCCGAACACCGCGCATGCGCCCGTGATCGGCGCGTTCGCGGCCGCCGCGATCGGCAGCGCGACGCTCGGCGGCAGCGCGGCCGCGAGGATGCGCAAGCCCTCCGAGCCGGTGTCGATCTGCACGTTGTCGAGCGTCTGGCAGTCGTTCGTGTTCGGCACGCACACGGTGACGCTCGTCATCAGCATGTTCGCCGCACCCGTCACGCCCGCCGACACCGTGACGGGCTGCACGTTCGCCGCGCTGGACGGCGCGACGCCGTTGCCGTTGCCGTTCGAGTTCGGCGTCGCCGAGCCGCCACCGCCGCCGCCACCGCATGCGGCGAGCATCGCGGCGAGCGCGGCGACGCACCACGCGATCTTGAGGGGCATGGCCGTCTCCTCACCGCAGAGCGTCGATCGACACGCCGGCCGGCACCGCGCCGGGCAGCCACGCGCGGCCGACGTACGCACGCATGCGGCCGCCGGCTTCGACGACGAAGTCGGCTTGCGCGACGCGTCCCGCATGGAGTCCCGCGCGGACGCGCGGATCGGTCGCGACGGCGTGGCCTTGGTAGATCGCGAAGCGCTCGCCGAGCAGCTGCCGCAGGTTCGGCGATGTCGGCCCGTCCCACGTGTACGCGAAAATCTGTCCCGTGCGCGTCGCGTACTCGCGAATCGTCGTGCCGCCCGTGTCGACGTAGCTGCGCATCGTGACGGCGCCGTCGAAGAGCGCGGTCGCCCCTTGCGCGAACATGCGCGCCGACGGGTTCGGGGCGATGCCGCCGAGTTGCGAGTGCGCGGCGACGGGGGCGAGCGCGACGGCGGCGGCGACTGCGACCACGAGAAGGGCATGCGCCGGGCCGCGCCGCGTCGGAGAAGGTGACTGCTTGTTGTTCATGCGACTGCCCTCCGCAGGTGAATACGGCTGGGGTCACTGTCCAATCAATGATAGTGAGTCCCGGCGCGCGCTGAGGCCGAAATTTCGGGTGCCGGATGCTCGTTATCCCTAGGCGGCAATGCGAGTCGCCATGCGCCGCTTCGCCGTCGCGCACGCGGGACGGGCCATGCGCGAGCGAGCGACGCGATGGGCGCATACGAAAGCGCACAAATGAGACCGCGCGCTTTTTGCACGGTCCGCCGCCGGACCGGTAAAATAGAAAGTTGACTCACGGAAAAGTCGCCGTGACCTAGTGGAAGGATTCCCTGAACATGACTGATCTTCGTCTTACCAAGCGGTTCGCAGCACTGCTTGCAACCGGCGTGTTCGTTGCCGGCTGCAGTACGCCGTCGCCTACGAAAATCGACTACAAGAGCGATTCGAAATCGAAGGAGGTGTCGCTCGCGGTGCCGCCCAACATGCTCGACGAGACGCCGGATCAGCGGTCGTTGCCGCCGCAGGGCGGCGCGACGTCGCTTTCCAGCCTGCAGCAGGTGCAGCAGGTCGCGCCGCCCACCGACGCGGTCGCGCCCGTCGTCCCCGGCATGCGCATCCAGCGCGACGGCAGCGAAAGCTGGCTCGTGATCGACGACAAGGCGCCGGCGCAAATCTGGCCCCAGGTGCGCCGCTTCTGGCAGGAGCAGGGCTTCCTGCTCGTCGTCGAGCAGCGCGACAAAGGCGTGATGGAAACCGACTGGAACGAAACGCATCCGCAGATCAACGACGGCCTGATTCGGGGCGTGATCTCGAAAGCGATGGGCAACTCGTACGTCACGGCGGAGCGCAACAAGTACCGCACGCGCCTCGACGCGGCGCCGAACGGCGGCACGTACGTCTTCATCAGCCAGAAGGGGATGCGCGAGGCGCTGACGGGCGCGAACAACGACTCGAGCAAGTGGGAGCCGAAGGCGAACGATCCGGGCCTCGAAACCGAATACCTGAAGCGCCTGATGGCCGTGCTCGCGCAGAACGATGCGCGTGTGAAGGCGGGCGGCGTGCCGATCACCGACGATGCGGCGCCGTCGAAAAGCGCGAAGGCGTCGAGCGGCAAGAGCAAGGATGCCGCGGCGGCGATCGCCGCGCAGAACGTCGCGAGCGCATCCGCATCGCGCGGTCCGGGCGATGCGAGCGCGCTGCCCGACGTGCCGCCCGAAGTGACGCTCGCGGAGCCGTACGATCGCTCGTGGCTGCACGTCGGCCTCGCGCTCGATCGCGCGAATTTCACGGTCGACGATCGCGATCGCACGAAGGGCCTTTATTACGTGCGCTACGTCGATCCGAAGGATCTGAGCGTCGAGGAGCAGGGCTTCTGGAGCCAGCTGTTCCACGGCAAGAAGGAGAAGAAGGCGAAGCAGTACCTCGTCAACGTGAAGGCGATCACCGAGGGCCAGACGCGCGTGGCGATCGTGGACGAGAAGGGCGGTGTCGACGCATCGGCGCCCGCGCGGCAAATCATGTCGCTGCTCGTCAATCAGCTGCGCTGACGTCGAGGCGCGCGGCGTTCGCCGCCGAACCCGCCAAGCCCGCCTTTCGGCGGGCTTTTTTGTGCCCGCGGCCGGCCGTCGATGCGGACTCGAGCGCTTGTCATGCATTCGTCGCGTTACGTAACGTCACCCCGTAACGAATGGAATGAATGCACATTTCTGTCTGGCGTTTGAGGATTAATCGTTAAAAATCAATCGTTTGATGGGTGGCCTTCAGTTGGCACGGAAGCTGCTCTATCTATCGTCAACCAAGCAATCAGGGAGGGCGCCAAGAAAACAGCCTGGCTCGGCTATGCGTGCCTCCCGCCTAGTGTGGATGTCGACGTTTCAGGCAGTCGCCGTTGCCGGCGAAGCTGCCGTACTGGACGACGACCCGTGCGTTCGCGCGGGTCTCGGTGGCCCCGTCGCCTATCCTCGTAGGGCGACGGTTTTGCCCGCGCTTCTCGTGAAGCGCGGGCTATTTTTTTGGGTGGTCGGGCGTGAATGCGCGAAAGCCCGCTCGTGTCGATTCGCGTATGCTGAGCCCTTTGTCACGCAGCAAAGGAGATCTGCATGTCCGAAGTCGCCGTCGTCGCGTTCATCGTCGCCAAGCCGGGCGCGGAAGCAAAACTGTTGGAGCAGCTCGAGGGAATCGTCGGGCCGACGCGCAACGAAGAGGGCGCGCTGCAATACGATCTGCACCGCGATCTCCATGAGCCGCGCCGTTTCATCTTCATCGAGCGTTGGGCCAGCGAGGCGGCGCTCGCCGCCCATGCGCGTTCCGCTCACATCGACGCGTACAAGCGCGCGGCGGCGGACTGGATCGAGAGTTCGGAAATTCGCGTCGCGTCGAAGATCGCGTAGCGAAGAGGGCGGGCCGCGCGTCGCGCGGCCCGATGGGCGCATCGGCGATCAGTGCGATGCGTTCGGGACGTCGAGAATCAGGATGATCGTCCAGTCGGCGTCGCCGTCATGGTGGTATTGCCGCTCAGCGACGATGAACGGCTGCTGCTTGCCCTGCGGACCGAGGAAAAGCACGTCGCCTTCCGTCGGCAGGCATTCGATCGGCGGCAGCGCGAGGAACGCGTCGTCGGAGCCGCGCGGCATCAGTTGCTTGATCTTGCGCGTCGCGGCTTCGGTCCATTCGATGTCGAGTTGGATGTTGCTCATTCAGTCCTCCGCACCGGAGTGCGCACGGTTGGAAAAGTACGGTGCGCGACTTTAGCATAATGCGCTACGCGCTCATTGGGGCGCGCCAATGAAAAAGCCGAACCCGGCATGCCGGATTCGGCTTTCGCGCAAGCGGGGCGTGCCGTGCTTATTGGCCGGCGTCGCTCGCGGGAGCCGCCTTGGCGGCTTTCTTCGCGCCCTTATGAGCCTTCTTCGCGTGATGCTTGTGCTGCTCGTGCATCGGTTTCGCCTCGGCGGCCGGCTCGGCTGCCTGCTGTTGTTGCAGCGCTTGTGCGCGTTGCTCGATTTCTGCAATCTTTGCCGGATCGGTGATCGTCCTGATTTCCGTGCTCTCTTGCGCATGCGCTGCGCCAGCCAGAGCCGACATCGATACCAGGATAGCCATGGTCATCTTCTTCATTGCTTACCTCCGCTAAGTGGTGATGGACCCGAGTGTTGCCGATTTGTCTGGCGTCTGCAATCGAGTGAGGCGAGTTTATCAAAAGTGACGGATCAGTGCATTCGATTGCGTCATGGCGCCTGGTGGCGTGGATCGGGCGCAACAGTGCGGCAACCCGTCATCGCCGCGCCATTCGCGTGCGCAAAATGGGGGGCTGGCGGCATTGGAGCCGCGACGATCGGGCGCGCCGAATGTGCGCCGAATGTCGCATGCGCCGCTAGAACCAGCCGAGACGGCGATACACGTGGAACTGCGCGACACCGACGATTTCGTGCAGCGCCTGCTCCGCGTTGACGAGGTTGGCCGCGCGCGGCAGCCAGCCGAGCTGCGCGTTCCTGCGATTCGCGTAGACAGGCTGCGGCACGATCCCGAATCGGCCGAAATCGAGCAGCGCGCGTTTCATCTGATATGACGAAGTGACGAGAATCAGATCATCGTAATGTTGGGCGCGTAATATGGGAGCAGTGAAACGCGCGTTCTCGTAGGTCGTGTGGCTGCGCTTCTCGCGGATCAGGTCGCCGTTCGCGACGCCGCGCGCGAGCAGATAGGGCGCATACGTGTCCGCTTCCGTGACGCCGCGCACCTGCGGATCGCCGCCCGACACGACGACCGTGCAGCGCTTCGCTGTTCGTTGGCATGCCGAATAAAGTTCGGCTGTCTTGTCGATGCGGGCGAGCGCGTCGCGCGGCGGCAACGCGATGCCGTCGCGGCGCTTGATGCCCGAGCCGAGCATTACGATTGCCGTTTCGCCCGTCATCGCGGGATGCGCGACCGGTCGCACGCCCGATTCGGCGAGCGCGATGAGCGGTGCGGCGAGCCAGCCCGAAGCGATCGACCATAGGAGCAAGATGCCGATCGCGAGTATCGCGGAGGCCCCGCGGTGTTTGCGGCAGAGCAGAAAAACGACGAAGAGAATTCCAAATGAAATAAACAGAATCAATTTGATTGCGGTAAGGTAGTTCTTTGGGAAACGATTGGCGATCTGTCCCTGCTTTGCGCGAACGAAGCATCGGGGAACGGGTCGGAAGGAGTGGAGGGATTATAAGGACCCCTCTTGAGCTGCGTGGCGGTGCCGGCGGGCGAGGAGTCCGCTTGGCGGAGCCGCTCTGCAATGTCGCCGCACTTTAAGAAAGAATCGAGATGGCCACGTATTCCAACGAAGCAGTGCTCGACGCGCTGAGGCGCGTCCAGTACCGTCAGGTTCCGTGGGCGAGGCGTCCGGGTGTGTTCGAATACCTGCGTGCGCTCGGCTTGATGGATACGGTTCGGCAGAAGACTGTCGCGCCCGCGCCCGGTTTCCACGCGCCCGTCGATATCGCCGTTCTGACGGACAATGGTCGAGCCGAATTCGCACGGCTCGAGCGAGACGAGAGGCAGCCCGACTGGGAGGCGCGCCGGATCGAAGATTACGCGCTCAGCGAAGCGAGCGCCGTGTCGATTCTCGAGAGTCGCTTGTAGCGCCGGCTTCGCGCTGCATTTTCCGCACGAAAAAAAGCCCGTATCGCGAGGATACGGGCGGTACCGGGTACATTGCTGCTGCCACGCTGTGCTCATGGCAACGATCAGACTCGGCGCGCGCCGCGCAGTTCCCGGGGGTGCGGATTTTTCCCGTTGTCGCTTCAGGGGTGGTTCGTATAACTCGGCGGACGTTGCGCGTCGTTGCGCGCGCGCGCGTTGCTGGCGATGTCGCCGCGCAGATCGCCGCGCGGCACGTTTGGCCGTGCGCCGCGCGCGGCCGCGCCCGCTTGCGTGCGGGCGGCTTGTTCTCGCTGTCCGTGCTGCTTCGGAGAAAATTGATCGGCGCGCGAAGGAGCGGCGAGCGCCAGCGAAACGACAATGCCGCATGCCGTGAGAAGTGACATGGGTTTCATCGTTGGGAGCTCCCTTTCAAGCCGTCGAACGGCTCGTTCGTATACCGCTACGTTATGCGGGGGAGCGAAGGCGCGCTGTAAATATTAGTAAATAGATGTATCGCCGGATCGCATCGTCAGGAGTCCGTGCGAACGGGTGGCCATGCGCCGCGGCGGGCGCCAAAAATGATTCTGGGCGGCCGATGCCGCCCAGAAATCGAATTCATGCCATCTTGACGGGAGCGCGCCAGGATTCCGGATTGGTCCAGAACGCGCCGCGCAGTCGGTCGCGGCTCGGCGGGGCGGGCGGCTTCACCGCGCTTGCGCCGATGCGTCCGCGCAACGAAATCTGGCGGCCGCTGGAGCCGAGGCGCTTCACCACTTCGGCGAGCGTGCCGTCGGCCTGCCATTCGTCGAAGCGTCGACGGCAAGTCGGCGGCGACGGATAGCGGCCGGGGAGCTTCGACCAGCCTTCGCCCGTCGACAGCACCCAAAGAACGGCGTTCACCACCGAGCGGGCTTCCACGCGGGGACGACCACGGCGTTCACTGCGTGCGGGCTCGGAGCAGAACAGTCCCTCGACCAGCGCCCATTCGTTGTCTCTCAAATCGTCGAACAGCATCATGTCCTCACCTCAGCGAAGCTAACTCCGGTGCGCCGCCCTGCGCTGCGCACTCAATGAGCACTCGATTCAACGAGTGCCGGGTGAAGGCGTCGGCTTCATGGAGCGGCGGATGTTGCGCGATCCGCCGCGAGAAGTTCGAAAGCCCGCAGCCCTGTGCGCCTGCTAATGCAGGAAGCGTGCCATGTTGGCGACGACCGCCCCAAAGCCGCCTGGCAGCGAGCTGACAGCCGCGTCAGCTAGGGGCGTATAAGACGCCAAAATGGCCGTCGAGCAAATAAGGACAATCACCAATCTTGTGCAGTCTGGCCCGTGAGACGTGCGTTTCGGCCGTGTGCTGCACCGCACCGACACACGGCACGGGATCGCGCGGGCACAATACAATTGCGCATCGATGCGTTCGATTGATGAGGGAATCCCATGAATATCACGCTGAGGCAATTGCGCGTGTTCATTGAAGTGGCGCGGCTCAAGAGCTTCAGCCGGGCGGGCGACGAAATCGGCCTCACGCAATCGGCCGTGAGCCGCTCGGTGCGCGAGCTGGAGGGCGAGATCGGGCTCAAGCTGATCGACCGGACGACGCGCGACGTGCAACTAACCGACGTCGGCACGAATCTGATTGCGAGCGTGTCGCGCCTGCTCGGCGACCTCGACGACACGTTGCGCGAAATCCGCGAGATCGGCGAACAGCGTCGCGGGCGCGTGATCGTCGCGGCCAGCCCGACGATCGCGTGCCGGCTGATGCCGCGCGTCGTCGCCGCGTGCGAGCGGCGCTTTCCGTTCGTCGCGCTTGGCCTGCGCGACGACGTGCAGAGCGACGTGCTGCGCAAGGTGAAATCGGGCGAGGTCGATTTCGGCGTCGTGATCGGGCCGCTCGCGACGAGCGATCTGATCAACGAACCCTTGATGACCGACTCGTTCTGCCTGGTCGCGCGCGCCGATCACCCGCTCGCCGCGCGCGAGCGGGTGCCATGGACGGCGCTCGCGGGCGAGCGGCTGGTGCTGCTCGACTATGCGTCGGGCAGCCGGCCGCTGATCGACGCGGCGCTCGCGACTCACCGGGTCGCGGCGGCCGTCGTGCAGGAGCTCGGGCATTCGGCCACGGTGTTCGGCCTCATCGAGGCGGGCGTCGGCGTGAGCGTGCTGCCGTGGCTGTCGTTGCCGCTGCCGGCCGGCTCGTCGCTCGTCGCGCGGCCTCTGACGCCGCGTGCGGAGCGCACCGTCGAGCTCGTGCGGCGGCGCGACCGCTCGCTGTCTCCGGCGGCGGATGCGGTCTGGGGGCTCGTCAAGGAGATGCCGGCGCGCGTCGAGGATATCTGAGCTGAGGGCGCGGCCGCGCGGGCCGGTTCGATGCGTGCCGGCGCGCGGCGGCGCGGCGCTTTTCGCGGCGTTCGGGGCGGGGCGGATCGTCGTTCGAATGGGCGGGCGCGTCGATTGCGAATGCGGCGGGACGCGCGGCCGCGGTCTTTTTTCCGGCCGGCGACGGGACAAAAGATATGTCTTTTGGCGTACGTTCTTTGTCTTTACGCACTGGGTAATTTTGCGTAAGATGGCGCTCAGTCACGCGGTTCCAACGTGGTTCCGCGCTGTTCCGTCCGGTTTGGGTTGGGCTTGAGAGTAGGTTCGCCGCCCCCGGTTCGTGCTCCCATCAATATGACCGATCAGAATCGGGCGAGCGCGTCTTCCGTTCCTTTCGTCTGTTCGATTGATCCGGTTCGTTTGACCACAGGGTCTGACCTAGCTGCATGAATACCCAAGAGGCGAAAATCGTCCTCGAGACTGCTTTGATCTGCGCGCAGGAACCGCTGAAGCTCGGCGATTTGCGCAAGCTCTTTGCCGACGGCGTGTCGGCGGACACAGTCCGAACACTGCTCGAAGATCTGAAACGGGAATGGACGGGGCGCGGCGTCGAACTCGTCGCGCTCGCGTCGGGTTGGCGCTTTCAAAGCACGCCCGCGATGCGCACGTACCTCGACCGGCTGCATCCGGAGAAGCCGCCCAAGTACTCGCGGGCCGTACTGGAAACGCTCGCGATCATCGCGTACCGGCAACCGGTGACGCGTGGCGACATCGAGGAAATCCGCGGCGTCACCGTGAACACGCAAGTCGTCAAGCAGCTCGAGGATCGCGGCTGGATCGAGGTGATCGGCCATCGCGACGTGCCGGGTCGCCCGGCGCTCTACGCGACGACGAAGCAGTTTCTCGACGACCTCGGCCTGAAGGCGCTCGACGATCTGCCGGCGCTCGAGGAGCCGGCCGCGCACCTGGAGGCGAGCCTCCTCGCGCAGCAGGCGATCGACTTTCCCGAGGATGCGCGCGCCGACGGCGACGCGATTGCGGACGTGTCGGTGGCCGATGTCGGTGAGGCGGGCGCGTCGGCGGTGGGAGCGGACGAGGCCGGCGGCGAAGCGGCGCCGGCGGCGCACGTATCCGTTGCGTCGTCCGACGGCGCGGATGGCTCGGCGGCAAGGATTGCCGATCCGGCTGATAATGACGAGCGGGCCGGTGCTGAAGCGAGCGTCGAGGCGACGTGCGTCGCGAGCGAGGCCGAGGCGTCACGCGTCGCGGGCGGCGACGCGTCCGAGCAGGCTGCCGGCCATGCCGACGGCCGAATCGAGTCCGGCGAAGTCGTCGCCGATCCGGCGTCGGCGGACGATGAGGACGCAGCTGCGGCGCGTGATCGCAAGGCGGCGCGCGGCGATGCGCAGGATTCAGCGGACGCCGCCACGGCGCCGCATGCCGAGGCGGCCGAGCGCGCCGTCACGGCGGACGGCGAGCCCGTCGAATCGCCCGTGCCGGCGAACGAATACGCACACGCCGTCGCGCGGTCGGACGCAGTTCCGGCCGGCGCGGCGAACGCAGCAACCCGCGAGGCGGCCGCCGACCCGGCGGCCAACCGAGCGACGAAGGGAGACCAACGCGCGATCGGCGGCATCCCGCACGATGCCGAGCCGGTCCCGGCGCACACGGAGGAGGCGTTGGACGACACGTCCGACAGCCTCGCCGACGCCGTGCGCAGTGCAAGCGAGGCGGCCCCCGAGCGCGAGTTGCAGGACGACGACGAAGCGCCTGCGAAGCGTCGCGCCTGAGGCGCGCGACCGTACCTTAGCCGTGCCCGCGACGGGCGCGAGACCTGACATTTTGAGGTTGTTTTGACTGATACCCACGACATCGATTCGTCCGAATCCGCGCATGCCGTCGCGACGGCGCACGCCGACGGCGCACCCGAGCAGTCCGCTCAGGACGCGGGCGGCGAAGAGCGCCCGCGCCGCGGTCTGCGGCGCGGGCCGCGCAGCCTGATCGCGCGCCGCCGCGCGGCCGCGAAGTCGAAGAGCGCCGACGCCACGGAGGGCGGCGAAGCCGCCGCCGCGGCGACGGACACCGGCGCCGCAGCCGCGAAGGCGCCGGCGCGCGCGCCGCGCAGCAAGGAAGCGGCGGCAAAGGCGCCGCGCAAGCCGGCGGCCGGCAAGCGCGAGGGCGAGGGCGCGGCGGCACGGCAGGGCCCGGCGAAGCGCGGCGCCGCATCGGCTGCGGCTGTCGCGGCATCCGCCGACGCCGGCCAGGACGATCTGTTCGCCTACGTGATTTCGCCCGCGTTCGACGCCGACAACAATGCGTCGGGCGGCGGCGTGCGTGCGCCGATGCTGCGCCGGGGCCGCCAGAACCAGCCGAAGCGCGTGCTGTCGCCGGACGACGACGCGCCGAAGCTGCACAAGGTGCTCGCCGAGGCCGGGATGGGTTCGCGCCGCGAGATGGAGGAATTGATCATCGCCGGCCGCGTGTCGGTGAACGGCGAGCCGGCGCACATCGGGCAGCGGATCATGCCGACCGATCAGGTCCGGATCAACGGCAAGCCGGTCAAGCGCAAGCTGCCGAACAAGCCGCCGCGCGTGTTGCTGTATCACAAGCCGGCGGGCGAGATCGTGAGCCACGCGGACCCGGAGGGGCGCCCGTCGGTGTTCGACCGGCTGCCGCCGATGAAGACCGCGAAATGGCTCGCGGTCGGCCGCCTCGACTTCAACACTGAAGGCCTGCTGATGCTGACGACGTCGGGCGATCTCGCCAACCGTTTCATGCATCCGCGCTATAGCGTCGAGCGCGAGTATGCGGTGCGTGTCGTCGGCGAGCTGTCCGAGGCGTCGCGCCAGAAGCTGCTGCACGGCGTCGAGCTCGACGACGGCCCGGCGAACTTCCTGCGCATCCGCGACGGCGGCGGGGAAGGCACGAATCATTGGTATCACGTCGCGCTCGCCGAAGGGCGCAACCGTGAAGTGCGTCGGATGTTCGAGGCGGTCGGCCTGATGGTGAGCCGCCTGATCCGCACGCGCCACGGCCCGATCCCGCTGCCGCGCGGGCTGAAGCGCGGCCGCTGGGAGGAGCTCGACGAAGCGCAGGTGCGCCGCCTGATGACGACGGTCGGCCTGAAGGCGCCGGCCGAGGAGAAGGGCGGCAAGCGCGGCGGCGCGGCGGAGCGCCGCCAGCCCGACCCGATGCAGACGTCGATGGGCTTCATCAATCGCGAGCCCGTGCTGACGACTCACGGCCAGCTCGATCAGCCGCGTCGCGGTCGGCGCGGCACGGCGGGCGGCGGCTTCAACGCGGGCCTCGGCGGCTACGCCGGCCTGCCGGGCTACGGCGGCGGCAGCGGCAGCGGTGGTGGCGCGCGCCAGGGCGGTCGCGACGTCGACGGCAATCGCGCGTCCTACGGCACGGGCGGCAACAAGCCGCGCGGCGGCGCCGGCAAGGGCGGCCGCAACCCGAACGGCAATCGCGCGGCTGAAGGCGGCGGCCCTCGCGGCGGCCAGCGCACGCCGCAGCGCAATCGTTCGCGCGGCCGCTGATCGTCCGAATCGGCATTCGCAACCGCGCTCGCGCGTTGCGAATGCCCCGCGAAGTCGCCGTTTCGGGCCGATTTTGCGGGCCCAAGCTTTGCGTTCGGGCCAAAAATCGCTATAATCGCCAAGTCGCTGGGCGTACGGATTCGATGTGTAGCTCAGGTGCGACCACCGGTAACAAGATGGGCGTTGCGCCCATTTTTTTTTGCCGAAACGGTTGGGCATCTCGGGTAGCGCTTCCTGCGCCGGCTAAGGCGCGCGTTCAGCGGGTGAATCGCGAGGGGCGGGCGCGGACACCTGAGAGGACACTGTGCAACTGACGGAACTGATAGAAACTACGGTCACGGGGCTCGGCTACGAGCTCGTCGATCTCGAGCGCACCGGGCGCGGCATGGTCTGCGTCTACATCGATCAGCCCGCCGGCATCACGATCGACGATTGCGAGAAGGTCACGCGTCAGCTCCAGCACGTATTGACGGTCGAAAACATCGATTACGAACGGCTCGAGGTCTCGTCACCGGGGCTCGACCGGCCGTTGAAGAAGCTGGCTGACTTCACGCGTTTCGCGGGCAGCGAGGCCGTCATCACCTTGAAAAAGCCGCTGGACGGGCGCAAGACGTACCGGGGCATTCTGCACGCGCCGAACGGCGAGACGATCGGTTTGGAATTTGAGAGGAAGAAGGGCGAGGCGGCCATGCTGGATTTCACGCTGGCAGACATCGACAAAGCCCGCCTGATTCCGCACGTTGACTTTAGGAGCCGCAAACAATGAGTCGCGAAGTGTTGATGTTGGTGGATGCGCTGGCGCGTGAGAAGAACGTCGACAAGGACGTCGTGCTGGGCGCGCTCGAAGCAGCCCTCGCATCGGCTTCCAAGAAGCTGTTCGACGAAGGCGCCGAGATCCGCGTACATATCGATCGCGAGAGCGGCGAACACGAGACGTTCCGTCGCTGGCTCGTCGTGCCCGACGAAGCCGGCCTGCAAGAGCCGGATCGAGAGATCCTGCTGTTCGAGGCGCGCGAGCAGAAGCCCGACATCGAGATCGGCGACTACATCGAGGAACCGGTGCCTTCGATCGAGTTCGGCCGCATCGGCGCGCAGGCCGCGAAGCAGGTGATCCTGCAGAAGGTCCGCGACGCGGAGCGCGAACAGATCCTGAACGACTACCTCGAGCGCGGCGAGAAGATCATGACGGGCACGGTGAAGCGCCTCGACAAGGGCAACTTCATCGTCGAATCGGGCCGCGTCGAGGCGCTTCTGCGCCGCGACCAGCTGATTCCGAAGGAAAACCTGCGCGTCGGCGACCGCGTGCGCGCGTACATCGCGAAAGTCGACCGCACCGCGCGCGGCCCGCAGATCGAGCTGTCGCGCACCGCGCCCGAATTCCTGATGAAGCTCTTCGAGATGGAAGTGCCGGAAATCGAGCAGGGCCTGCTCGAGATCAAGGCGGCCGCCCGCGATCCGGGCGTGCGGGCGAAGATCGGCGTCGTCGCGTACGACAAGCGGATCGATCCGATCGGCACGTGCGTCGGCATCCGCGGCTCGCGTGTGCAGGCCGTGCGCAACGAGCTCGGTGGCGAAAACATCGACATCGTGCTATGGTCGGAGGATCCCGCCCAGTTCGTGATCGGCGCGCTCGCGCCGGCGGCCGTCCAGTCGATCGTCGTCGATGAAGAAAAGCATTCGATGGACGTCGTCGTCGATGAGAACGAGCTGGCCGTCGCGATTGGCCGCAGCGGCCAGAACGTTCGTCTTGCCGGCGAGCTGACAGGCTGGCAGATCAACATCATGACGCCGGACGAATCCGCCCAGAAGCAGAACGAAGAGCGCGACACGCTGCGCGGCCTCTTCATGGCGCGCCTCGACGTCGACGAGGAAGTCGCGGACATCCTGATCGACGAAGGTTTCACGAGCCTCGAAGAGATCGCTTACGTGCCGCTCAACGAAATGCTCGAGATCGAGGCGTTCGACGAGGATACCGTCCACGAGCTGCGCAACCGCGCGCGCGACGCGCTGCTCACGATGGCGATCGCCAACGAGGAGAAGGTCGAGACGGCCGCCCTCGATCTGAAGAGCCTCGACGGCGTGACGCCCGAACTGCTCGCGAAGCTGGCCGAGCATGGCGTGCAGACGCGCGACGATCTCGCGGAGCTTGCCGTCGACGAGCTGGTCGACATGACCGGTACTGACGAGGAAGCCGCGAAGGCGCTGATCATGAAGGCGCGCGAACACTGGTTCCAGTGAGAAATGACCATGGCGCAATGATTTGCTGGCGGCCGGAAGGCCTGACCCGATGCTAACCGCAAGGAATCGGTCCTTGCACTAAGAGGAATGAATGGCGAGTAACAACGTAGCCCAATTTGCCGCGGAACTGAAAATGCCTGCTGGTGTGCTGCTCGAACAGCTGCAGGCGGCGGGCGTCCAGAAAGCGAGCGAGGACGATGCGCTGTCGGAGACGGACAAGGCGCGTCTGCTCGATCATTTGCGCAAGTCGCACGGCGCGACCGATGGCGACAAGCGCAAGATCACGCTGACTCGCCGGCACACGTCGGAGATCAAGCAGGCCGACGCGACGGGTAAGGCTCGCACCATTCAGGTCGAGGTGCGCAAGAAGCGCACGTTCGTCAAGCGCGACGACGTGAGCGAGACGGGCGCCGACCAGGCACAGGCGCAGGCCGACGAGCAGGCGGAAGCCGAACTGAAGCGCCGCGAGGAAGAGGCGCGCCGCGAAGCCGAGCTGCTCGAGAAGCAGGCTCAGGAGCTGCGCGAGCGTCAGGAGCGCCTCGAGCGCGAGGAAGCCGAGCGCCGTGCGCGCGAAGAGGCGGCTGAAGCCGAGCGTCGCCGTGCGGAAGACGAAGCCGCGGCGAAGCACGCGGCGGCTGCCGCGCAGGCCGAAGCAGTGCAGCAGGCCGAGGCCGCGGCCGCCCGCGAGGAAGCGCAGCGTGCGCAAGCCGGGCAGACGACTCAGGACGAAGCGCGCGCGGCCGCCGAGCGCGCCGCGCAACGCGAAGCGGCGAAGAAGGCCGAGGACGCCGCGCGCGAAGCGGCCGACAAGGCGCGCGCCGAGCAGGAAGAGATCCGCAAGCGCCGCGAAGCCGCGGAGGCGGAAGCGCGCGCGATCCGCGAAATGATGAACACTCCGCGCCGCGCGCAGGTGAAGGCGGTCGAGCCGCCGAAGCCCGCGGAGCCGCCGGCTGCGAAGGCGGCCGAGGCGAAGGGCACGCTGCACAAGCCGGCGAAGCCCGCCGGCGCGGCGGCTGCGGCTCGCCCCGCGGCGAAGAAGCCGGCAAGCGGCACGGCGGCGCCCGCCGCCGCCGCGCCCGCGGGCGACCGCAACAAGAAGCCGGGCACCGGCAAGAGCGGCTGGCAGGACGACGCAGCGAAGCGCCGCGGGATCAAGACGCGCGGCGATTCGAGCGGCGGCGTCGATCGCGGCTGGCGCGGCGGCCCGAAGGGGCGCGGCAAGCATCAGGACAACGCGTCGTCGTTCCAGGCGCCGACCGAGCCGATCGTGCGTGAAGTGCATGTGCCGGAGACCATCTCGGTGGCCGATCTCGCGCACAAGATGGCAATCAAGGCGTCGGAAGTCATCAAGATGATGATGAAGATGGGCCAGATGGTCACGATCAACCAGGTGCTGGACCAGGAAACGGCGATGATCGTCGTCGAGGAGCTGGGCCACCGCGCGGTCGCCGCGAAGCTGGACGATCCGGAAGCGCTGCTCGTCGAAGGCGAAACGGGCACCGACGCGGAGCAACTGCCGCGTCCGCCGGTCGTCACGGTGATGGGCCACGTCGACCACGGCAAGACGTCGCTGCTTGACTACATCCGTCGCGCGAAGGTCGCGGCGGGCGAAGCGGGCGGCATCACGCAGCACATCGGCGCATATCACGTCGAAACGCCGCGCGGCGTCGTCACGTTCCTCGATACGCCGGGTCACGAGGCGTTCACGGCGATGCGTGCGCGCGGCGCGAAGGCAACCGACATCGTCGTTCTGGTGGTCGCGGCCGACGACGGCGTGATGCCGCAGACGAAGGAAGCGATCTCGCACGCGAAGGCGGGCGGGGTGCCGATCGTCGTCGCGATCAACAAGATCGACAAGCCGGAAGCGAACCCCGATCGCGTGAAGCAGGAGCTCGTCGCGGAAGGCGTCGTGCCGGAAGAGTACGGCGGCGATTCGCCGTTCGTGCCGGTGTCGGCGAAGACGGGTTCGGGCATCGACGATCTGCTCGAGAACGTGCTGCTGCAAGCGGAAGTGCTTGAGCTGACGGCGCCCGTCGAGGCGCCGGCGAAGGGCATCGTGATCGAAGCGAAGCTCGACAAGGGCAAGGGCCCGGTCGCGACGGTGCTCGTGCAATCCGGCACGCTGAACCGCGGCGACGTCGTGCTCGCCGGGACGGCCTACGGCCGCGTGCGCGCGATGCTCGACGAGAACGGCAAGCCGACGAAGGAAGCCGGCCCGTCGATTCCGGTCGAGATCCAGGGCCTGTCCGAAGTGCCGGGCGCGGGCGAGGAAGTCATCGTGCTGCCGGACGAGCGCAAGGCGCGCGAAATCGCGCTGTTCCGTCAAGGCAAGTTCCGCGACGTCAAGCTCGCGAAGCAGCAGGCGGCGAAGCTCGAAAGCATGCTCGAGCAGATGGGCGAGGGCGAAGTGCAGAACCTGCCGCTCATCATCAAGGCGGACGTGCAGGGCTCGCAGGAAGCGCTCGTGCAGTCGCTGCTCAAGCTGTCGACCGACGAAGTGCGGGTGCAGATCGTGCACAGCGCGGTGGGCGGCATCAGCGAGAGCGACGTCAACCTCGCGACCGCGTCGAAGGCCGTCATCATCGGCTTCAATACGCGTGCGGACGCCCAGGCTCGCAAGCTCGCCGAGGCGAACGGCATCGACATCCGTTACTACAACATCATCTACGACGCAGTGGATGAGGTGAAGGCGGCGATGTCGGGCATGCTCGCGCCGGAGAAGCGCGAAGTCGTGACGGGCATGGTCGAGGTGCGCCAGGTGTTCAAGGTGCCGAAGGTCGGCGCGGTCGCCGGCTGTATGGTCACGGACGGCGTCGTCAAGCGCACGTCGTCGGTGCGCGTGCTGCGCAACAACGTGGTGATCTTCACGGGCGAGCTCGATTCGCTCAAGCGCTTCAAGGACGACGTGAAGGAAGTGAAGCAAGGCTTCGAATGCGGTATGTCGCTCAAGAACTTCAACGATATCGTCGAAGGCGATCAGTTCGAAGTGTTCGAGGTCACGGAAGTCGCGCGTACGCTGTAACGCAGGCGTGACGGCTTGAATGGGCGGGTCGGGCTTGGGCCCGTCCCGCCCATTTTCATGAACGGCGCCGCGCGGCGCGCCGATCAACCGGATGACGGATTAATCATGTCGAAAAAACGCAGTTCTCCCAATCGCAACGTGCAGATCGCCGATCAGATCCAGCGCGATCTGTCGGAGCTCATCATGCGCGAGGTCAAGGACCCGCGCATCGGGATCGTGACGATCCAGTCGGTCGAGCTCACGCCCGATTACGCGCATGCCAAAGTCTATTTCACCGCGCTCACGGGCAATCCGGCGGACACGCAGGAGGCGCTCAACCACGCGGCCGGCCATCTGCACAATCTGCTTTTCAAGCGCCTGCACATTCATACGGTGCCGACGCTGCATTTCCATTACGACCAGACGATCGAGAAGGCCGTCGCGATGTCGCGCCTCATCGACGAGGCGAACGCGACGCGCGCGAAGGACGAATGAACACCGCACGAGCCACTGCGCGCCGACCATGACGACTGTTTCGCCACGCCCCCGGATTCCGCGTCGCGCGCTCGACGGCGTGCTGCTGCTCGACAAGCCGGTCGGGCTCTCGAGCAACGACGCGCTGATGCGCGCGAAGCGCCTGTACCTCGCGAAGAAGGCGGGCCACACGGGCACGCTCGATCCGCTCGCGTCGGGGCTGCTGCCGCTTTGCTTCGGCGAAGCGACGAAGTTCTCGCAGGATCTGCTCGACGCCGACAAGACCTATGAGGCGACGATGCGTCTCGGCGTGCGCACGACGACGGGCGACGCCGAAGGCGACGTGCTCGACACGCGCGATGTGACCTGCGACGAAGCCGCGGTCGTCGCGGCGCTCGCGCGCTTCGTCGGCGACATCGTGCAGGTGCCGCCGATGTACTCGGCGCTCAAGCGCGACGGCAAGCCGCTTTACGAATACGCGCGCGCCGGCCAGACGGTCGAGCGCGAAGGGCGCGCGGTGACGATCCGCTCGCTCGAGTGCCTGTCCTGCGCGCTGCCCGACGTCACGTTTCGCGTGACGTGCAGCAAGGGCACGTACGTGCGCACGCTCGCCGAGGATATCGGCGAAGCGCTCGGCTGCGGCGCGCATCTGACGATGCTGCGGCGCACGGGCGTCGGTTCGCTGTCGCTCGAGCATGCGGTGACGCTCGATGCGCTCGATGCCGCGACGCAGGACGAGCGCGATGCGCGGCTTGCGCCCGTCGATGCGCTGCTGTCGACGTTCCCGCTCGTGGAGCTCGACGCGGCGCTCGCGAAGCGCTTCCTGCACGGCCAGCGCCTGAAGCTTGCCGAACTCGCGGCGCAGCCCGATGCGGACGAAGGCGCACGCGTGCGCGTCTACGACGGCGACGGCCGGCTGCTCGGCGTCGCGCGGGCGGCGGAGGGCGTGCTCGCGCCTGAGCGGCTTGTCGTGACGGGCTCGTAGGCGCGCGCACGCGCGGGCGGCTCGTATGCGCGGGCCGCGCGGAGAGCGGAATCCGCGTTGCGGGGCGCTCGCATTTGGCGGCGGCGTATCAGTCGCCGTGCGAGCCCGCCAATGGAGGCGGATTCTGCACGACGCCAACGCAACGATCCCCGCGCGGATCGCATTTGCATCGCCAGATACGAAAACGCCCGGCTCGAAAGCCGGGCGTTTTGCTTCGCACGCGCGAACGGCGCGGGACGCCGCTCAGTGCGCGGCCGACGCCGCCGCGCTCGAATCGCCGCCGCCCGCGCGCTCGGGCTTCGTGATCCAGATGAGCGCGATGAGCAGCACGAAGATCGCGGCCGAGATGTAGAACAGATCGTTCACGCCCAGTTGCGCGGCCTGCTGCGTCGCGATGTTGTTGATGAGCCCGTGCGCCTGGTCGCGCGTGAGCCCGAGCTGCCCCATCTGCGTGACCGCCTGGTTGAAGGTCGGGTTGTACGGGTTCGCCTGCTCGACGAGCTGCGCGTGGTGGAAGTTGTTCCGATGATCCCACGCGGTCTGGAAGATCGACGTCCCGATGCCGCCGCACATGATCCGCACGAAGTTCGACAGGCCCGACGCCGCCGGAATCCGGTGGCCGGGCAGGCCGGACAGCGTGATCGACACGAGCGGGATGAAGAAGCCCGCCATCGCGATCCCCTGCACGAAGGTCGGCGCCATCAGCGACCACTCGTCGACGCCCGTCGTGTAGCGCGAGCGCATCCAGAAGCACAGCGCGAACGTGAGGAACGCGGCCGTCGCGATGTAGCGCGGGTCGGTGCGCGACAGGAACTTACCCGTGAGCGGCGACAGCAGGATCGCGAAGAAGCCGACGGGCGCCATCACGAGCCCGGCGTCCGTCGCCGTGTAGCCGATCTGCGTCTGCAGCCACAGCGGCAGCAGCACGAGGTTGCCGAAATAGAGCCCGTAGCCGACCGACAGCGCGATCGTGCCGCCCGAGAAATTGCGCATCCGGAACAGCGACAAGTCGACGACCGGATGCTCGGCCGTCAGTTCCCACACGACGAAGAACGCGAATGCGATGAGCGCGGTGAGCGCGAGCACGACGATCGTCGTCGACGCGAACCAGTCGAGATCCTTGCCCTTGTCTAGCATGATCTGCAGCGAGCCGACCCAGATCACGAGCAGCGCGAGCCCGACGCCGTCGATCGGCGCGCGGCGGACCGCCGATTCGCGGCTGCGATAGATCATCCACGTGACGGCCGCGGCGGCGATGCCGACCGGAATGTTCACGTAGAAGATCCACGGCCACGAGTAATTGTCCGAGATCCAGCCGCCGAGAATCGGGCCGGCCACGGGCGCGATCAGCGTCGTCATCGACCAAAGCGCGAGCGCCATCGGCGCTTTCGCGCGCGGATAGCTCGACAGCAGCAGCGCTTGCGACAGCGGGATCATCGGCCCGGCTACCGCGCCCTGCAGCACGCGCGACGCGAGCAGAAACGGCAGCGTCGGCGCGAGGCCGCACAACCACGACGAGATCACGAACAGGATGATCGACGCGAGGAAGAGGCGCACCTGGCCGATACGCTCGGTGAGCCAGCCCGTGAGCGGCACCGAGATCGCGTTCGCGACCGCGAACGACGTGATGACCCAGGTGCCCTGGTCGGACGACACGCCGAGGTCGCCCGAGATCGTCGGGATCGCGACGTTGGCGATCGACGTGTCGAGCACGTTCATGAACACGGCAAGCGATACCGCGATCGTGCCGAGTATGAGCTGTCCGCCCTTAAGCGGAGGAAGAGGAGCTTGGGGCTGTGCCATGCTTCGTGGTCCGGCCGAGGGGCGCTTACATCAGGTTCGACGTGCGGCCGACGGCCTTCGCGGCCGGCGCCGGCGTGGCCGAGACGGCCGACGTGCCGCCGCCCGCATTCGTCGCGATGATGCGCGCGATCTCGGCGTTCGCTTCGTCGCCGTACTTCGCGAACACGTCGGTTTCGTACACGGTGTTCTGCACGTTGCCAAGCTGGTTGCCGCTTTCGTTCTTGATGTCGACGTCGACCTGCATCGACAGGCCGATCCGCAGCGGATGATCCTTCAGCTCCTTCGGATCGAGCTCGACGCGCACGGGCAGGCGCTGGACGACCTTGATCCAGTTGCCCGTCGCGTTCTGCGCGGGCAGCAGCGAGAACGCGGCGCCCGTGCCGGCCGAGAAGCCGACCACCTTGCCGTGGTACTGCACCGACGAGCCGTAGATGTCGGCCGTCAGCTCGACCGGCTGGCCGATCCGCATGTGCTTCAACTGCACTTCCTTGAAGTTCGCGTCGACCCACACCGCGTTGAGCGGCACGACCGACATCAGCGGCGTGCCCGGCGACACGCGCTGGCCGACCTGCACGGAGCGCTTCGCGACGTAGCCCGTGACGGGCGCGGGCAGCGTGTTGCGCGCGTTGTTCAGATACGCGTCGCGAACCTTCGCGGCGGCGGCGAGCACGTTCGGGTGATCGGCGATCGTCGTGTTCGCGGTGAGCGCGCGATTCGACGCGAGCTGCTGCTCGGCGGCGTCGAGCGACGCCTGCGCGGCCTTCACCGCGTCGCGCGCGTGCGAGATCTCTTCCTGCGACACGGCGCCCGTCTGCGCGACGGCGAGCCGGCGACGCAGGTCATCCTGCGCCTTCGACAGATCCGACTGGCGCAGCGAGACCTGGGCGCGGTATTGGTCGTCGTTCACGTAGAGGCCGCGCACCTGGCGCACCGTTTGCGCGAGGTTCGCCTCGGCCTGCTGCAGCGCGACTTGCGAATCGGCCGGATCGAGCACGACGAGCGGGTCGCCCGCCTTCACGGTTTGCGTGTCGTCCGCCTTCACCGCGATCACGGTGCCCGTCACCTGCGGCGTGATCTGCACGACGTTGCCGTTCACGTACGCGTCGTCGGTGGTTTCGTGGAAGCGCGCGACGAGCACGTAATAAAGGCCGTACGCGATCGCGGCGATCGCGATCACCGCGACGAGCAGCGTCATCATTCGCTTGCGCTTGCCGTTGCTCTGCGGCTGCGCGGGCGCTGCGTTTTGTTGAGGGTCGCTCATGGCGAGTTTCTCCGTCTTCTATCTAAAGCGATTAAAGCGATGGTTCGGGTGTGATCCGGGAATTCAGTTCGACGCGTGCTGCGCGGAGGCGGCGCTCGCCGATGCGGGCGCGGGCGCGGCGAGCCGCGTGCCCGTCGCGTCGAAGCCGCCGCCGAGCGCTTTCACGAGGCCGATCTGCATGTCGCGCCGGCGCATCTTCAGGTTCGTCACCGTCTGCTCGGCGGCGAGCCGGCTGCTGTCCGCGTTCAGCACCTGCAACTGCGGCGACAGGCCCGCCTTGTAGCGGATCACGGCGAGCTCGTACGCGCGCGTCGACGCGTCGAGCGCGCGCTGCGCGTCGCCCATTTGCGTGTCGATCGAGCGGATCGACGCGACTTGCGTCGCGACGTCGTTGAACGCGCCGATCAGCGTCTGGTTGTAGTTCGCCACCGACAGGTCGAAGTCCGCATAGCGGCCCTTCAACTGCGCGCGCAGCGCGCCGCCGTCGAATATCGGCAGGTGGATCGCCGGGCCGAACTGCGCCTGGCGGCTCGCGAAGTTCAGGAATTTGCCCCAGCCGAAGGCGTCGAAGCCGAAGCCCGCGGCGAGGTTGATGTCCGGATAGAACTCCGCCTTCGCTTCCTTCACGTCGTGCATCGCCGCCTCGACCTGCCAGCGCGCGGCGACGATGTCCGGGCGGCGCGACACGAGATCGGCGGGCAGGTTGTCCGGCAGCGCGACCGCGCCGCCCGGGCTCAGCACCGGCTGCGCGATCTGCAGCCCGCGGTCCGGGCCCTTGCCGAGCAGCGCGGCGAGCTGATAGCGGAGGTTCGTGATCTGGCCGTCGAGATCGGACAGCGCCTGCTGACTCGTCGCGACGTTGCCGCGCGCGGTCTGGCGCTCGACGTTGGTGTCGAGGCCCGCGCCGACGCGATCGTCGGTGATCTTGCCGACCGTCTGCCGGTTCGAGATCTCGCGCCCGGCGATGTCGCGCAGCGCGTACAGCTGCGCGAGCTGGTTGTAGGCGCGCGCGACCGACGTCGCGAGCGTCACGCGCGCCTGCTGCATGTCGGCCTCGGCGGCCTTTTCCTGCGACACGGCCGCATGCAGGCGCGCGCGGTTCTTGCCCCACAGGTCGAGCTCCCACGACGCGCTCGCGAGCGCGTTGTTCTCGCTGTACCACTGGCCGCCGAACGGCGGCGGGAAGAGAGCGTTGCCCGAGTACAGCTCGCGGGTCCACGAATACTTGGCGTCCGCCTGCGGCAGGAGCGTCGAGCGCGACGTCTCGATGTACGACGAGGCCTTCGCGATTCGCGCCTGCGCCTGCGCGATCGTCGGATTGCCTTCGAGCGCCTCGTCGATCAGCTTCGGCAGTTGCGGGTCGCCGAACTGGTTCGCCCAGTCGAGCGACGGCCACTGGCCGCCTTGCGCAGGCAGGCTCTGCGCGCTTTCGAACTGCGTCGCGGGGGCGAGCGCCTTGTCGCTCTTGATGCCGAAATAGTTCGCGCATCCCGCGAGCGCGAGCGCGGCGACCGCGACGGCCATGGCGGTCCGGCAAGCGGACAACGGGAAGGTCTTCATTGCTGGGTTTCCTGACTCGGAATCTGATTCGGCGTGAATAGTGGACACTGCAAGGATTTCCTTACATTTATCTGTCTGAATTACTTGTTGCGGCAATATTTACGACAGGGTTCCGCTCGTGCCCGGGCATTCGCCCGAATTCACGAGAATGCGGCGCAGCATGCTCTTCAGGAAACCGACTTCCTCGGGCGTGAAGCCGTCGAGCACCTGATCGAGCACGCTGCGGAAGATGGCCGGCATGCGCTTCGTGAGCTCGCGCCCCTCGTCGGTCAGTTCGAGCCGCACGACGCGCCGGTCCTCGCTGCTGCGCACCCGCTGCAACAAGCCGCGCTTCTCGACGCGGTCGAGCAGGCGTGTGATCGCGCTCGCGTCGATGCCGTATTCGCGTGCGAGTTCGGCCGCCGTCGAGCACTTGCCGACGGCGAGCATGAACAGCATCGTCGCCTGCGTGCCGGTAATGCCGAGTTCGGTCTGCGTGCGCTGCGTGATCATGTTCGTCATCAGCGATTTCACGCGCGACATCAGGTAGCCGACGCTATCGTTGATCTGGTACAGGGACAGATCCAGGTCGTGCTGCGAGGAAGAGGGAGCCGACATAAATTCTCTGAAGCTGCAATAGTTGACTAGGCATCAGTATAGGCGCGATTTAGTTGCTGCGGCAAATGTTAATTGAAGCGCGATTTGGTTGCAGGACTGCAAAAATGGCCCTGACGCGAGTGGGTTCATCGGCATCCGGGCAACCGCGCGCGCGGTTGCCCGGATGCCGCGTCGCAACGGACGGCTCAGTCCGCGACATCTTGACGTGCTATAATTTGTGGCTTTCCAAGCTGCAAGTCGCGCGCGCATCGGGCAACGGTGCGCGCGCGTTTGCGCGTTCCATCCGTTTTCAGGTTTCTATGACCCGCGCCCTTCGCAACATCGCCATCATCGCCCACGTCGACCACGGCAAGACGACGCTCGTCGACCAACTGCTCCGCCAGTCCGGCACCTTCCGCGAGAACCAGCAGGTCGCAGAACGGGTGATGGATTCGAACGACATCGAAAAAGAGCGCGGGATCACGATTCTCGCGAAGAACTGCGCGGTCGAATACGAAGGCACGCACATCAACATCGTCGACACGCCGGGGCACGCGGACTTCGGCGGCGAAGTGGAGCGCGTGCTGTCGATGGTCGACTCGGTGCTGCTGCTCGTCGACGCGGTCGAGGGCCCGATGCCGCAGACGCGCTTCGTCACGAAGAAGGCGCTCGCGCTCGGCCTGAAGCCGATCGTCGTCATCAACAAGATCGACCGTCCGGGCGCGCGCATCGACTGGGTGATCAACCAGACGTTCGACCTGTTCGACAAGCTCGGCGCGACCGAAGAGCAGCTCGACTTCCCGATCGTCTACGCGTCGGGCCTGAACGGCTACGCGTCGCTCGACCCGGCCGCGCGCGAAGGCGACATGCGCCCGCTGTTCGAAGCGATCCTCCAGCACGTGCCGGTGCGCCCGGCCGACCCGGAGGCGCCGCTGCAACTGCAGATCACGTCGCTCGACTATTCGACGTACGTCGGCCGGATCGGCGTCGGCCGCATCACGCGCGGCCGCATCAAGCCGGGCCAGCCGGTCGTGATGCGCTTCGGCCCGGAAGGCGAGGTGCTGAACCGCAAGATCAATCAGGTGCTCTCGTTCCAGGGCCTCGAGCGCGTGCAGGTCGAGGCGGCCGAGGCGGGCGACATCGTCCTCATCAACGGGATCGAGGATGTCGGCATCGGCGCGACGATCTGCGCGGTCGACGCGCCCGAAGCGTTGCCGATGATCACCGTCGACGAGCCGACGCTGACGATGAACTTCCTCGTCAATTCGTCGCCGCTCGCGGGCCGCGAAGGCAAGTTCGTGACGAGCCGCCAGATCCGCGACCGCCTGATGAAGGAGCTGAACCACAACGTCGCGTTGCGCGTGAAGGACACGGGCGACGAAACGGTGTTCGAGGTGTCGGGCCGCGGCGAGCTGCACCTGACGATTCTCGTCGAGAACATGCGCCGCGAAGGCTATGAGCTCGCGGTGTCGCGTCCGCGCGTCGTGATGCAGGAAATCGACGGCGTCAAGCATGAGCCGTACGAACTCCTGACGGTCGACCTCGAGGACGAGCATCAGGGCGGCGTGATGGAGGAGCTCGGTCGCCGCAAGGGCGAGATGCTCGACATGGTGTCGGACGGCCGCGGCCGCACGCGCCTCGAATACCGGATTCCGGCGCGCGGCCTGATCGGCTTCCAGGGCGAATTCCTGACGCTCACGCGCGGCACGGGCCTGATGAGCCACATCTTCGATGCGTACGCGCCGGTCAGGGAAGGTTCGGTCGGCGAGCGCCGCAACGGCGTGCTGATCTCGCAGGACGACGGCGCGGCCGTCGCCTATGCGCTGTGGAAGCTGCAGGATCGCGGCCGCATGTTCGTGAAGCCGGGCGACGCGCTCTACGAGGGCATGATCATCGGCATCCACAGCCGCGACAACGATCTCGTCGTGAACCCGATCAAGGGCAAGCAGCTGACCAACGTGCGCGCGTCGGGCACCGACGAGGCGGTGCGCCTCGTGCCGCCGATCCAGATGTCGCTCGAATACGCGGTCGAATTCATCGACGACGACGAGCTCGTCGAAGTGACGCCGCAGTCGATTCGCCTGCGCAAGCGTCACCTGAAGGAGCACGAGCGCCGCCGCGCGAGCCGCGAGGCCGAGGCCGGCTGAGCGTTCGGCGGGCGGCCCGCCCGCGCGCGTTTCGCACGGCATTCGCCGTGCATCGGAAGGCCGCCTTCGGGCGGCTTTTTCGTATCCGCGCGAAGGGGCGGGCGCGCCGTTTGTAAAACAGTGTTGCGCGGTGCCGGCGGAATCGCCGCGACCGGCGCGAAAGCCCGTCTGGACGGGCTTTCAGGGCGCTATCGCCGCGTTCGCCGCAGGTTTTTTTGTGCTATGCTGCGCGCACGCAAGTTTTAGGTCCTTCCAAGCAAGACTTGATTCGCGCAATCCGCTAAACGGTCAGGCCGTGTCGCGGAAGGTTGAGTAACCCGCTATTTCTCGAGAAGCTCGAAGAAAGGTGAGCGTCAAATGTCAGATGTAATGAAGCAGTTCCAGCTGAACTCGTATTTGTTCGGCGGCAATGCTTCGTATGTTGAAGAACTGTACGAAGCCTATTTGGATAACCCGGCGTCGGTGCCGGATAACTGGCGCGAATATTTCGACGCGCTGCAGAACGTCCCCGCAACCGACGGTTCGAACGCGAACGACGTGGCTCACAACCCGATCGTCGAGTCGTTCGCCCAGCGCGCGAAAGCCAACGCTTTCATTCCGCGCGAAAGCGGTGCCAATCTCGCCACCGCCCGCAAGCAAGTCCACGTTCAGTCTCTCATCAGCGCGTATCGCTTCCTCGGCTCGCAATGGGCCAACCTCGATCCCCTGAAGCGCCGCGAACGCCCCGCGATTCCCGAGCTGGAACCCGCGTTCTACGATTTCTCCGAAGCCGACCTCGACCAGACGTTCAGCGCGAGCAACCTGTATTTCGGGTTCGAGCAGGCGTCGCTGCGCGACATCGTCAAGGGGCTGCGCGACACGTACTGCGGCACGATCGGCGCCGAGTACATGTACATCAGCGATCCCGAGCAGAAGCGCTGGTGGCAGGAGCGCCTCGAGTCGACCCGCGCGACGCCGAACTTCTCGGCTGACGAGAAGAAGCACATCCTGAACCGCCTGACGGCCGGCGAAGGCCTCGAACGCTACCTGCACACGAAGTACGTCGGCCAGAAGCGCTTCTCGCTCGAAGGCGGCGAGAGCTTCATCGCGGCGATGGACGAAGTCGTCCAGCACGCGGGCTCGAAGGGCGTGCAGGAAATCGTCATCGGCATGGCGCACCGCGGCCGGCTGAACGTGCTCGTGAACACGCTCGGCAAGATGCCGGCGGATCTCTTCGCCGAATTCGAAGGCAAGCACGTCGACGACCTGCCGGCAGGCGACGTGAAGTACCACAAGGGCTTCTCGTCGGACATCGCGACGCAAGGCGGCCCGGTGCATCTGTCGCTCGCGTTCAACCCGTCGCACCTCGAAATCGTGAACCCGGTGGTCGAAGGTTCCGCGAAGGCGCGGATGGATCGCCGCGGCGACGCCGACGGCCTGCAAGTGCTGCCCGTGCAGATTCACGGCGACGCGGCGTTCGCCGGCCAGGGCGTCGTGATGGAAACGCTGAACCTCGCGCAGACGCGCGGCTACGGCACGCACGGCACGCTGCACATCGTCATCAACAACCAGATCGGCTTCACGACGTCGGACCCGCGCGACGCGCGCTCGACGCTGTACTGCACGGACGTCGTCAAGATGATCGAGGCGCCGGTGCTGCACGTGAACGGCGACGATCCGGAAGCGGTCGTCCTCGCGACGCAGATCGCGATCGACTACCGGATGCAGTTCCACAAGGATGTCGTGATCGACATCGTCTGCTTCCGCAAGCTCGGCCACAACGAGCAGGACACGCCGGCCGTCACGCAGCCGCTGATGTACAAGAAGATCGCGCAGCACCCGGGCACCCGCGCGCTGTACGCGGAGAAGCTCGTGCAGCAGGGCGTGATCACGGCCGAAGAAGGCGACGGCTTCGTGAAGGCGTACCGCAAGGCGATGGACGACGGCCATCACACGGTCGATCCGGTGCTGTCGAACTACAAGAGCAAGTACGCGGTCGACTGGATGCCGTTCCTGAACCGCAAGTGGACGGACGCGGCCGACACCGCGGTGCCGCTCGCCGAGTTGAAGCGCCTCGGCGAACGCATCACGACGGTGCCGGAAAACTTCAAGGTTCACCCGCTCGTCGAGCGCGTGATCAACGATCGCCGCAACATGGCGCGCGGCGATCAGCCGCTCGACTGGGGCATGGGCGAGCATCTCGCGTACGCGTCGCTCGTCGCGTCGGGCTACGCCGTTCGCCTGACGGGCCAGGACTCGGGCCGCGGCACGTTCACGCACCGTCACGCGGTGCTGCACGACCAGAACCGCGAGCGCTGGAACGACGGCACGTACGTGCCGCTGCAGAACATCTCGGAAGGCCAGGCGAAGTTCAACGTGATCGACTCGGTGCTGTCCGAAGAGGCGGTGCTCGGCTTCGAATACGGCTACTCGACCGCCGAGCCGAATACGCTCGTGCTGTGGGAAGCGCAGTTCGGCGATTTCGCGAACGGCGCGCAGGTCGTGATCGACCAGTTCATCTCGTCGGGCGAAGTGAAGTGGGGCCGCGTGTCGGGTCTCACGATGCTGCTGCCGCACGGCTATGAAGGCCAGGGGCCGGAGCACTCGTCGGCGCGCATCGAACGCTATCTGCAGCTGTGCGCGGAGCACAACATGCAGGTCGTCCAGCCGACGACGCCCGCGCAGATCTTCCACCTGCTGCGCCGCCAGATGATCCGCCTGTTCCGCAAGCCGCTCATCGTCGCGACGCCGAAGTCGCTGCTGCGCCACAAGGAAGCGGTGTCGGACCTGTCGGAGCTCGCGAAGGGTTCGTTCCAGCCGGTGCTGGGCGAAGTCGACGGCGGCATCGACGCGAAGAAGGTCAAGCGCGTGGTCGCGTGCTCGGGCCGCGTGTATTACGACCTCGTCGCGCATCGCCGCGAAGCGAAGGCGAACGACGTCGCGATCATCCGGATCGAGCAGCTGTATCCGTTCGCGCACAAGCAGTTCGAAGCGGAAATGAAGAAGTACGAGAACGCGACGGAAGTGGTCTGGGTGCAGGACGAGCCGCAAAATCAGGGGCCGTGGTTCTACGTCGAACACCACCTGAAGGAAGGCATGAAGGAAGGGCAGAAGCTCGCGTACAGCGGCCGCCCGGCTTCCGCCTCGCCGGCTGTCGGCTATTACGCGAAGCACTACGAGCAGCAGAAGGCCCTCGTCGAAGGCGCATTCGGCCGCTTGAAGAGCGCATCGATCGCGAAATAAAGAGGCGTAGCGAAGCGGGAAGGCGCGATGCGCTTTCCCGCGCGCTTTCGACCGCAGGCGCCGCGCGCCGCGACACTCGACAGCGCTCGCAGACGCCTCGTCGTTACCCAGATTAAGCATCCAGGAAATTCACATGGCTATCGTAGAAGTCAAAGTCCCCCAGCTCTCCGAATCGGTTTCGGAAGCGACCATGCTGCAGTGGAAGAAGAAGCCCGGCGAGGCCGTCGCGCAAGACGAAATCCTGATCGAGCTCGAGACCGACAAGGTCGTCCTCGAAGTGCCGGCGCCCGCCGCGGGCGTGCTCGCGCAAGTGCTGCAGAACGACGGCGACACGGTTGTCGCCGACCAGGTGATCGCGACGATCGACACCGAAGCGAAGGCAGGTGCCGCCGAAGCGGCGGCAGGTGCAGCCGAAGTCAAGCCGGCGGCGGCGCCCGCCGCAGCCGCACCGGCGCCGGCCGCGCAGCCGGCCGCCGCGACGGCGTCGAGCTCGGCGGCGGCATCGCCGGCCGCGTCGAAGCTGCTGGCCGAGAAGGGCCTGTCGGCCGGCGACGTCGCAGGTTCGGGCCGCGACGGCCGCATCACGAAGGGCGACGCGCTGGCCGCAGGCGCGCCGAAGGCCGCACCGGCTGCCGCACCGGCTGCCGCACCGGCGAAGCCGTCGCTGCCGGAAGTGAAGGTGCCGGCGTCGGCGACGACGTGGCTCAACGACCGTCCGGAGCAGCGCGTGCCGATGTCGCGCCTGCGCGCACGCATCGCCGAGCGTCTGCTCGAGTCGCAGCAGACCAACGCGATCCTGACGACGTTCAACGAAGTGAACATGCAGCCCGTCATGGATCTGCGCGCGAAGTATAAGGACAAGTTCGAGAAGGAGCACGGCGTGAAGCTCGGCTTCATGTCGTTCTTCGTGAAGGCCGCCGTGCACGCGCTGAAGAAGTTCCCGCTCGTGAACGCGTCGATCGACGGCAACGACATCGTCTATCACGGCTACTTCGACATCGGCATCGCCGTCGGCTCGCCGCGCGGCCTCGTGGTGCCGATCCTGCGCAACGCGGATCAACTGAGCCTCGCCGACATCGAGAAGAAGATCGCCGAATTCGGCCAGAAGGCGAAGGACGGCAAGCTGTCGATCGAGGAAATGACGGGCGGTACGTTCTCGATCTCGAACGGCGGCGTGTTCGGCTCGATGCTGTCGACCCCGATCATCAACCCGCCGCAGTCGGCCATCCTCGGCGTGCACGCGACGAAGGAGCGCCCTGTCGTCGAAAACGGCCAGATCGTGATCCGTCCGATCAACTATCTGGCGCTGTCGTACGACCACCGGATCATCGACGGCCGCGAAGCGGTGCTGTCGCTCGTCGCGATGAAGGACGCGCTCGAAGATCCGGCGCGCTTGCTGCTCGACCTGTAAGCACGCTTTTCACACCGTATCGAACCGCTTCGGCGGGCCGCGCGGGCGCCCATTGCGAGGCGCCTGCTCGGCTTGCCGGAGCCAAACCAAAGGATTGTCATGTCGAAGGAATTTGACGTCGTCGTGATCGGCGCGGGCCCGGGCGGCTACATCGCCGCGATCCGCGCCGCGCAACTGGGCAAGACCGTTGCCTGTATCGAGAAATGGAAGAACCCGGCCGGCACGCTGAAGCTGGGCGGCACGTGCCTGAACGTCGGCTGCATCCCGTCGAAGGCGCTCCTCGCTTCGTCGGAGGAGTTCGAGAACGCGCAGCACCACCTCGCCGACCACGGCATCAGCGTCGACGGCGTGAAGATCGACGTCGCGAAGATGCTCGCGCGCAAGGACGCGATCGTCGAGAAGATGACGGGCGGGATCGAGTTCCTGTTCAAGAAGAACAAGATCACGTGGCTCAAGGGCCACGGCAAGTTCACCGGCAAGACCGATGCCGGCGTGCAGATCGAAGTGAGCGGCGAGGGCGAAACCGAAGTCGTCACCGCGAAGAACGTGATCATCGCGACGGGCTCGAAGGCGCGTCACCTGCCGAACGTGCCCGTCGACAACACGATCGTCGCGGACAACGAAGGCGCGCTGACGTTCGACACGGTGCCGAAGAAGCTCGCCGTGATCGGCGCGGGCGTGATCGGCCTCGAGCTCGGCTCGGTGTGGCGCCGCCTCGGCGCCGAAGTGACGGTGCTCGAGGCGCTGCCGGCGTTCCTCGGCGCGGCCGACGAAGCGCTCGCGAAGGAAGCGGCGAAGCTGTTCAAGAAGCAGGGCCTCGACATCAACCTCGGCGTGACGATCGGCGAAGTGAAGACGAGCGCGAACGGCGTGTCGATCGCGTACACGGACAAGGACGGCAACGCGCAGACGCTCGACGCCGACCGCCTGATCGTGTCGGTGGGCCGCGTGCCGAACACCGACGACCTCGGCCTCGAGTCGATCGGCCTGAAGGCGAACGAGCGCGGCTTCATCGACGTCGACGACCACTGCCGCACCGCGGTGCCGAACGTCTACGCGATCGGCGACGTCGTGCGCGGCCCGATGCTCGCGCACAAGGCGGAAGACGAAGGCGTGCTCGTCGCGGAAGTGATCGACGGCCAGAAGCCGCACATCGACTACAACTGCATTCCGTGGGTGATCTACACGCACCCGGAAATCGCGTGGGTCGGCAAGACGGAGCAGCAACTGAAGGCCGAAGGCCGCGAGATCAAGTCGGGCAAGTTCCCGTTCTCGATCAACGGCCGCGCGCTCGGCATGAACGCGCCGGACGGCTTCGTGAAGATGATCGCGGATGCGAAGACCGACGAGCTGCTCGGCGTGCACGTGATCGCCGCGAACGCGTCGGACCTGATCGCGGAAGCCGTGGTGGCGATGGAGTTCAAGGCGGCGTCGGAAGACATCGCCCGCATTTGCCACCCGCATCCGTCGATGTCCGAAGTGATGCGCGAAGCGGCGCTCGCCGTCGACAAGCGCTCGCTCAACAGCTAAGCGCGAAAACGCAGCACCGCGCGCCGGCCGTCGCGGCCGGCGTCGCTGTCTCTCGGCGAAGGCGGGCGGGATTTCCCGCTCGCCTTCATTTTTGCCGGTTTGCATGATGAACGTCACCGAATACTACGAGCACGAGCTGAAGACGCGCGGCTATCAGTCCGATGCCGCGCAGCGCGCCGCGGTCGAACGCCTGCAGCGCTGCTACGCCGAATGGGTCGCCTACAAGGCGCGTCGCTCGAATGCGTTCAAGAAACTCGTCATACGCCCGGATTTGCCGCGCGGCGTCTACATGTGGGGCGGCGTCGGGCGCGGCAAGAGCTTCCTGATGGACAGCTTCTATGCGATCGTGCCGGTGCAGCGCAAGACGCGGCTGCATTTCCACGAGTTCATGCGCGAGGTGCATCGCGAGCTCGAAGAGCTGAAAGGGCAGGCCGATCCGCTCGACGAGCTCGCGCGCCGGATCGCGAAGCGCTACCGGCTCATCTGCTTCGACGAATTTCACGTGTCCGACATCGCCGACGCGATGATCCTGTACCGGCTGCTCGACCGGCTGTTTTCGAACGGCGTGCAGTTCGTGATGACGTCCAATTACGACCCGGACGATCTGTACCCCGACGGCCTGCATCGCGACCGGATGCTGCCCGCGATCGCGCTTCTGAAGGACAGGCTCGACGTGCTGAACGTCGACGGGGGCGTCGACTATCGGCAGCGCACGCTCACGCAGGTGCGGATGTATCACACGCCGCTCGGCGCGGACGCCGATCGCGCGCTGCGCCATGCGTTCGGCCAGCTCGCCGCGGTGCCGGACGAGAGCCCGATCCTGCACATCGAAAAGCGCGAGATCAAGGCGCTGCGCCGCGCGGACGGCGTCGTCTGGTTCGATTTCGCGACGCTCTGCGGCGGCCCGCGCTCGCAAAACGATTATCTTGAGCTCGCGAGCCGCTTTCACGCGATCGTGCTGTCGGAAGTGCCGCAGATGTCGCCGCGGATGGCGTCCGAAGCGCGCCGCTTCACGTGGCTCATCGACGTGCTGTACGACCACAAGGTGAAGCTGCTGATGTCGGCCGCGGTGGCCGCGGAAGATCTGTACATCGAAGGACCGATGGCGAACGAATTCAGCCGCACGGTCTCGCGGATCGTCGAGATGCAGTCGAAGGAGTATCTCGAGGCGCCGCGCCGCCTGATCGATACGTCGCTCACCTGATCCGAACCGCCGGGGCGGCGGGCGCGCATCGCGCCTCGCGCGCCCCGAATGACCCGACCCGAATTCGAAAAGCGCGTCAGACGGTTAACTTCGGTTAATTCGGTATTAACTATTCTTAAATCGGCGCGCGCCGTGTTTCCAACGCCGGCTCGTCTCGATATCGTTGCGCCATGTTCTTCATGAACGGAGAAACACATGACGCCGTATCGCGATATAACCGATGAGGAGTGGCAGCGCGTCGCTCCCTTGCTGCCCGAGCTGCGCCCGCGCAAGGAGATGCGCGGCAGACCGCTCGCGGATACGCGCGCGGTGCTCAACGGCGTGCTGTGGGTGATCTACAGCGGCGCGAACTGGTCGGCGATGCCGCGCCGTTTTCCCGCATATCAGACGTGTCATCGCCGCTTCAAGGCGTGGCACGAATCGGGTGCGTTGAAGCGCGTGCTCGTCGAATTGTTCGGCGCGGAGAGCGAGGATCTGTGCGAGCTGATGACGATGCGCATGCGCACGCATGCGCGCTCGAAAGCGGCTCACGCGCGCAGCGTCGCAGCGTCGACGACATCGACCGCGCCGCGTCTCGATTGCACGCTCGAGCACGTCGTCTGACGCGACGCGGGCAGCATGCCGCGCGCATGAAAAAACCGGCCTGGCGCAAACGCACAGGCCGGTTTTGTTTTCGTCGCTCGGCGCTCGCTCGCGAGACCCGGCGCGCGAGCGGCAATGTCGGCGCGACGAGGCCGACGTGCGAGGCGCGTTACTGCGCGCGCATCCAGGTCTGCGAGCGGCCGAGCAGCGACACGCCGATGTAGCCGCGCACGACGAGCTTCTGGCCGCCTTCCTCGAGCGTCATCTTGCACTTGTAGACCTTGCCGTTTTCCGGGTCGAGGATGTTGCCGCCGTCCCAGCCTTCGCCTTCCTTCTTCATCGCCTTGATGATCGTCATGCCCTTGATCAGCTGATCCTTGCGCTCGTCGGAGCACGCGGTGCAGCGGCGATCCGGCGTGTCGTTCTCGCCGAGGCCCTTGACGACCTTGCCCGACAGCTCGCCGCTCGCGTCTTCGCTGATCTGCACGAGCGCCTTCGGCTTGCCCGTGTGGTCGTCGATCGTCTGCCACGTGCCGATGGGGCTGTTCGCTTGAGCGAATGCGCTCGCGGCGCATGCGAGCAGCGCGCCTGCCACGGTGAACGAGCGCAGTGAACGAGTCATTTGAAACATGTCTTCCTCCTTGGATCGCACGATGTCGTTTTCGTCGGCTCGCGGGCCGTTTGCGTCGAACGGCGTTGCATGCGAGCTGTGCGCAGAATACGTGAATCTGCGCATCGCGTTTGATACAAGTGCTTCTAATCGAAGCACCGATGCGAAATGAAAAACTGAAAACGCGCGCGGCCCGCCGGATCTCGACGGGCCGCGTGAGCGCAGCGGGAAGGGCGCGAGCGCGTCAGTAGAGCTGATACGAGAACGATGCGTTCACGCGCGGGCTGCGCGACGCGCTTTCGATCGGCGCATCGCCGACGGGTTTCGCGATCGACACGTCAAGATTGTAGAAGCGGCTGTCGGTCAATCGCACGCCGAGCGCGACCGACGACAGGCGGTGCGGCACCGGCGTGCCCGAATGCAGATACACGCGCGCCATGTCGTACGCGACGTATGGCGTGATGCTCTTCAGGTACGTGAAGCCCGGCGCGAATGCGCGATTGAGCTCGAGCGACGCGCCCCATCCCGAATCGCCCGACGTCTCGCCCGGTTGATAGCCGAGCGCGAAGCGCTGCGCGCCGAACGAGATCTGCTCGGTGGTCGGCAGCGAATCCGGGCTGTACTGGCCGGTGAGCTGCACGGTCGAGCCGATCTTGAACGGCCACTCGTTCGTCTGCACGAAGGTCGCGCCGGTGCGCACGAACGTCGTCGACGCGGGATTCGTCGCGACGACGCCCGGGATGTTCGTGATGCCCGATTTCGACGCGCCGAGAATGTCGAACGCCTTCGCGACATTGAAGCTCAGCTTCTGCACTTGTTTCGGCTGCACGCTCGTGTAGTCGAGCTGCATTTGCAGCACGCGCACCTGCGAGCGCGTGCCGATCATCGCGCCGGTGATCTGGTTCTGGTAGCGATCCTCGCTGTGCGACGCATAGCCCGACACCGTGCCGAGCAGACTGCGCTGATTGCTCAGCATCAGCGGATACGATGCGGACAGGCCGAGCTTGTCGTTGATCACGGTGCGCTGGACGTTCGGCAGCACGGTCTGGTCGACGGACGGATTGCCGCGGTAGTGGCTCGCGTCGAGGCGCGTGACGAGGCCGTTGCTGCCGATCGGCACGGCGCCGCTAAACGACACGTACGTCTGGTTGTTCGGCCCCTTCGGGAACAGCGCGGAGATGCTCATCTGCTCGCCGAGCGACGTGAGGCCGTTCTCGGTCATCGTGAAGAGCCCCTGCAGACCAGGGTTGTTCGTATTGAGCCCCGCGCTCACGTTGAACGGCTTGCGATCGACATTCAGCTCGAGCGTCGTCGCGCCGTCGGTGTTCTGCGGCGGCGGCACGTTCGCCTTGACGGCCACGCCGGGCAGCAGGCCGAACGTGTTCACGTAGCGCTCGAACGTCGCGCGGCGCAGCGGCCGATCATCCATGATGTGCGCGGCGATCGCGCGCACCTTCGGTTCCATCGCGCCGGGCCGGCCGGTGATCTTCACGTTCGCGACGTAGCCTTCGACCACCGTCACGCGCACGGCGCCGCCTTCGAACGTCTGCGCGGGGATGAACGCGAACGAGAGGGCGTAGCCGCGCTCCTGATACAGCTTCGTCACGCCGTTCGCCGTCTCGATCAACTGGCCGATCGTGATGTCCTTGCCGACGAGCGGCGTGAAGCGCTGCGAGATCTCTTCGAACGGAATCGACTTGACGCCTTCGACCTGGAACGAGGTCGGCGTCAGATGCCGCGCGAGCAGCGCCTGCACCTGGACTTCCTGCGGCGCGACCTGCACGGTCACGCTCGGCCGCTGAGGAGTGTTGATCTGTGGCAGCGCTTCGAGCGGGTTGCCGCCCGAGCGGCTCTGCGCATGCGCGGCACCGGCGGCCGCGACGAGCGCGAGCAAGAGCATCCAAGATTCGTGTCTGGATTTCATTGTGATTCCTCGTGGGCCTCTTTGTGCTTGTGATCTTCTAATGTCGATGCGCGGCGTTTGGCGCGCCGCGCATCGTGGTCTTCCGTTGTTCTAATCCGACTGCCACCACGCCGCGCGCTCCTTGCCGGAAGGAGCGCGCGGTACTTCGCATCACTTACCAAAGCTGCCCAGCGTGCCGAGCGCGCCCGTCACGGGAGCGAGGAGCCCCGTCGTCGAGCCGCTCGCCGTCGACGACGACGTGGCGCCGGACAACGTGCCCGTGACAGTATTCAGCAAACTGGTAACGGGCGCGAGCGGGTTTGTACTAGCACCCGTGCCGCCGCTCGCGAGGCTCGTGATCGGCGCAAGCGGGTTGCTCGCGCCGCCCGACGTCGTGCCGCCGCCGAGCGCGCCGGTCGGCAGCGCGCCGCCGCCGAGGCTCGACAGCAGGCCGTTCAGCGGGCTGCCGAGCGTCGAGCCCGAGCTCGAACCCGAGCCGCTCGCGACCGTCGCCGTCGAGCCGCCGACGAGGCTCGTGATGAGACCGGGGATCGGCGCCGCGCCGTTCGGTGCGGCCGGATTGACGAGGCCGCCCGCGTTCGTCACGGTGTTGCCGAGCGTCGACACGAGCTGGCCGACGTCGCCGACCACCGGCTGCGACGACGTGCCCGCGATCTGAGTGCCGGCCGAGCTGATCGCGCCGCCGACCTGCTGCAGCAGGCCCGACACCGGCTGGCCGACGCCCGTCGTCGTGCCCACCGTCTGCGTGACCTGGCCCGCCGTGATGACGAGCGGCGTGACCGCCGAGCTGATCGGTTGCGTGATCTGCTGGACCGGGCCCGTCGACAGCGCGTTGCCGAGCATCGTGCCGGCCGCGTTCACGCCGTTCGCCGCCGTCGCGAGCGCACCCGCGACGGGCGTCGTGACGGGCGAGAGCGGCGCGAGCGGGCCGGTGCCGAGCGCCTGCACCGTCTGGCTTGCGCCTTGCACGGTATTGCTCGCGGCGCTCACGACGTTGCCGAGGCCCGCGACCGTCGTGCCGACCGGATTCTGCGTCGAGCCGATCTGGCCGAGGCCGTTGCTGATCGCGTCGGCGGCGGCGTTGACGATGCCGCCCGTGCTGCTCACCGTCGCGCCGACGCCTTGCGTGACGCCGCTGCCGAGGCCCGGCACGCTCGTCGAGCCGACCGTGTTGCCGATATCGGTCGCGGTCTTGCCGAGCGTGTTGACGACGCCGGACGTGCCGGTCGTGGTCGTCGTCGGGTTGTTCGGGTTGGTCGGCGTCGTGTTGTTGCCGCTGCCGCCGTTGTTCGCGGACGGCGGCGCGGTGACGTCGCTGCCGCCGCACGCGGCGAGCACGCACGCGGCCGCGAGCGCGGTGAGCGGAACGCGCCAGGCCGCGACCGCGAACGACGGGACGAAACGTTTCTGGTTCATGATGTTCTCCTCGCTGTCTCTTCTCTGATGCTGGACGGGCGCCCGCCCTGTTGGGCGGACGGGCGCCTGCCTGTTACTTCTTGATGCCGCCGAGCAGGCCGCCGACGAGCGACGTAACGGGCGACAGCAGGTTGGTCGTGCCGCTCGCGCCGGTGCTCGTGCCCGTCAGCGGCGCGGTGAGGCTCGCGACCGGATTCGTCGCGGTCGACGTCGAGCTCGTCGCCGGTGCCGCCGTTGCCGCGCCGCTCAGCGCGCCCGTCGCGGTCGACACGAGGTTCGTGATCGGGGCAAGCGGGCTCGTCGACGTCGTCGCGCCGCCCGTTGCGCCCGTGAGCGCGCCGGTGACGGTCGACACGAGGCCCGTGACGGGGGCGAGCGGGTTGCTCGAGCCCGTCGTGCCGCCGGTTGCGCCCGTGAGTGCGCCGGTGACGGTCGACACGAGGCCCGTGACGGGGGCGAGCGGGTTGCTCGAGCCCGTCGTGCCGCCGGTTGCGCCCGTGAGCGCGCCCGTGACGGTCGACACGACGTTCGTGAGCGGCGCGAGCGGGGTGCCCGAAGTTGCGCCGCTCACGCCGCTCAGCGTGCCCGTCAGGCCGCCGACCGCGGCCGTGATCGGCGCGAGCGGATTCGTCGAACCGGTGCCGCCCGTCAGCAGGCCGCCGACCGACGTGATCGTGTTGCCGGTGGCCGACACGGTCTGGCCGAGGCCCGTCGTGACCGGGTTGTTGCCCGTCTTCGAGATCAGCGCGCCGGCCTGGTTCAGGCCGCCGCCGATCGTGCCGAGCAGCGTGTTGACGGGCGCGCCGAGGCCCGTCACGTTGCCGACCGTTTGCGTCGCGCCCGTGACCATCGACGTGATCGGCGTGATCGCGGAGCTGACCGTCTGCGTCAGTTGCTGGACGGGGCCCGTCGACAGCGCGGTGGTGAGCGTCGTGCCGCCCGCGGTGATCGCGTTGCCGAGCGTGCTGACGGCGCCGCCGAGCGGCGACGTGAGGGGCGACAGCGGCGCGAGCGGGCCCGTGCCGAGGCTCGTGACGAGATTGCCCGTCTGCGTGACGGCACCGCCCAACTGGCTGACCACGCCGCCCGTGCTCGCGACGGTCGTGCCGATCGGATTGGTCGACGAGCCGAGCTGGCCGATGCCGCTCGTCACGCCCGAGCCGAGCGCGCCGACCGCGCCGCCGAGGCTCTGGACGACGCCGCCGAGCGCCTGCGTCGTCTGCGGGTTCACGCCGGGCAGCGCCTGGCTGCCGACGACGGTGCCGAGGCCCGACACGGTCGAGCCGGCGCCGCTGATGATGCCGCCCGCGTTGCCGGCGACCGTGCCGAGCGCGTTGACGCTCGACGAAGTCGACGTGCCGCCCGAGGTCGAACCGCTGCCCGACGTGGAGCCGCCGCCGGAGGTCGAGCCGCCGCCGCCCGACAGGCCGCCCGTCGAGCCGGCGCCGCCGCTGCCGCCGGAACCCGAGCCGCTCGAGCCGCTCGTGCCGCCCGAACCCGAACCCGAACCCGAACCCGAACCCGAACCGTCGCCCGTCGTGGAAATCGCGTTGCCGCCGCCGGAGCCGGAGCCCGAGCCGTCGAGGCCCTTGCTGATCGTGCCGGAACCGCCGCAAGCGGAAAGGGAGAGCATGGCTGCCACGGTGGCCGCGATCAAAGTCGTCCGGAGCGTGCCATGAGAAATGGTCTGAATATTCATCATCGTCCTCGCATTGGTGTGTTGTCTGTTCATTGGTGTGCTGCCCCTGCGGACGACTTCTCTGCAACTGGCGTGCCATTTCGCTGGACGGTCTTTTCGGTGCGTGAGGAGATGGCCAGCAAACCCTTGTCGGTAAAGGATTTGAGGCGAACGGGAGGTTTCGGGTGATGAAGGGGAAGGCGCGTGCGGCGGGCGTGTTTTTATGTGTTCGTAACGTAACGCCGCGCGCTTTGCGTTACGCGTGCGGCGTAACGTGCGACAAATGCAGGGCACGATTCATCGATATTTGAATCGTCTGATTTACTAATGGATTAGATATGTAGATCTAACCTATCGTAAGTCCTTATGGGTAAGGGCTACCGATAGGCCGTAAAAATAAGCGTGCGCGCTGTCATAATGTCTGATCAAAATTGACAAAGATGTGGAACGAAAAAAAGTTCGGATATATGATGCGCCCGTGCGTAATTTGTACGACATAGTACATCAGGGAATACGAGGAGGGAGCCGCCGACATGAATGTTAACTTGTATCAAATTGTTAGAAACTCTTGAAAAAAGAGTTATAACCAAACCGCCCGAGCCGGCATTAAAGTCGGACTGGCGGGGCAAGGTCGGCCGATAGCGAAAAGCAAGGCCAGTGAAGACTCAAGGCACGAGGATCAACATGAAACAACTGATGAAGCGCTTCCTTAATGAGGACGCAGGGGTAACCGCGATCGAATACGGGTTGATCGCGGGTCTCATCGCGGTGGCCATCGCGACGACCGTCGGCACGCTCGGTACCGATCTGAGCGCGCTGTTCAGCACGATCGCCAGCAAATTGCCAGCGGCTTGACTTTCACATCCAATTGCGCGTTATCACGAATTGCGGATTGCTTCGGCAATCCGCAAACGTTGCTGGGCGGCCGGGGTTGAAATGATTCACCTCTTCAGTATTGGATTCTTTTTCGCCTGGACTGCGGCCGTTGCAATTTCCGATTGTCGCGATCGCCGTATTTCCAACGAATTGGTGCTTGTCGGTCTTGCCGTCGTTATCATTTTTACAGTCTGCCGACAAAACCCATTCAATACGACGTTGACAGGCGCATTGATCGGCGGGGTAGTCGGCCTGGTTTCGCTTTTTCCGTTTTTCGCGCTGCGCGTGATGGGTGCCGCGGACGTCAAGGTATTCGCGGTGCTCGGCGCGTGGTGCGGCCTGTCGGCGCTGCCGTGGCTGTGGATCGTCGCGAGCGTCGCGGCGGGCATTCACGCGCTCGGCCTCATGTTCCTGAGCCGCACGCCGTTCGGCTCGCTCGGCCGCAGCGGCGCGCCCGCGTTCGCGCTCGGTGCGCACCGCTCCGCGCCTTATGCGGCGTTTCTCGTCGCGCCCGCCGCCGCGTGGCTCGTCTACCTGATTCACACCGGAGGCACGCGATGAAGCGCGCGCTCGGGCGGTTCGCGTCGTTACGGCGCCAGCGCGGCGCGACCGCGGTCGAATTCGCGATCCTGTTTCCCGTCTTCTTCATGATCCTCTACGGAATCATCACGTACGGGATGATCTTCGCCGCGCAGCAGAGCCTGACGCTCGCCGCGACGGAGGGCGCGCGCGCGGCGCTCAACTACCAGGTCGCGCAAACGCCCGCGGCGGCGCTCGGCCTGCGCGCCGCGGCCGCGTGCACGGCCGCGAACAACCTGACGGGCTGGCTGTCGGGCGCGACGTGCTCGACCTCGCAGAATTTCACGTGCTCGTACGACTCGACGATGTACTGCATCCAGGTGACGGTCACGTATCCGTACGCGGCCAATCCGCTCGTGCCGACGGTCGCGCTCTTCAACGCGGTGCTGCCGACGGCGCTGACGAGCCAAGCGACGGTGCAGATCAACCCGACGAACATTATATGAACGCGATCGACTAGGCCGGGCCGCCGCGCCGCGCCGCGCGCCGGCGGCCTTCTCCAACGACTTCTCTTGCGCTGCACTGATAACAACCATGGCCAATCACTTGACCAAGATCGTCGCGGGGCTGCTGATCGGGATCGCGATCCTGCTCGGCATTTACGCGTGGCTGCTCGGGCGCAAGCCCGCGCCCGCCGCGCCGGTTGCCGCGCCCGCCGTTGCCACGGCGATGGTGCCCGTCGTCGTCGCGAAGCGCGCGCTGCCGGCCGGGCAGCCGATTCCCGCCGATGCGCTGAAGGTGCAGCAGACGCCGACGCCGATCGCGGGCGCATTCCCGAATCCGATGCTCGTCACGGGCCGCATCCCCGCGAGCGACATCGTCGCGCAGGCGCCCGTGCTCGAGAGCGAGCTGATGTCGGGGCTCGCCGACCAGATCGCGCCGGGCGAGCGCGCGATCGCGATCAAGGTCGACGACACGAACGCGGTCGGCAATCGGCTGCGGCCCGGCAACTTCGTCGACGTGTTCGTGAATCTGAAGCGCGAAGCCGGCTTCGGCTCGAACGGCTCCGAGATCACGCGATCGCAGGCGCGGCTGCTGCTGTCGCGGGTGCGCGTGCTGTCGTTCGGCGATGCGACGACCGATCGCGACGGCTCGCCGGGCCCGACGGGCGCGGGCGCGCGCACCGCGGTGCTCGCCGTGCCGACCGCGCAGGTCGACGCGCTCACGCTCGCCGAAGCGAGCGGCCGGCTCGTGCTCGCGCTGCGCAGCCCGCGCGACGAGGACGTCGCCGCGCAGACGGTCGCGATGCGCGCATCGAGCGCGGGTGGGCCTTCGAATCAGGCGGCGGGCGGGCTCGTGCTGGGCGAGCTGTCGGGCAGCGGCGGCGTGCCGGCGCAGACGCCGCGCGCGGCGCCCGCGCGGGTGGCCACGGCGGCGGCCGCGCCGCGCGCGGGCGGCAGCATCGAAGTGATTCGGGGTGGGCGGGCCGAGACGGTCGCCTATTGATCGACGAGTGGATTCGAACAGTGACGGCAGGGAGAGGGCCGGCTCGCGCCGGTCTCCGACACGATGAAAAATAAACTGATTGCATGGGCGATGGCGTTCGGCGTGTTGCTGTCGTTCGCCGCGCGGGCGGCGCAGATGGGGACGATCGAGCTCGCGACGGGCGCGCAGCGGCAGATTGCCGTCGGGCGCGGCGTGCAGCGGGTCGCGGTGGGCGATCCGAACGTCGCGGACGTGCTCGTCGTCAAGGGCGGGCGCGGCGGCGTGCTGCTCGTCGCGAAGGCGGCCGGCTCGACGAGCCTGATGGTGTGGGAGCGCGGCCGCGACGAGCCGGCCGTGTACACGGTCGACGTCGTGAGCGGCGCCGCGCGCGAGCTCCTCGATTCCGGCTCGCCGAGCGTGAAGGCGTACAACGGCACGGCGGTCGTGTCCGGCTCGGCCGCGACGCTCGACGCGCATGCGCGCGCGCTCGCGCTCGGCAAGGGGATGGCCGGCAAGGACGGCGGCGTCGTCGACGCGTCGACGGTCGGCGGCAAGAGCGTGGTGCAGGTCGACGTGCGCGTCGTCGAGTTCAGCCGCTCGGTGCTCAAGCAGGCGGGCCTGAACCTCTTCAAGCAGAACAACGGCTTCACGTTCGGCTCGTTCGCGCCGTCCGGCCTCGCGTCGGTGACGGGCGGCGGGACGTCGTCGATGTCGGTGTCGGCGAACATCCCGATCGCCTCCGCGTTCAATCTCATCGTCGGCTCGGCGACGCGCGGCCTCTTCGCCGACCTGTCGATCCTCGAGGCGAACAACCTCGCGCGCGTGCTCGCGCAGCCGACGCTCGTCGCGCTGTCCGGGCAGAGCGCGAGCTTTCTCGCGGGCGGCGAGATTCCGGTGCCGGTGCCGCAGGGGCTCGGCACGACGTCGATCGACTGGAAGCCTTACGGCGTCGGCCTCACGCTGACGCCGACCGTGCTGAGCCCGCGCCGGATCGCGCTCAAGGTCGCGCCGGAGTCGAGCCAGCTCGACTTCGTGCATTCGATCACGCTCAACGGAATCACGGTGCCCGCGCTCACGACGCGCCGCGCGGACACGACGGTCGAGCTCGGCGACGGCGAGAGCTTCGTGATCGGCGGGCTGATCGATCGCGAAACGACGTCGAACGTCAACAAGGTGCCGTTCCTCGGCGACCTGCCGATCATCGGCACGTTCTTCAAGAATTTGAGCTATCAGCAGAACGACAAGGAACTCGTGATCATCGTGACGCCGCATCTCGTCGCGCCGATCGCGAAGAACGCGTCGCTGCCCGCGACGCCCGGCGAGCTGTCCGAGCAGCGCGACGGTCCCGTGTGGCGGTCGTATCTCGGCGGCGTGCTGTCGCCGGACGCGGGGCCGGGATTCTCGAAATGAGTGCGCGACGTCACGACAGCGCGAGCGCCGCCACGCGGCGCGCAACCGGGATGCTTCATCATGAACGCGAGAACACTATCTTTGGCTGAGCCCGCCGTCACCGACTACTTCGTCTGTGCGTCGCTCGAGGGCGAGCATGTGCGCTGGCTCGCGCAGACGCTCGTTTCGGCGGGCGCGGTGGAGGCCGCGCCGCTCGAGCCGGCGGCGCTCGCTCAGCGGATCGCCGGGCTCAATCCGGTGCTCGTCTTCGTCGATTTCTCGGGCGGCCACGCGCAGGCGGCGAGCGCCGTGGCGGCGGCCGTGCGCCTGTCGCATCCGGGGCTGCCGATCGTCGCGCTCGGCTCGCTCGGCGAGCCGGAAAGCGCGCTCGCCGCGCTGCGCGCGGGCGTGCGCGACTTCATCGATTTTTCCGCGCCCGCCGAGGATGCGCTTCGGATCACGCGCGGGCTGCTCGACCACGTCGGCGACCAGCCGAGCCGCCACGGCCGGCTGATCGCGCTCCTCGGCGCGCGCGCCGGGATGGGCGCGAGCACGCTCGCCGCGAACCTGTCGGTGCTGTTGCAGCGGCGCTCGGCCGCGCAAGGGCGGCAGACGGCGCTCATCGATCTCGGGCTGCCGGCGGGCGACGGCGCGCTGTTCCTCAACACGCGCTGCGAATTCGATTTCGTCGAGGCGGTGCGCAACCTGCGCCGCTTCGACCGGACCTTCGTCAACACGGCGCTCGCGCGCCACGCGAGCGGCGTCGCGCTGACGTCGCTGCCGCCGAACCTCGCCGGGCTGCGCGACGTGTCGTACGCGTCGTGCGTCGGGCTCCTGAACCGCCTACGTGCGTTCTTCGACTACCAGATCGTCGACTTGGGCGGCTTCTCGAACCGCGATTTCGTCGTGCAGACCGCGAACGCGGCCGACGAATCGTGGCTCGTGTGCGACCAGGGCGTCGCTTCCATCGTGTCGGCCGTCGAGCTGCTCGAGTCGCTGCGCGACGCGGGCGTCGATACCGACAGTGTGCGTCTCGTCGTCAACCAATACGATCCGGCGCTCGGCCTCGCGCCCGCGCAGATCGCCGAGCGCCTCGGCCTCGCGCTCGCCGCGACGTTGCCGTCGCGGCGCGTGCCGGTCGGGCATGCGGCCAATCAGGGCAAGCTGATTGTCGACGTTGCCGAGCGCGATCCGTACGTGCGCGCGCTCGAGCCGCTCGTCGAGTGCGCGACGGGCGGCTCGGGGGCCGCCGCATCGCGTCCGGCGAGCGGTCTTTCCGCGCTCAGGCGCTTCATTCAACCCACCTCCAAGCGGTCGTAAGAGATGGCACACGACATTCAATTTGCCGACGGGGCGACGCCGTTCTCGCAAACGCAGCAGTTCCACGACATCAAGAACGCCGCGCACGAACATCTGCTGACGCGCATCGAGGAGCTGGGCGCGGAGTTCGGGCGCTGGTCGCGGCAGGCGATCAACCAGTTCGTCGATCTCGAGATCGACAGCTTCGTGAGGCTGCGCCGCATTCCGCTCAACGAAAACGAAGTGCGCGCGGTCGCGCAGGCGCTGACGAAGGAGCTCGCGGGCTTCGGCCCGATCGAGGACCTGCTCGCCGATCCGCACGTCGAGGACATCCTGATCAACGGCTACAGCGACGTGTACGTGTCGAAGCACGGGATACTGGCGAAGCTGCCCGTGCGCTTCACCGACAACGCGCACCTGCTGCGGATCGTGCGGCGCATCCTCGCGCCGATCGGCCGGCGGCTCGACGAGTCGAATCCGATGGTCGACGCGCGGCTGCCCGACGGCGGGCGCGTGAACGTCGTGATCGAGCCGCTGTCGATCGACGGCCCCGTCGTGTCGATCCGCAAGTTCCGCAAGGACCCGCTGAAGCCCGCCGATCTGCTCGCGAACGGCACGTTCAACGACGAAATCGGCACGCTGCTCGAGGCCGCGGTCGCGGCGCGCTGCAACATCCTCGTGTCGGGCGGCACGAGCTCGGGCAAGACCTCGCTCCTGAACGCGCTCGCGTTCCACATCCCCGAGGCCGAGCGCGTCGTGACGATCGAGGACACGGCCGAGCTGTCGCTCAACCACCCGCACGTCGTGCGGCTCGAGAGCCGGCCGGGCGGTTTCGACGGCACGGGCGTCGTGACGATCCGCGACCTGCTGCGCAACACGCTGCGAATGCGGCCCGACCGGATCATCGTCGGCGAAGTGCGCGGCGGCGAGGTGCTCGAGATGATGCAGGCGATGAACACGGGCCACGACGGCTCGATGGGCACGATCCACGCGAGCTCGCCGCGCGAATGCCTGTACCGCCTCGAGATGCTCGCCGGCTTCGCGGGCTTTCAGGGCACCGAATCGAGCCTGCGCCGGCAGATCGCGAACGCGGTCGACTTCATCGTGCAGATCGGGCGGCTGTCGAACGGGCGGCGGCGCATCCTGTCGGTGACCGAAGTGACGGGGCTGTCCGACAACATCATCGCGACGCAGGAGCTCTATCGCTACGAGCCGCGCGTGAACGCGGACGGCGACGAGACCGACGCGTGGGAGTCGCTCGGCATCCATCCGCATTCGCCGAAGCTCGCGCGCTTCAGGCAGGCGCTCGCGGGCGGCGGCTTCGGCGGCGAGCCGTTCGGCCGCGGCGGGGGCTTCAATGTCTAGCGCGGCGCTTTGGGCGCTCGCGCTCGCGCTGCTGTGCGCGGCCGGGGCGCTCGCGCTGTGGCGGCGCGGCGAGGCGACCAAGGAGCGCGCGCACGCGGCGCGCTACATCGACAGCCGGCTCGAGCCCGGCGCGCGCCCGGGCGCGCCGCCGAAGGCGCCGCTCGCGGGCGAGCCCAAGCGCGCGGCCGCGGCGGGCGACGCGCCGGGCGCGAAGCCCGCCGAGGGCCTCACGCGGTGGCGCGAGCGCGTGGCGCACGCATGGCTCAACGTGTCGAACCGCGCGGGCGTGCCCGAGATCCGCACGCCGCTCGTCGCACTCGTCGCGGCGACGGGCGTCGCGGCGCTGTGGATGGGCCTGCGCGCCGGCTGGCTCGCGGCCGTCGCGGTGCTCGTGGCCGGCGCGACGCTCGTGCTGTTCTGGCTCGTGTCGCGGATACAGAAGCGGCGCATGCAGATCGTCCGGCAACTGCCGTCGTTCCTCGACGGCATCGTGCGGCTCGTCACGCTCGGCAACAGCGTGCCCGCCGCGTTCCAGGCGACGCTGCAGACGACCGAGGCGCCGCTGCGCGGCTGCCTCGACCACGTGTCGCGGATGCTGCGCTCGGGCGTCGAGATCGATCGCGCGATGGTCCACATCGCGGCGCTCTACCGGATCAAGGAATTCGAGCTCGTCGGCTCGGTGCTGCGGCTGTCGGTCAAGTACGGCGGCCGCGCGGACGTGATGCTCGACCGGATGGCCGTTTTCATGCGCGACCTCGAGCAGGCGGAGCGGGAGCTGATCGCGATGTCGGCGGAGACGCGGCTGTCCGCGTGGGTGCTCGGCCTGCTGCCGATCGGCCTCGGCAGCTTCGTGATCGCGACCAACCCGAAATATTTCAGCACGATGTGGCTCGATCCGTCAGGCCGGCAGCTCGTGTATCTCGCGTTCATGTTGCAGATCGCCGGCGGCTACTGGCTGTACCGGCTGGCCCGATTGAGGTGACGACGATGGACCCCAGCCGTCTCGGCGCAATCGCGCTCGTTCTCGGCGCGCTCGGCGTGCTGCTGCTTGCCGTGCTCGCGATCATGCGGATCGTGCTCGCGCAGCGCTCCGATCGCGCGCTCGCCGACGCGCTCGGCCAGCGCGCGGCCGCGCTGGAGGCGGCCGTCGCGCGCACGACGGCGCGCGCCGCGCCAGCCGGCGGCGCGGCGCGCGCGAGCGCAGCGGAAGAGCCGGCGCCGGTCGCGCGCCGTGCGCGCTTCGCGACGCTGCTCGACCGCGCGGGCACGTTCGGCATGCGGATGCTCGACACGCGGCTCGGCAAGCAGATCGTCGCCGACGAGGACCGGATGCTGCTCGAGCAGTGCGGCTATGTCGACGCGCACACGCGCGGCATCTTCCTCAGCGCGCGGATCGCGTGCGCCATCGCGCTGCCGGCCGCCGCGGCGATCGTCGGCGGCGAGACGGTCCGCACGCATCTGAGCGCGTGGGTCGCGATGTCCGTCATCGCCGGCTTCATGCTGCCGAAGATCCATGTGCGCCGCCGTGCGGCGGCGCGCCGCCAGTCCGTCGTCGACGAGATGCCGCTCCTCGTCGACATGCTGCGGCTGCTGCAGGGCGTCGGGCTGTCGCTCGACCAGAGCATCCAGGTCGTCACGAACGATTTCAGGGGGATGCTGCCGGTGCTGTCGTCGGAGCTCGCGATCGCCCAGCGGCAGTTCGCCGCGGGCCGGGCGCGCGAGCAGTCGCTGCAGCGCCTCGCGACGAGCTTCGACAACGAGGACCTGCGCGCGATCGTGCGCCTGTTGATTCAGGTCGACAAGCACGGCGGCGCGGTGCAGGAACCGCTCAAGCAGTTCGGCGACCGGCTGCGCGAAGTGCGGCGCGCGATGCTGCGCGAGCGGATCGGCCGGCTCACCGTGAAGATGACGGGCGTGATGATTCTCACGCTGCTGCCCGCGCTCTTCATCGTGACGGCGGGGCCGGGGATGCTCGCCGTGACGCATGCGCTCACGGCCGCGCGCCGTTGACCACATCGGCCGGCGCGCAATGAAGGAAGGCACGACATGAGACGAAACAGCTTTTCAAAGATGATGACGACGGCGGCGCTTGCGACGCTCGCGCTGTCGCTCGCCGCGTGCGGGGTGTTCAAGGAGTCGGGCTACGGCATCGGCGCGCAGGCCGAGCGAGCGGCGCTGATGCAGGCCGCGGCCGACAAGAACGCGACGCCCGACACGCCCGGCATGTATCTCGGCCTCATCGGCCGGATGCAGTCGCAGGGGCTCTATTTCGCGTCGCTCGCGCACATCGATGCGTACGAGAAGCAGTACGGCGTGTCGCCGGACACGATCCTGCTGCGCGCCGACGCGCTGCGCGCGACCGACCAGCCGGCCGCGAGCGCGGTCGCGTACAAGCAGCTGCTCGGCACGCCGCTCGCCGCGCGCGGCTATCGCGGGCTCGGCCTGCTGGCCGGCGCGTCGGGCGACTTCGACGCCGCGTCGCAAGCGCTCGCGCAGGCGGCGGCGCTCGCGCCGACCGATTCGCCGACGCTGTCCGATCTCGCATACGCGCGGATGCGCGGCGGCGACGTCGCGCTCGCGCGCGTGCCGCTGATGAAGGCGGCGGAGCTCGACCAGAACAATCCGAAGATCCTGAGCAACCTCGCGCTCTTCCTGCTCGCGACCGGGCAGACGCGCGACGCGCTCGGCCTGATGAATCAGCTGAAGCTCGCGCCTGCGGTACGAACGGAAATCCGCAACGACGCGGCGAAGATCGCGGCTGCGTCGCGTGCGCGGCAACGCGCGCTCGCGCGCCCGGGCGCGCCGAATGCGGCGGGCCAGACAGGGGCGGCGGGGGCGGCGGGAGCCGCCGGTGCGGCGGGGACCGGTGCCGGCGCTGGCGCGATCGGCATCGTCGGCGCAACGGGTGCGATGGGTGCGGCAGGTGCGGCGGGCGGCAAGGGGGAGGCGACCGTCGCGGGAGCGCCCGCGCCCGTCGCGTCCGCTTCCGCGTCGGCCTTCGAGCCGACGGTGCCGCTCTTGCAGCGATTCTCGCAATGACAGACGTGACACGGAGCCGATATGACGACGCATGACCAAACCAAGACCGCCGCGGCCCGCTCCGGACGCGCCCGCGCGCTGCGCGCGGCGACGCTCGCGGCCGCGCTCGCGGCCGCGACGGGCGCGGCATGCGCGCAAGCGCCTCAATCGCCTCAATCGCCGCAAGCCGCGACGCCGCCCGCATCGGAGATTGGCCACGCGACGCAGACGTGGTTCGAATTGCAGGCGAGCAACCGCGACGCGGCGCCGTCGCAGCCGATGATCGGCGAGGCGGCGTCGCTTGCGTACGCACGCTATATCGAGTCGTTCAAGACGAAGATCCCGGCGTTCTACGGATCGGCGGCGGGCATGGGCGGCGGTGGCGGTGGCGGCGGGGCGGACTCCCTTCTCGCGCCGGCGTCGCATTCTCAGTGAGGGCCGCATGCCGTTAGCTCGCCGTTTCGCCGAACGCCGATCGTTCGCTCGCGGGCGTCGGTCGATCGCGCGCGAACGCGGCGCGTTCGCCGTCGTCGCGGCGGTCTGGATGCTCGTCGCGATCGCGGCGCTCGGTGCGATCGACATCGGCAACGCGTTCTTCGTGCGCCGCGACTTGCAGCGGGTTGCCGACATGGCCGCGCTCGCCGCCGCGCAGAAGATGGACAACCTGTGCGCGCGGCCGAACGCCGCCGCCGCGGCGAACGCGAGCTCGAACGGCTTCGATCCGGCGAAGAGCGGTAACACGCTCGCGGTCGCGTGCGGGCGCTGGGACACGCAGAGCAACGCGGGGCCGAGCTACTTCAATACGGCGTCGACGCCGCTGAACGCGGTGCAGGTGACGGCGACGCAGAGCGTGCCGTACTTCTTCCTCGGCCCGTCGCGCACGGTGAGCGCGATATCCACCGCGAAGGCGACCAACATCGACCAGTTCACCGTCGGCACGACGCTCGCGAGCCTGCAAGGCGGCCTCGTGAACAACGTGCTGAACGCGTTGCTCGGCGCGAATCTGGGCTTGAGCGTGCTGTCGTATCAGGCGCTCGCGTCGACGCAGATCAAGGTGGGCGACCTGATGGCGGCCGCGAACGTGCTGACCGTCAACGAGCTGCTGTCGACGCAGGTGACGGCGGGGCAGTTCGCGCAGCTGATGCTGACCGCGCTGTCGCGCACGCAGGTCGTGAACGCGAACCTGCAGGCGAGCGTCGCCGCGTTGCAGGCGATCGTCGCGGCGAATCTCGGCGGCGGGAAATTCAGCATCGGCAGCCAGTCTGGCGGGCCCGGCGTGTTCGCGCTCGGCCTGTCCGACACGCAGGCGGCGGCCGACGCGAAGATCAACGTGTTCGACGCGCTGATGGTTTCGGCGGAAGTCGCGGCGGCGGGCCAGCCGGCGGTGAACGTCGCGACGGGGCTGCAGCTCGCGGGGCAGGGCGCGACGCTGATGTTGCAGGTCATCGAGCCGCCGACGATCGCGATCGGCGAGGCGGGAACGGACCCGAAGACGGGCGCGTGGCGCACGCAGGCGAACAATGCGCAGATTCGGCTGTATCTGAACGTGGGTCTAGGCACGGCGGGTTTGTTGCCGACCGGCGTGCTGTTTCCGGTTGCGGCGCTCGTGAGCCTCGTTGAAGGCCTCATTCAGGTCAATTTGAATCTGCCGCTCACGTTGCAGGTCGCGACGGGCTCGGCATGGCTTCAGTCGACGAACTGCGCGGCGACTGCCGCGTCGAGCAGCGCGACGATCACCGTGCAGCCGGGCCTTGCGAACCTGTGCATCGGCGACGTGCCGACGAATCTTCCCGCGCAGCAGACGTTCGCCTGCAACGTGCCCGCGACGCTCGCGACGCTCGGCGTGCTGAACGCGCCGCTGCTGCAGATCAAATCGGCGCTCGCGTTGCCCGTGGTGGTGCCGCAGTCCAATGCGGCGACGCTCACGTTCAACGGCGTGACGGGCGACGCCGACGACTATCAGACGACGAATTCGAACGCGGTGGGCTCGGTGCTCTCGAACGCGCTGTCGGGCGCCGCGCAGTCGCTGACGGGGCCGAACGGCCTGACGCTCTACGTGTTCGGCCAACCGGTTGCGGTCGGCAGCATGCTCAATCCCGTGGTGTCGCTGCTGCTGAGCCAGCTCGGCCCCATGCTGAATTCGCTCGACCAAGTCGTCGTCCCGCTCCTGAACCTGCTGGGCGTTCAGGTCGGGGCGGCGACGGTCCACAACCTGGCGCTGACCTGCGGCACCGCGCAAACGGTTTATTGAAGAAGTCACGATAACGATGAGAAACACGAACGCAATCGAAGGACTCGACCTGTACGTCTGGGAGGGCAAGGCCGACATTGTCGACCGGGTCGCGCGCTGCATGTCGAGCTTCGAAGTCGAGGTGATCCGCGCCGACAACGAGGTCGTCTCGCCCGAGCGGACCGCGATGCGCCCGTCGCTCGCGATCATCAGCGTCACGATGATCGAGGCCGGAGCGGCGTTCCTGCGCAGCTGGCAGGCGGACATCGGCATGCCGGTGGTCTGGGTCGGCGCCGCGCGCGATCACGATACGTCGCTGTACCCGCCCGAGTATTCGCATATCCTGCCGCTCGATTTCACGTGCGCGGAGCTGCGCGGCATGATCTCGAAGCTCGCGGTGCAACTGCGCGCGCACGCGGCGAAGACGCTCGAGCCGAGCACGCTCGTCGCGCATTCGGAGTGCATGCAGGCACTGCTGCAGGAAGTCGACACGTTCGCCGATTGCGACACGAACGTGCTGCTGCACGGCGAGACGGGCGTCGGCAAGGAGCGGATCGCGCAGTTGCTGCACGAGAAGCACTCGCGCTACTGCATGGGCGAGTTCGTGCCCGTGAACTGCGGCGCGATTCCGGACGGCCTGTTCGAATCGCTGTTCTTCGGGCACGCCAAGGGCTCGTTTACGGGCGCGGTGGGCACGCACAAGGGCTACTTCGAGCAGGCGGCGGGCGGCACGCTCTTTCTCGACGAAGTCGGCGATCTGCCGCTCTACCAGCAGGTCAAGCTGCTGCGCGTGCTCGAGGACGGCGCGGTGCTGCGCATCGGCGCGACGGCGCCCGTCAAGGTGGATTTCCGGCTCGTCGCGGCGAGCAACAAGAAGCTGCCGCAGCTCGTCAAGGACGGCTTGTTCCGGGCGGACCTATACTACCGGCTCGCGGTGATCGAGCTCAGCATTCCGTCGCTCGAGGAGCGCGGCCCCGTCGACAAGATCGCGCTGTTCAAGTCGTTCGTCGCGTCGATCGTCGGCGAGGAGCGCCTCGCCGCACTGCCGGAGCTGCCATATTGGCTCGCCGAAGCGGTCGCCGATTCGTATTTTCCGGGCAACGTGCGCGAGCTGCGCAACCTGGCCGAGCGCGTCGGCGTGACGGTGAGGCAGACGGGCGGCTGGGACACGGCGCGGCTGCAGCGGCTCGTCGCGCAGGCGCGCAGCGCCGCGCAGCCGGTGCCGGCCGAGAGCGCGCCCGACGTGTTCGTCGATCGCAGCAAGTGGGACATGGCCGAGCGCAGCCGCGTGATCGCCGCGCTTGACGCGAACGGTTGGCGTCGGCAGGATACCGCGCAGCATCTCGGGATCAGCCGCAAGGTGCTGTGGGAAAAGATGCGCAAATATCAGATTTTCGACGAGGAGCCCGAAGCCAGGGAAAGCGAATGAAGCAGGGCTGCGACGCAGCCGACCAACATGCATTCGAATAACGACAACACATCGAAGCAGGAAAAACATAATGAGCCACATACGGGGAATGGGGCGCGTCTTCGTCGCGATCGCGGCGGCGGGCGGCCTCAGCGGCGCGCATGCGCAGGCATTGGGTAGCGCCGACGGGGCGTTGCAGGCATCGCCGGCGTTGACCGCGTCCGCCGTGCCGGTGCCGGCGGCGGCCGTCTCGGCGAGCGCCGTCGTCAATCTGTCGGCGCCCGGCGCAACGGCGGCCGCGAGCGCCGACGCGAACGGGGCGAGCACGATCGACGAGCTGCAACGGCAAATCCAGGCGCGCGAACTGACCGAGATGCGCACGACGTACAACGGCAGCTACGGCGCGAGCCTGCTGCTCAACGTCGACGAAGGCACGTACTTCGTCGCGCTGTTTCAGCAAAAAGCGTTCTGGCGCGTGATCAAGACGGCGAGCGACGCGCGTGCGGAGGCGGTCTACCGCGATTTCGCGAAGCAGTCGGAGACTCTCGCGGTCAACGAGCTGCAGGCCGCGAAGCTCGAGTCGCAGAAGGCGCAGGCCGACCGGCAGATCGCCGCCGCGCAGGAGCGGGCGAACCGGTTGCAGGCCGATCTGAACATCGCGCGCGAGCAGCGGGCGGCCGTCGCGAGCCGGCAGAAGGACAAGCTTGACGAGACGGTTGCGCTGCGCGATCAGCGCAACGAGCGGCAAGATCAATTGCGCAAGCTGCAACAGCAAGTGCGCTCGCTGCAACGGCAGGCCGACGCTGGATTGCCGAAGGCGCGTTGATCGCAAATGGAGCGGGGCGGAGCCGGACGGCTTCGCTTCGCGCAAGCGCCGGCTTTCGCGGCGGCGCGAACTCGCGACGCTCGATGTGAAGCGACGCTTGACGAAAAAAGGGCAAGCCGCGATGAACGGCTTGCCCTTTTTGTTTGGACGGAGTCGGCTTATTGACCGTCCGTCGGCCCGAGCGAGCGGCGGCGGCGCGTGACGATCACGGGGCCGTTGCCGTTGCGCTCCTGTGCGCCGGACGGCGTCGACACGCCATCTTGCGGCTCGCGCGGCGCGCCGTACGATTCGCGGGGTTCGCGCGGCTCGCGGGAGCCGTAGCCGTCGCGGGGTTCACGGGAGCCGTAGCCGCCGTCGCTGCGTTCGCGTGCGCCGTAGCCGCCGTCGCCGCGCTCACGCGCACCGTAACCGCCGTCGCCACGGGAATCGCGGGAGCCGTAGCCGCCGCCGTCGCCGCGGGATTCGCGTGCGCCGTAACCGCCGCCTTCGCCGCGCGGCTCGCGGGAGCCGCCGTGCGAGCCGTACGGACCGTGGCCGCCGCCTTCGCGCCCGCCGGGGCGACCGCCGCCATGGCCGCCGCCCGGACGCGGGCCGCGCGGGCCGCCCGGACGGGAGCCGCCCGTATCGAGCTGAATCGTCGAAATGGCGCGTTTATAGATGCCTTGCAGGCCGACGGGCGTGCGCAGCATCACCAGATACTGGTCGAACGACTCGATGCATCCCGTCAGGCGAATGCCGTTGACGAGATAAATTTCGACGCGCTTGCGTTCCTTGCGCGCGGCATTGATGAAGTCGTTTTGCGGATGGGATTCTGCAGGATTGGCCATTAAAAAGCGGCAGGTGCCGGCGTCAATTAAGAGTTATGCGTTTCGCCGCATGCGAACTTACACAGCGTTTGGCGGGATTTTACCCTGTTCGAACCCGATGCGCGCGCGAGCGTTTGTGTCTAACCGTTACCCACTATAGACGGTCCGGGCGATTTGCGCGATCCGTCCGATCGGCCAGTGCGTGTTTGCGCGCACTTCCGTTACGTCGCGTTACAGCTCTCGCAAGGCCGTTTCACCTGGCGGCGGACGGGGCGGCTACAGTCCATGCATGAAGCCGGCAGAGCCGGCGAAACGAGGTGACGAACATGAAAAAGTTACTGACGAGCATGATGCTGGGCGTCGCGGCGCTCGCCGTATCGGGTGCCGCGACGGCGGGCGGCGTCGATCTGTCGATCGGAGTCGGCGTGCCGGTCGCGCCCGTGTACGTGGCGCCGCAGCCCGTCTACGTCGCGCCGCAGCCCGCCGTCGTCGGATATCCGGCGTACGGGTGGCGCGGCGACGATGACGAAGACTACTGGAAGCACGAGCGCAAGCACTGGCGCAAGTGGCACCGCCATCACGACGATGACGATTGACCCTGCGGGCGGCCCGGCCGGGCAGGCCGGCCGCCGTGCCGACGCAGCGAAACGCCGCGCGGGCCGCCAAGGCCGCGCGGCGTTTTTCATGGGCGCCCGTCTTGGCGATTCGTGACGAAACGATGACGGCTCAGAACTTGTACTCGGGATTCTTCGGATCGAACGCCGTTTCGTCGAACGACTTCGGCGTGATCCTCTCGAACACGACCTTCTCGAACACGCGCCCGTCGTTGTCGTACGACTCGACGGTGCGGAAATACGGCTGCCGCAGATCGAGCCCGAGCGTTTCCTTCTTCGCGTAGAACTGCGGCCGGCCGCCGGGCGTCTCGTAGGTGAGCGCGACGACGCGCACGCCCTTGATCGTTTTCGCCTCGACGTGCGTCGGCTTCAGCACGCCCGCTTCGCGGTACTTCTTCGCCTCGCTCAAATACAGGTTCGCGACGAACTCGGTGCCGAGATCGCGCACCTGGTGGTTCGACTGCGCGCGCGAGAGGGCGCCGTCGAGCGCCGTCCACATCGGCACCTTGCCGAGCAGGCCGCCCAGGTGGCCGTACATCTCGTCGGCGCGCTTCGTCGAGTCGTAGATCACTTCCTGGCCCGAGTGCGCGCTGTCCGGCAGCCACTTCGCGTACACGCGCAGCGGCCCGCGCGTCACCTTGACGAGCATGTGATCGGGCGTATCGGACCATTTGCCGCTGAGGCGCTCCTGGCGCAGCATCGTGAATTCGTACGACGAGTAGCCGATCGGGCCCGCGGCGACGTACTCGGGCACCGTCTGCGGATCGAGCGACTTGAAGAGCGCGGTGAGCATTGCGTCGTCGAGCTTTTCGAGCGCGCCTTCGCGCGCGGCCGTGCGCAGCCAGCGCGCCTGCTGGTCGACGGGGAGCTTCGCGACCTTCGCGAGCTCGGGCGCAAGCGCGGCGTCGGGCGCGCCGGATTCGACGGCGGCGTGCGCGTCGGCGCCTGCGCTTGACTGCGCGTGCGCGGCGCCGCCGGCGAACCCGAGCGCGAGCGTAAGCGCGAGTGCGCTCGCGGCCGAAGCGGCGACGAGCCGGCGCCGCGCGAATCGCGTTCGCTGCGACGAAGATGGGTGCTGCGGTGACGCGTGTGACATGCATTCCTCCCAGAACGCGTTCGAAAATTCGTGTGGTCGTGCCTCGGTTGGCCGAATCAATGCCGCGCCGACGGATTCGCCGGCGCTTTCGCGAGCTTCGCGAGTTCCTCGTCGCGCAGCGCGCGGCGCAGGATCTTGCCGACATTGGTCTGCGGCAGCGCGTCGCGGAATTCGACCGCCTTCGGCATTTTGTAGCCCGTCAGGTTCTTGCGGCAGTGCGCGAGCACGTCCTCGACCGTCAGCGACGCGTCGCGCGGCACGACGAACACCTTGATGCGCTCGCCGTGCACGGGATCGGGAATGCCGATCGCCGCCGCCTCGCGGATGCCCGGATGCGACACGAGCACGTCCTCGATCTCGTTCGGATAGACGTTGAAGCCCGACACGAGAATCATGTCCTTCTTGCGATCGATGAGGCGGATGAAGCCGCGTTCGTCCATCACGCCGATGTCGCCCGTCGCGAGCCAGCCGTCGGCGTCGATCACCTTCGCGGTTTCGTCGGGGCGCTGCCAGTAGCCGCGCATCACCTGCGGGCCGTGCACGCATAGCTCGCCCGATTCGCCGACGTTCGCCCACGCGCCGTCCTCCTTGCGAAAGCGCACGATCGTCGACGGCGCGGGCAGCCCGATCGAGCCGCTGAACGCGCGCTTCTCGTTCACGTCGTACGGGTTCATCGTGACGATCGGCGAGCACTCGGTGAGCCCGTAGCCTTCGACGATCGGGCAGCCCGTCACCTGCTCGAAGCGCTCGGCGACCGCGCGCTGCATCGCCATTCCGCCCGCCATCGCGAGCTTGAGCTTCGAGAAGTCGCGCTTGCGGAATTCCTCGTTGTCGAGGAACGCGTTGTAGAGCGTGTTGATGCCGGTGATGCCCGTGAAGGTTTCGTGGCGCAGGATCTTCATCATCATCTTCGTGTCGCGCGGATTCGCGATCAGGATGTTGCGACCGCCGAGGCCGAGGAAGATGAACGCGTTCACCGTCAGCGAATAGATGTGATAGAGCGGCAGTGGCGTGAGCACCGTTTCGACGTCGCCCGTCAGTTGATCCTCGATCCACGCCTTCGCCTGCAGCAGGTTCGCGATCAGGTTGCCGTGCGTGAGCATCGCGCCTTTCGCCACGCCCGTGGTGCCGCCCGTGTACTGCAGGAACGCGAGGTCGTCGCGCTTGAGCGCGACGGGCGCCGGCGCCTTGCGCGCGCCGGCGGCGAGCGCCGCGCGCAGGCGCACGGCCTGCGGCAGCCGGTACGGCGGCACGAGCTTCTTCACGTGCTTGAGCACGAAGTTGATCAGCCGGCCTTTCGGATTGAGGCCGTCGGCGAGCAGATCGCCGAGCGCGGTCACGACGACGTGCTTGATCTGCGTTTCGGGCAGCGCGTCCTCGAGCGTCTTCGCGAAATTCTCGAACACGACGATCGTCTGCGCGCCGCAGTCCTTCAGCTGATGCGCGAGCTCGCGCACCGTGTAGAGCGGGTTGACGTTCACGACGATCGCGCCCGCCTTCAGCGCGCCGAACAGCGTGACCGGATACTGGAACGTGTTCGGCAGCATGATCGCGACGCGGTCGCCGGGTTTCACGCCGAGGCTCTGCAGGTACGACGCGAACGCGACCGCCTTGTGCGCGAGCGCCGCGTAGGTGAGCCGCGCACCCGCGCTGATGAACGCGACGCGCTCAGCGTAGCGCGTCGTGCATTCGTCGAAGTACTGGGCAAGCGATTCGTACTGCGTGACGTCGATGTCGTGCGGCACGCCTTTCGGGTACGACGCATGCCAGATGCCGTCGGTGTTCGGTGCTTGCGTGTGGGCGTGGGCGGGCGCGGGCGCAACGGGGGCGGTCATCGCTTGTCTCCTGAATCGCTGAATCGTTATGATGGGCCGACGCGCGGGCGTCGAAGGCGCGATGCGCGGTGCGCCGCGCAGCCGGGGTGGGCGATCGGGCGGGGCGTCGGATCGCGACGCGCCCGGCGCCGCCGCGCTCGGCCGCGTGCCACGCGGCCGATGCTCGCAGCGTTGGACCTCGATCAGGTCGCGTGGGTTTCGTGCGCGGCCGCGACCATGGGCTCGGCCGCGATCGGTTCAATGCACGGTGCGGCGGCAGCCGCAGCGGCGGTCGGCATCGGCGCGGCGGGTGTCGCAGCGGCCGACGTCGGCGGCGCGGGGTTCGGCGCGGGCGCCGAAACGGCGGCCGGCGCGATCTCCGGTGCGGCGGCGGGCGCGGACGGCGCGATGGCGGCAACGGCGGCGCCTGCCGCCGCCGCCGCCGCCGGCTCGGCCGGATGCGTCGCGTCGGCCGACGCCGCAGCGCCGTCGAGCACCGACGCGAAGATCGTGAGCTGCGCCGTGTCGGGCATCGGCGCCTTCAGCGCGGCGACGATCAGCGACGACAGCCGCGCGATCATTTGCACGTCGTTCATCGAGCGGCCTTGCGTGAATTCGTCGATGAGGCTTTCGGTCTCCGCGCCCGCGAGCGCGCCGGACAGCGCGCCGATCGCGTAGTGCAGCCGCCAGCCGAGCTCCGCGCGCGGCAGGTTCGGCAGCGCGCGCTGGAACGCGTCGAAGAAGCGGCCGGCGACGCTCGCGTAGTGCGCGGTCAGGAAATTGCGCACGAACGCCGACGGATCGGTGTACGCGCGGCCGATGAGTCTGAGGAATGCGCGGCCGCCGCGTTGCGGATCGCGCGACGCCTGCAGCGCCGGAATGAACATCGCGCCCAGCACGTGCTCGCACGTGACGTGCGGGCCGAGTTGCGCGTCGAACCGATCGAGGATGCGCAGGCGCTCCTCGTTCAGCTGATCGAGGCGCCGCGACAACATCGCGTGGATGAGCGCTTCCTTGCTACCGAAGTGATAGTTGACCGCGGCAAGATTCACCGCTGCGCGCGATGTGATTTGCCGCATCGACATCGCTTCGAAGCCATGCTCGATGAAAAGATCTTCGGCCGCATCGAGGATGCGCGCCTTCGTCCCGCCGGATTGCCGGCTGGCCTGTCGAACTGCCATGTTCCGCCTCCCTTGCCGGTTTCCCGGTACGCGAACAAGCGATTCAAATCTGTAATTGAAACAGCTGTTTTCATTAAGATAAAAAGCGGTGCGGGGCGGCGGCAAGCGTTCTTTATGGACAAATTCCTCTAGAGCGTTCAGTGCAATGCAGCATGAATCACGCGCCGCGCGCAGTACGGCGCGCGCTTGCGCAATGGTGCGCCGCCGCGTGCGGGCGCTATCCCGTCGTCGGGCTCATCGCGGCCGCCTGCGTCATGTCGATCCCGCGTCGCTCGCGGCTGAACACAATTAAAACGCAGATGACGACGGCGACGATGCCCGCGACCGTCGCGAGCGCCATGCTGTAGTCGTTGCCGTGATTGACCGCGAGTTGCGCCTGCATCGTCGCGTTGCCCGACGCGAGCAGATTGCCGAGCTGATACACGAAGCCGGGGAAGGTCGCGCGAATCTCGTCGGGCGAAATCTCGTTCAGATGCACGGGGATCACGCCCCATGCGCCCTGCACCGAGATCTGCATCAGGAACGCACCGGCGGCGAGCGCGAGCACGCCGGTCGAGAACGCCCAAAGCGGCAGCACGGGCAGCGAGATCATCGTTGCGATGAAGATCGCGCGGCGGCGGCCGATGCGCTCCGACAGCCAGCCGAACGTGAGCCCGCCGACGATCGCGCCGATGTTCAGCACGATCGTGATCCCCGACACCGTGTGCGGATCGAAGTGATGCTGTTCGCGCAGGAATGTCGGATAGAGATCCTGCGTGCCGTGCGAGAAGAAGTTGAACGCGGTCATCAGCACGACTGCGTAAATCGACAGCTTCCAGTTCTGCTTGAGCGTCTCGACGAGGCTCGGGCGCGCGCGCTTTTCCATCTGCTTCCACGCGGGCGACTCGGGCACTTTCGCGCGCACGTACAGCACGAGCAGCGCGGGCAGCACGCCGATCATGAACATGCCGCGCCAGCCGATGTACTGGTAGAAGAGGCCGAAGACGATCGACGCGAGCAGATAGCCGCTCGGGTAGCCCGCCTGCAGCAGGCCCGACACGGCGCCGCGCGCGCGCGTCGGGATCGTTTCCATCGTCAGCGCGGAGCCGACGCCCCATTCGCCGCCCATGGCGACGCCGAACAGCGTGCGCAGCACGAGCAGCGCGGCCAGGCTCGGCGCGAAGCCGGACGCGAGCTCGAGCAGCGAATAGCATGCGATGTTGATCATCAGCGTCGGCCGGCGGCCGAAATGATCGGCGAGGCGGCCGAAGATCAGCGCGCCGATCGGGCGCGCGGCGAGCGTCAGCGTGATCGCGAACGCGACGGCGGGAATCTTCGTGTTGAATTCGGCGGCGATGTCCTTCAGCACGAAAACCATCAGGAAGAAATCGAATGCGTCGAGCGTCCAGCCGAGGTAGGCGGCGATCGTGACGTTGCGTTGTTCCCGGGTCCAGCTCATGGTCATGGCGGCGGTCTCCTCGAGGGAAAGCGCCGTCGTGGCCCGCACCGTCCGGCTGGCGCTGCGCGCAGGCGGTAATGCGAGTGTACGCCGCTCATCGCGCGCGTGAGGGCTCTGAACGATCCGATCCGGATTTATCCCTATGAAATACCTTGGTGCCCAGGACGTAACCGATGTGTGCGCCGCATTCGTCACGTCGAGCTCATCGCGTCGCGCCGCATCGCGTCGAGCGAACGGCGCGGGATCGCCCGGCTGCGCGTGCGAACCGGCGCGATTCGCCGCGGTTTTCGCGATGCGGCGGGCGATGCTAAGGTAGCGCCGTCCTCTTTCTTTCATGTGCTTACAGATGGATTCGGATTCGCAAGCTCTCCCGGCGCTGCCGGTTCTCGAAACCGATCGCTTGTGGCTGCGCCCGCGCATGCTCGCCGACCTCGACGCATGCATCGCGATGGATCGCGATCCGGACGTGACGCGCCACATCGCCGGTCCGTGGAGCGATCCGCTCGAGCATCGCCGTTTCGTCGAGCATCGGATCACGCGCGCGTATCCGCCCGGCCTCGGCTATTGGTCGATCTTCGAGAAGGCGCGGCCCGAGCGCTTCGTCGGCTGGACGCTGCTGATTCCCGATTTCGCCGAAGGCGGCCGCGACGTCGAGATCGGCTGGCGCCTCGTGCGCGAAGCATGGGGGCGCGGGATCGCGAGCGAAGCCGCGCGGCGCGTCGTGCGGCATGCGTTCGAGACGGTCAGGCTGCCGCGCATCGTCGCGGACATCGCCGCGCAGAACGACGCGTCGCTGCACGTCGCGCGCAAGCTCGGGATGCGGCGCGTCGGCATCGTGCAGGACGGCATCCCGTACGTCCGTCACCGGCTCGAGCGCGCGGACCTCGCGACTCTTTCGACTGTCGCGGCCCGCCGCTGACGCCCGGGTGCCGCCGCGCGCGCCGCGCTCCGTGCGGCAGTACGCATTGCGCAAGCCTCGGGGGCAATGCGGTATTAACGCGAGCGCCGATCCCATGTATCGTTGCCGACATCCTATTCGGGAGTCCCACCATGACGATCGGCCACGACGTGCATCTCATCCCCGCCAAGCTCGACGCGCTGCGCCCGACGCAGATCACGGTCGGGTATCGCGAAGTGAAGGCGAAGCGCAAGCACTGGAAATCGCTCGGCAAGAAGGCGCGCAAGGCCGCGATCGATTCGCACTGGTTTCCGGCCGTGTTGGGGCCGGGCGGCGAGTACTTCATCACCGATCATCATCATCTCGGGCTCGCGCTCATCGAAGAGGGCGTGACCGAGGTGAGGGCGATGCTGCTGAAGGATCTGTCATGGCTCGACGAAACGATCTTCTGGCGGATGATGGAGCACAACCAGTGGGTGCATCCGTTCGGCACGAACGGCGTGCGCCATGACTACGCCCGCTTGCCGAAGTCGCTCGTCGGCCTGAAGGACGATCCTTACCGCAGCCTGGCGGGCGAACTGCGCACGGCGGGCGGCTACGCGAAGGACGCGACGCCGTTCAGCGAATTCCTGTGGGCCGATTTCCTGCGCCCGAAAATCGCGCTGACGCAGATCCGCAAGGATTTCGCGACGGCGCTCGAAGCGGCGCTCGGCCACGCGCACACGCAGGAGGCGCGCTATCTGCCGGGATGGTCCGGCGTGATCGCGGCGCCGCGCTGAGCGCCGCGTCCTCATTCGATCGACGGACAACGAACACGGAGCGCGCATGGACTCTCGTACGAAGCGTATCGACGCGCCGCCTCAGCAGGCCGAGCATTTCGCCGCGCTCGACGCGCCGCCCGCGCCGCGCGGCCGCCGCACGGCGCTCGACGCACTCGCCGGGCTGTCGATCGCGGGCCTGCTGATTCCCGAGGCGGTCGCGTACGCGGGGCTCGCGAACCTGCCGCCGCAGGCGGGGCTCATCGCGCTGCTGGCCGGGCTCGTCGTCTATGCGATCGCGGGCAGCAGCCGTTTCGCGATCGTGTCGGCGACATCGTCGTCGGCCGTCGTGCTCGCCGCGACCGTGATTTCCGAGGCCGGGCCGAACGTCGCCGCGCAACTTCTGTTAGCGGCCGCGCTCGTCGCGACGACGGGCATCCTGTTCATCCTCGCGGGCGCGGCGCGCCTCGGCGGCATGTCGGATTTCATCGCGCGCCCGGTGCTGCGCGGCTTCACGTTCGGCCTCGCGCTCACGATCGTGATCAAGCAGTTGCCGAAGATCCTCGACGTGCCGATCCACCACAGCGATACGCTGCGCTTCGCGTTCGACCTGCTGCTCGGGATTCCGAACGGCAACGTGCACAGCGCGGCGCTCGGCGCGACGGCGCTCGCGATCCTGTTCGCGCTCGGGCGGCGCTCGCGCGTGCCGGCGACGCTCGTCGTCATCGTGCTCGGCATCGCGGCCGGCTATTGGATCGACTGGCATCGCTACGGGATCGCGGTCGTCGGCACGATCGACCTGCAGAATCTCGCGTTCGGGATGCCGGTGCTCGGCCGCTCCGCATGGATGCAGACGGCCGAGTTCGGCTTCGCGCTGATGCTGATCCTGTACGCGGAGTCGTACGGGTCGATTCGCAACTTCGCGCTCAAGCATGGCGACGCGATTTCGCCGAACCGCGATCTCGTCGCGCTCGGCTGCGCGAATCTCGTCTCCGGGCTGCTGCACGGAATGCCCGTGGGCGCCGGCTATTCGGCGACGTCGGCGAACGAGGCGGCGGGCGCGCAGACGCGCATGGCGGGCCTCTTCGCGGCGGCCGTGATCGCGCTGATCGTCTGGCTGCTGCTGCCGCAGCTCGCGCGCATCCCGGAGCCCGTGCTCGCCGCGATCGTGATCTTCGCGGTCAGCCATTCTCTGCATCCCGAAGTGTTCCGGCCGTACTGGGCATGGCGTCGCGACCGGATCGTCGTGATCGCCGCGCTGTCGGCCGTGATCGTGCTCGGCGTGCTGCACGGCCTGCTCGCCGCGATCGGCGTGAGCTTGCTGCTGACGCTGCGGCAACTGTCCGAGCCGAACGTGAGCGTGCTTGGACGGCTGCGCGAGAGCCACGATTTCGTCGACGTGTCGATGCACGAGGATGCGAAGCCGATCCCGGGCGTGGTGATCGTGCGGCCGGAGGCGCAGCTCTTCTTCGCGAACGCGGAGCGCGTGCTGAACATGGTGCGGCATCTCGCGCGCGATGCGCAGCCGCCCGTGCACACGGTGATACTGAGCCTCGAGGAATCGCCCGACATCGACGGCACGACGATCGAAGCGCTGAAGACGTTCGCCGCCGAATGCGACGCGCGCGGCTGGCGCCTCGTGTTCGTGCGCCTGAAGCCGAACGTGCTGCGCGTGCTTCAGCGCGCGGCCGACGGAGCGCTGCGGGCGGGCGCGCTGTCCGAGCTGAGCGTCGACGAGAGCCTGCAACTGCTGGCGGCGGGCGAGCCTCAGCATGCGTGATGCGTCGGCGGCGTCCGCCGCCGCGCGTGCATGGCGCCGATGCGCGCGGCGCGATCGTCGCGCCGGCCGATCGTGTCGCTCCGTGCCGCTTCGTGTCGCCCCGCTTCGTTTGTGCATCGCGCCGGCGGCCGCTCGGTTCGTCCGTTCGCATGCCTCGCGCTTACGGCGCCCGTCGGCGCCCGTCGGCGCCCGTCGGCGCCCGTCGGCGCCCGTCGGCGCGCGAGCGCAAGCGTCACAGTGTGGCCGCGCGCATGCCCGGCCGCACCGCGCGCAATTCGGAGAACGGCACGCGTGACAGATCGAGCAGCGTTTGCGTCGTCGCCGCGATTTCGCGGCGCAGGCGCACATAGTCGATCTTCTCCGCGGTCGTCACGCCGTCCGTAGTTGAGGAGATACGTCGGGCCCGTGATGACGTTGATCGTCGGCACGCGCCCGCGGCCCCAGAAATACTGGCCCTCGCCGGGCCAGGCGGCGTCGTCGGCGCTGCCGCCTCCGTTCGGATTGAGCGGCGGCATCACGAACGCGGGCGCGGCGTTCGCGCGGCGCACCAGCGCGTCGGCCGCGTCGACGAGCGCGGGCACGGGCGGCATGAAGAGCGCCGCCGGCTCCGCGCGGCCGGTCGGCGCGAGCGCGCCGCGCGCATTCGGCAGCCATTCCTGCGCGCCCAGATGCTCGATCGTGACGACGCACGCGATTTGCGCGACGAGCCCGTCGTGCGCGTGGCGAGCGAGGAAATCCTCGATGCCGAGCCCGCCCGCGAAGTGCCCGCTCGACAGCATGATCATGATCGTGCGCGGCAGCGCCGCGCGGGGCAGGCGGTACAGGTACTGCGCGATCGCGACGATCGCGTTCGGGCCGTTGTCCTCGATTCCGTTCGTGCCGTCGGTGTGGCTGTTGACGACGGTCAGCTCGTCAGTCGCGCCGGGGATGATGCCGATCAGGTTGCGCGTTTGCACGCGCTCGACGCTCGCGTCGAGCGGCAGCCTGAGCGTGGCGCCGCGCTTCGCGAGCGCGACGAGCTTTGCGCCCGTCGCGCGATCGACGAACAGGCCGGGCGCACGTCGCGGCCGGCCGTCGTACGGTGCATAGAGCCTGGTCGCCTCGGCGGCGGACGTGTCGGCGATCATCACGACGCCGGCCGCGCCCGCCGCCTGCAGCGCGTCGAGCATCGCGGTGAGTGCGCCGAGCATGAAGCTCGTGCGCACGTACGGCGCCGACGGCGGGAACGCGTTGTCCGGATCGAACACGCGCAGCGCGCGCTCGCGGAAGAACGCGCCCGGCTTGCCGGCTCGCGCCGGGTCTCGGATTCGTGTGCTGAAAGTGCGTCGGGCGCGTGATCGTTATACGAATGGGGACGGCGAAGATCAAATGTGATGCACCGGTAAAGCGACATGGCGCGCGCTCCGCGGCGGGCGCAGGCGCGTTCGGACGCGGATCGGCGCACGCTTGCGAATTGCGCCGACCGTCTTGCGCGGCGCTCGGCAACGCGAGCATGCGTTCGTGCCATTGCGAGCGCCGCGCGCATCGGATGTGCGGTGTGGGTGACGTGAAAGCGTTTCGTTGGTTGTCCCGAGCGAGGTCGCGTGACGGGCCGGCTCGGCCGGGTTCAAAGCGGAGCGAAGAGCGGACGAAGAGGACGCAAGGACGGAGCGACACGGACGCGCGGCGATGAAGCGGCGACGATCGCGATGGCGTCGCATGCGCGATGCATGCCGCCGATATCACACGAGACGCGATCGAACGGCGCGGCGTGTGCGAGAAACAAAAAACCCCGTACGCGATGCGTTACGGGGTTCGTTGTTTTGCTCGATAAGAGATGGTGCCCAGGAGAGGACTCGAACCTCCACGGTGTTGCCACCGCTAGGACCTGAACCTAGTGCGTCTACCAATTCCGCCACCTGGGCACTGCTGCATCGAGCAAGACCGCTATTTTAGACGTCTTATGAATTCTGTCAACAGAAATTTAGGGAGAGACCAAAAATTCATTGAAGACAGTTTTCACGAGACATAGGCAGCCTCACACAAAAAGAAAAAGCCAGCGCAAGCTGGCTTTTTCGAATCTGGTGCCCAAGAGAGGACTCGAACCTCCACGGAGTTACCCGCTAGTACCTGAAACTAGTGCGTCTACCAATTCCGCCACCTGGGCAGGTGCGTGTGCTGCAAAGACCGCAATTATAGACGGTCGAATGAGCCTGTCAACACTTTTTCATCGTGCGCGCAGGGCGCGGCGCATCCCGCGCAACACGCGGCGTGCGGTCCGTTCGGTGCGGCGGCGGGTGTTAGAATGGGGCGGCATGAGCGGCGCGCCCGTTCGGCTCCGCTTGCCGCGGTCGCGCAAGCCAAACGCAACGAGAAAAATCATCGACAAGCCCTTGAGCAAGTATCCGTATCCCATTCCGAGCCGCGAAGAGATTCTCGGCGTGCTGCGCACGAGCGACGCGCCGCTTGCGGCGAACGACATCGCTGAAGCGCTGTCGATCAAGCGTCAGGAGCGCGAAGGATTTTTCCGTCGCGTCGCCGCGATGGAGCGCGACGGTCAGATCCGTCTCGACAAGCGCGGACATTATCAGTTGACGCATCCGTCCAACTTCGTCGCGGGCCGCGTGCAGGGCCATCGCGACGGCTACGGCTTCGTGATCCGCGACGACGGCCAGGACGACCTGTTCCTGCCGAACGCCGAGATGCAGAAGGTCATGCACAACGACCGCGTGCTCGCGCGGATCGTCGGCTATGATCGGCGCGGGCGGCCGGAAGGGCATGTCGTCGAGGTGACAGAGCGTGCGAACAAGCGCGTGATCGGGCGTCTGCTGAACGAGAACGGCGCGCTCATCGTCGCGCCCGAGGACAAGCGGATCAGCCACGACATCCTCGTCACGCAGAACGTGAAGAAGGCGAAGGTCGGGCAGGTCGTCGTGGTCGAGCTCACCGATTTTCCGAGCCGCCATTCGCAGCCGCTCGGCCGCGTCGTCGAGGTGCTCGGCGACATCGACGATCCCGGCATGGAGATCGAGATCGCGGTGCGCAAGTACGGCGTGCCGCACGAATTCGGCGCGCACGCGCTCGGCGAAGCCGCGGCGCTGCCGGACAAGGTGCGGCCCGCGGATTTGCGCTATCGCGTCGATCTGCGCGACGTGCCGCTCGTCACGATCGACGGTGAGGACGCGCGCGACTTCGACGACGCCGTATACTGCGAGCCCGTCGCGGTCGGCCGTGGCGAAGGTTTCCGGCTCATCGTCGCGATCGCCGACGTGTCGTACTACGTGCAGCCGGGCAGCCCGCTCGACGGCGACGCGGTCGAGCGCAGCACGTCGGTCTACTTCCCGCGCCGCGTGATTCCGATGCTGCCGGAGAAGCTGTCGAACGGGCTGTGCTCGCTGAATCCGCAGGTCGACCGCTGCGTGCTCGCGTGCGACATGATCATCAACGCGCGCGGCGACATCAAGGCGTATCAGTTCTATCCGGCCGTGATCCACTCGGCCGCGCGTCTCACGTATACCGAAGTGGCCGCGGTGCTCGCGAACACGAAGGGGCCGGAGGCCGCGCGCCGCGCCGAGCTGATGCCGCACCTGCAGAACCTGTACGGCGTCTACAAGGCGCTCTTCGCCGCGCGGCAAAAGCGCGGCGCGATCGATTTCGACACGACCGAGACGTACATCGTCTGCAACGCGCAAGGCAAGATCGAGCAGATCCTGCCGCGCCAGCGCAACGACGCGCATCGCCTGATCGAGGAATGCATGCTTGCCGCGAACGTCTGCGCGGCCGATTTCCTCAAGCGCAACAAGCATCCGGGCCTCTACCGCGTGCATGCGGGCCCGACGCCCGAGAAGCTCGAGAACCTGCGCGCGTTCCTGCGCGACATGGGGCTCACGCTGGGCGGCGGCGACACGCCGCACGCGAGCGACTATGCGGCGCTGATGGCGCACATCCGCGATCGGCCCGATGCGCAGATGCTGCAGCCGATGCTGCTACGCTCGATGCAGCAGGCGGTCTACAGCCCCGACAACATCGGCCACTTCGGCCTCGCGTACGACGCGTACGCGCACTTCACGAGCCCGATCCGCCGCTATCCCGATCTGCTCACGCACCGCGCGATCTACGCGATCCTGTCCGGCAAGAAGTACACACCGAAGTCGCCCGAAGGCGTCGAGCTCAACACCGCGCTGTCGCCGCGGGCCCGCGCGATGCAGCGCGAGGACGACGAGGCGCGCGGCCGCGCGCGGTCGAACACGGCGATCTGGGAAGAGCTCGGGCTTCATTGCTCGTCGAACGAGCGGCGCGCGGACGAGGCGTCGCGCGACGTCGAAGCGTGGCTCAAGTGCTATTTCATGCGCGACAAGCTCGGCGAGGAGTACGGCGGGATGGTGAACGGCGTCACGTCGTTCGGCATCTTCGTGCAGCTCGACGCGCTCTTCATCGAAGGCCTCGTGCACGTGACCGAGCTCGGCGCCGACTACTTCCAGTACGACGAAGTGAAGAACGAGCTGCGCGGCGAGCGCACGGGCATCCGCTATCGGCTGTCCGATCGCGTGCGCGTGCAGGTGAGCCGCGTGGACCTCGACGCGCGCAAGATCGATTTCCGGCTCGTGCGCGAAACGCCCGTCAAGGCGCCGCGGCCGGCGGCTTCGGCGGCGGCTGCCGAAGCCGCCGGGCCGCGCGTGCGTTCGCTGCCGCCCGCGGAAGGGCCCGCGCGGCGCAAGAAGGCCGCGAGCGCGCCGAGCGCGGCGGTGAATGAGGCGCGGGCGGCGCGCAAGAAGGGCGCCGCGTCCAAGCCGGCCGCGAAGAAGGCGCGTTCGCGCAAGAAGTACTGATCGAGCGCGCCGCCCGCGAGAGGCGGCGCCGACTGATCGAGACGCCGCGCACCCGGAAGGGCGCGCGGCGCTTTCCATTTTCAATGCGGCCGTGCAATGCGCGGCCGCGCGTTTTGATCGAAGGTTGTTCCAGCCATGTCACGTCTGAAGGTTCTCTACGGTTTTCATGCGGTGACCGCGCGCATGCGGCACGATGCGTCGACGGTCGCGGAGGTGTTCTACGATGCGACGCGCCGCGACCGCCGGATGCAGGACTTCCTGCAGACCGCGAAGGAAGCGGGCGTGCGTCTCATCGCCGCCGACGAGACGCGGCTCTGGGGGCTCGCGCACACCGAGCGCCACCAGGGGGTCGTCGCGCGCGTCGAGGATCTGCCGCTCGCGCAGAACCTCGCCGAGCTGCTCGACGGGATCGCGGGGCCGGCGCTTCTGCTCGTGCTCGACGGCGTGACCGATCCGCACAACCTGGGCGCATGCCTGCGCGTCGCCGACGCGGCAGGCGCGCACGCGATCATCGCGCCGCGCGACCGCGCGGCCGGACTCAACGCGACCGCCGCGAAGGTCGCGAGCGGCGCGGCCGATACGGTGCCGTACATCACGGTGACGAACCTCGCGCGGGCGCTGCGCGAGCTGAAGGACGCGGGGGTGTGGGTGATCGGCACGTCGGACGATGCGACGGCGAGCCTCTACGACACGAAGCTCGACGGCCCGGTGGCGCTCGTGGTGGGCGCGGAAGGCGAGGGGATGCGGCGCTTGACGCGCGACACGTGCGACGAAGTGATGTTCATTCCGATGGCGGGGAGCGTCGAGAGCCTGAACGTGTCGGTCGCGAGCGGCGTGTGCCTGTACGAAGCCGTGCGGCAGCGAGGCGCGAAGAAATAAGCAAAGCGCGCGGCGCGTGCGCGCGCCGCCGACTATGAGCGATGCGCGCCGCTTCGTGCGTGACGCGCGACGGCGAACGCCGGCGGCATGCGAGGCGGCGCGCTCGCGCGTATCGCCGCCGCAAGCGCGAGTCCGGTCGCGGAGCGCGAGCGTCGGGCCGGGTCGATCGCGACGCCCGCACGCTTCCGTTTTCGTCGTGACGCGCAGCCGTCATATCGCCGCACCGCGCGCAGTTCCCGTAAAACAGGCGCAAAACGCGCAAGAATACGATCGACGAAGCGTCTAGAATGGGGCGCTCGTGTCGGGTCGAATCGTCCCGACGACCGCAGATTCATCGAGCGCCGTCATCATGAAAATCCCTTTGCGCCATGCGCTTCTCGCGAGCCTCAGCCTGCTCGCCGCCTGTACGGCGCCCACGCTCGTCAATCACGGCGACTACTACGCCGACACGAGCCTGCCCGCGCGCAGCGTCGATTCGCGCATTCGCTTCCTCGTCATGCACTACACCGAGATCGGCGAAGCGCAGTCACTGCACGTGCTCACGCAGGAAAACGTGAGCTCGCATTACGTCGTGTCCGACGCGCCGCGCACCGAGCGCGGCTTGCCCGTCGTCTATCAGCTCGTGCCGGAAAGCGAGCGCGCGTGGCACGCGGGCGTGAGCTCGTGGCAGGGCGCGACCGAGCTGAACGGCGTGTCGATCGGCATCGAGAACGTCAATCGCGGCCCGATCGATACGCCGCACGGCCGCATGTGGGCGCCGTATCCGCCCGCGCAGGTCGACGCGATCGTTCGGCTTGCGAAGGATATCGTCACCCGTTACCAGATTCCGCCGACGCGCGTCGTCGGCCACAGCGACATCGCGCCGCAGCGCAAGATCGATCCCGGCCCGCTGTTCCCGTGGCGCGCGCTTGCGAAAGCGGGCGTCGGTGCGTGGCCCGACGACGCGACCGTCGCCGCGCGCCTCGCGGGCCGGCCGCCGAAGTCGCTCGTCGACGTGCGCGAACTGCAACTGAAGCTCGCGCGCTACGGCTATGACGTCGCGACGGACGGCGTGCTCGACGATCGCGCGCGGCGCGTGATCGCCGCGTTCCAGATGCATTTCCGGCCAACCGACTACGCGGGCAATCCCGATGCGGAAACCGACGCGATCGCGCAGGCGCTGCTCGACAAGTACATGTCGTCGCAGCCGGCGCCCGAGCGCGACGTGGCGACGGACGGCGCAAGCGCGGCGAGCGGGGTGGCGGCGCAGTGAACGCGTTCGACGGGCGGCCACGCGAGCGCGCCGCCCGATTCGACGCGGCCGCGTGGGCGAGCGTCAACGCGGCCGAGCGATTGTCAATCTGAGAAACGGCGGGCGTCGGCGCCGCGCGTGGCTTCGCCGTCGCGATCGCATCAAAAAAGGCCGTCAAGCGGAGCGTCTCCGGTAAACTTGCGCTTTTCGCACTTCGATTGCTCGACGCTTCTCATGACACAAGACGAACTCAAACGCCTCGTCGGCGAGGCCGCCGCCCAATACGTGACCGACAACGTGCCGCAAGGCGCGGTGATCGGCGTCGGCACGGGCTCGACCGCCAACTGCTTCATCGACGCGCTCGCGGCCGTCAAGGATCGCTATCGCGGCGCGGTGTCGAGCTCGGTCGCGACGACGGAGCGCCTGAAGTCGCATGGCATCAAGGTGTTCGATCTGAACGAGATCGAGTCGCTGCAGGTGTACGTCGACGGCGCGGACGAGATCGACGGGAGCGGCGCGATGATCAAGGGCGGCGGCGGCGCGCTCACGCGCGAGAAGATCGTTGCTTCGGTCGCCGAAACGTTCGTTTGCATCGCCGATGCGAGCAAGCGCGTCGCGGTGCTCGGCCAGTTTCCGCTGCCCGTCGAGGTCGTGCCGATGGCGCGCACCGCGATCGGCCGCCGGCTCGCCGCGCTCGGCGGCGTGCCCGTGCTGCGCGTGAAGCAGGACGGCGCGCCGTACCTCACCGACAACGGCAACGAGATTCTCGACGTGAAGGGCCTGCGAATCGACGATCCGCGCGCGCTCGAAGCGACGATCAACGGCTGGCCCGGCGTCGTGACGGTCGGCCTGTTCGCCGAACGCGGCGCGGATCTGTGCCTGCTCGGCACCGCGCAAGGCGTCGAAACGCTCCGCTACGTGCGGCGTTAATTCAATCATTTGAAAATGAATTTGCTGTGCGAAAGCAATAAAGTCGGTTAAATCCAATCTCAATAAATTCAGATTGCCGACGCTTTCGGCAGGCCTTCGATCCGAGGTCCAGCGAGCTTGCAACAAGCTTGCTGGACCTATTTTTTTAGGGCTGTTTTTTTTCTGGATATAGTAAGAGGGATTACCCTGTCAGGTGTTTACCAGATAGCGGAATTGCGACGAACTCAGCAACGTATCGTTCATAAGAACAAAGGCTGATAGTCATGTCATTTCGATACAGAGGGCCGGCGAGACTGCGAGGGCATTGTGCCAACACAGGTGATGTTCGGGGAGAGGTCTCATGGAGCAGGGAAAGGACCGGTCACTGGTCAGTAAAGTGATGGATGGGCTTGTCACGGGAATCGTCGAGGACAAGTATGGGGGCGTGTTGCCGCCGCAGGACGTGTTGTCGAAGGAGTTCGACGTCAGTCGCACCGTGATGCGCGAAGCGCTCTCGATGTTGCTGGCGCGCGACATGCTGGACGTGCGCCCGAAGGTCGGCACGCGCGTTCGGCCGATGAGCCATTGGAGGATGATCGACGAAGATGTCGTGAACTGGCGTTTCCGGGCGAAGCCCGATCGGCAGTTCCTGCGCGACGTGATCGAGTTCCGGACGCTGATCGAGCCGCGCGCGACCGCTCAGGCGGCAAGCCGTGCGACGGCGGCCGAAATCGCAGGCATTCGGGAGGCATTCGAGCTGTTCAAATTGGCCGAGCCGGGGACGCCGGCATACGACGAGGCGGATGAGCTGCTGCATACGCGCATCGTGCATGCGAGCGGCAATCAGTTCTTCCAACAAATGGCGGCGATCATTCGCGGCGCGCTGCGCGTCGTGAACCCGCGAATGAGCCAGCGCGACGATATTCGCGCGCTCGCGCTCAAGTCGCACGGGCGGGTCGTCGAGGCGATCGAGCGGCGCGATGCGCGCGAGGCGGAAGCGGCCGCGCTCGAGCTGATCGACTACACGGCGGAGGAGATGCGCGACTTCGCGGTCGAGATGCCCGAGCGCAACTGAGCGCCGCGCCGTGTCGCACGCCGGAGGCCGGCCGTTTATCATGACGGCCGGCCGGGCTGCGAGTCCGACGCCGGATATCCTCAGCGACACGGAATTGATTCGATGACCGATTACCAACCGACGCCGATTCGTTTCGGCATCGTCGGCGCGGGCAGCATCGCGCGCCGGTTCGCACAGAGCATCGCGCACGTGCGCGATGCCGTGCTCTCGCACGTGTGGGCGCGCCGCGTCGACGCGGCCGCCGCGTTCTGCGACGCGCACGGCGGCGCGCCGTGCGCGAGCGTCGACGCGCTCTTCGCATCCGAGATCGACGCCGTCTACATCGCGACGCTGAACGACAGCCACGCGCATTACGCGCGCGCGGCGCTCGCGGCCGGCAAGGCAGTGCTCTGCGAAAAGCCCGCGACCGTCAACGCGCGCGAGCTCGATGCGGTGCTCTGCGACGCGCGCGCCGCGAAGCGCCTGTTCATGGAGGCGATGAAGCCGCCGTTCTATCCGCTGTACCGAAAGCTGCGCGCGCATCTCGAGCGCGATCCGATCGGCGACGTCGCGCTCGTGCGTGCGGGCTGCGCGTCATCGACGGTGCCGGCCGATCATCCCGTCTACCGTTTCGAGCAGGCGGGCGGCGCGCTGCTCGACATCGGCGTCTACGAAATGTTTCTCGCTGTCGACTGGCTGGGCGCGCCGCTCGACGTGCAGGCATTCGGTCGCGTCGGCGCGACGGGCGTCGACGTGTTCGCGAGCGTCAACGCGCGGCACGAGCGTGGCGTGTCGCAGCTTTTCTGCGGGCTCGACGTGATGGGGCGCGGCGACGCGCTCCTCGCGGCCGCGGGCGGCTACGTGACGATTCACGAAAACTGGTGGAACCCCGCGCGGGCGACGATCCGCTATGCGGACGGCCGCGTCGTCGAGCTCGACGAGCCGTTCGACGGCGGCGGCCTCAATTACGAGATCGCGCACTTCTGCGAGCTGCTGCGCGCGGGGGAGCTCGAAAGCCCGGTGATGACGCACGATCATTCGCGGCGGATGATCGCGATGACGGATGCGGCGCGCGCGGCGCTCGGCGTGCGCTATCCGATGGATTGACGGGCGACGTGGGCGCTGGACCTGCGCGCCGCCGCGCTTGTGGCGCGCGGCGGCGTCGCACGCGCGATCAATGCCGGCTCGGCAAAGCGAGCCGGCGTTCGTACCAGCGCTGCACCCATTCGAGAATCTGGCACAGCACCCAGTAGACGCCGGCCGCCGCGAGATAGAGCGGCAGCGGCTGATAGGTCGACGCGATGATTTCCTGCGCGCTGCGCAGCAGCTCGGTGACGGTGATCACCGACACGAGCGACGTGTCCTTGATCAGGCTGATGAGGCTGTTCGACAGGCTCGGCACCGCGATGCGCAGCGCCTGCGGGCCGATCACGTAGCGCAGCGTCTGCCGCCACGACAGCCCGAGGCTGTAGGCGGCGAGCCATTGCCCCTTGTCGATCCCGTTGATCGCGCCGCGCATGCTTTCGGACATGTAAGCGGCGACGTTCGCGGACAGCGCGATTACGCCGGCGGGCGTCGGATCGAGCGAGATGCCGAGGCTCGGCAGTCCGTAGTAGACGACGAAGATCTGTACGAGGAGCGGCGTGCCGCGCATCACGCTCACGTACGCGCGCGCGACGCCGGCCAGCACCGCGCTGCGGCCGATGCCCATTAGCGCGAGCGCGACGGCGCCGACGAGGCCGAGCACCATCGACAGCACGGCGAACTTGACGGTCAAAAGCGCGCCCTGGAGGAGGACCGGGAGCGATTGGGCGAGGAGGGAAGTGATCGGCATGTGAAGCGGTGACGAGGCTTACGCGAAAGCGCAATCATAAACCGGACGCGCAATGCAAAGGGCGGCACCGTTGCGGATGCCGCCCTCGTTTGCCGCCGGACGCGGGCGGCGCGACGACGAGCTTACGCGCTCACTTGACGGGCTTCGTCACGTCGATGCCGAACCACTTGTCCGAGATCTTCGTGAACGTGCCGTCGGATTCGAGTTGCGCCATTGCGTCCGCAATCGCCTTCGCGAACTTCGGGTTGCCCTTCTTGTACGGGATGCCGGACGGATTCGCCGAGCCGACGTTCGCGCCCGGGCGCAGCGGCAGCTGCGAGTTCTTCGTCAGGTACGCGAGCATCAGGCGGTCGTTGAGCGCCGCGTCGAGGCGGCCGGCCGCGAGATCGCGCAGATACTCGGGCGCGCCCGGATACGTCTTCACGTCGATGCCCGGCACCGACTTCGCCATGTCCATGTAATTCGTGCCGAGCGCGACGCCGAGCTTCTTGCCCTTCAGCTCTTCGAGCGACTTGAACTGGCGCGCGTCGTCCTTGCGCTGGATCAGTTGCGCGGACGAGTAGGTGTACGCCGGCGAGAAGTCGAGCGTTTCGCGGCGCTTGTCGGTGATGCCGACCTGGTTGACGATCACGTCGAACTTGCCCGCCTGCAGGCCCGCGATGATGCCGCTCCATTCGGTCGTGACGAATTCGGGCTTCACGCCGAGCTTCGCGGCGATCGCCTTGGCGATGTCCACGTCGAAGCCGACGAGCTCGCCTTGCGGGTTCTTCGAGTTGAACGGCGGGAACGTGCCTTCGAGGCCGATCCGCAGCGTGCCGCGTTGCTTGACTTCGTCGAGCAGATCCGCCGCGTGCGCGGTGGCGGCGACGAACGACGCGCCGATCAGGCCGGCGACCAGAAGCTTCTTCAGCGACGCAATTTTCATTGTGTTGTTTCCTTGCCTGGGAGGGGGTCTTCGATGAGGCCCTGATATCGATCGCGCAATGGTAGCGAAATAACAATCGATATCTAAATATCGTTTGTTTATTTCTATATCACCGCGCTTGCTCGCGAGCGATCGCCTTCACGCATTCGGCGACGAGCGCCGGGCCGCGATAGATGAAGCCCGTGTACACCTGCACGAGCGACGCGCCCGCCGCGAGTTTCGCACGCGCGTCCTCGCCGGAGAAGATGCCGCCCACGCCGATGATGGGCACGGCGTCGCCGAGCTCCGCGTGCAGCTTGCGGATCACCGCGTTCGACGCGTCGAACACCGGCCGCCCGGACAGCCCGCCCGCTTCGTCGGCGTGCGGCAGGCCCTTCACGGCGTCGCGCGACAGCGTCGTGTTGGTCGCGATCACGCCTTCGATCTGGTGGCGCAAGAGCGTCGCGGCGATCTCCTTCACCTGCTCGTCGTCGAGGTCCGGCGCGATCTTCAGCGCGAGCGGCACGAGCTTGCCGTGCAGGTCGGCGAGACGCCGCTGCTTGTCCTTCAGCGCGGCGAGCAGCGCGTCGAGCTCGCCCGCGCCCTGCAACTGGCGCAGGTTCTTCGTATTCGGCGACGAGATGTTGATCGTCACGTAGCTCGCGAACGGATAGACGCGCTCGAGGCAGTACAGGTAATCGTCGGCCGCGCGCTCGATCGGCGTGTCGGCGTTCTTGCCGATGTTCAGCCCGAGCACGCCGCGATAGCGCGCCGCCTGCACGTTCTTCACGAACTGGTCGACGCCGCTGTTGTTGAAGCCCATCCGGTTGATGATCGCTTGCGCCTCGGGCAGCCGGAACATCCGCGGGCGCGGATTGCCGGGCTGCGCGCGCGGCGTGACCGTGCCGACCTCGATGAAGCCGAAGCCGAGCGCGGCGAAGCCGTCGATCGCCGCGCCGTCCTTGTCGAGGCCGGCCGCGAGTCCGACCGGATTGCGGAACTCGAGCCCCATCACGGTGCGCGGCGCGTCGGGCACGTGCGAGGAGAGCGCGCACGCGAGGCCGGTGCGGCCCGCGGCGCCGAGCATGCGCAGGGTCAGATGATGGGCGTCCTCGGCGTCCATCTTGAAGAGAGACGCGCGGGCAAGCGGATAGAGGGAGCTGAACACGGAAGAGGCGGCGGCAGCCGAAAAATTGACAACCCGGTATTTTAGCCGAGAAGCGCCGGCGCGCCTTCGCAGGGCGGGCGGCGGCGCACGTGCGCCACGCCGTCAGCGCGTGCCCGAATGGCCGCCCGGCAGCGGCGCGCGCGCGAACGCGGCATCGACGGGCGGCAGGTCGACGAGCGTCGGATCGAGCACTTTCCAGCGGCCGTCGACGAGCCCTTCGAGCGGATGGAAGTTCGCCTTGTACGCCATCTTCGGGCTCTCGCGAATCCAGTAGCCGAGATAGACGTACGGCAGGCGCAGGCTCTTCGCCTGCTCGATCTGCCAGAGGATGTTGTAGGTGCCGTAGCTCGCGTGCGGCTCGTCGGGATCGAAGAACGTGTAGACGGACGACAGGCCGTCGCCGAGGATGTCGATCATGCTGACCATGCGCAGCGCGCTCGCTCCGTCCTGCGTCGGATCGAGATCGCGGAACTCGACGAGCCGCGAGTTGATCCGGCTCTGCAGCAGAAATTGCTCGTATTGATCGCGGCTGTCGCGATCCATGCCGCCGCCCGCGTGGCGCGCCGACTGATAGCGCATGTAGAGCGCGTAATGCTCTTCGTCGTAATGGAGCGGCGACACCGTCGCGACGAGCGCGCGATGACGCTTCCATGCGCGCCGCTGCGTGCGGCTCGCCTTGAACGCGTCGACGGGCACGCGCACCGGCACGCACGCGCGGCAGCCGTCGCAGTAGGGGCGGTACGTGAACACGCCGGAGCGGCGAAAGCCTGCCTTGACGAGCTCGGTGTAGATGTCCGAATTGATCAGATGACTGGGCGTCGCGACTTGCGAGCGCGCGATGCGCCCGTCCAGATAACTGCACGGGTAGGGGGCCGTCGCATAGAATTGCAACGCCGAAAGCGGTGAAAGCGGCAGCTCAGTGGGATGAGTCATGGGCAGCTCTCGATGTATTGATGTTTTGCCGCGCTAACGATCGAATGCATCCGCTGCCGTCGCCGAAGCGGCATGGCCGAGCAGCCCGGCGACGACGGTCTTGTCGAACCGCCATGGTATCGGCGCTTCGCCGACGGCGCGGCGCACGTGGGCGACGAACGCCTTGCGCGCGATTTCCCGGCCGCCGAGCGACGCCAGATGCGACGTGTTCTGCTGGCAGTCTATCATTTCTACCCTGTGCTCGCGCAGGTGCGCGACGAGCGCCGCGAGCGCGATTTTCGACGCGTCGCTCACGTCCGCGTACATCGATTCGCCGAAGAACATCCGGCCGAACGACACGCCGTAAAGGCCGCCCACGCGGCGGCCGTCGAGCCAGGTTTCGATGCTGTGCGCGTCGCCCGCGTGGTGCAGCGACGAATACGCGTCGACGATCTCCGCGGTGATCCACGTACCGCGCTGTCCGGGCCGAGGCGCCTGCGCGCACGCGCGCATCACGCCGGCGAAGTCGCTGTCGACGCGAATCTCCCAGCGCGGCTCGCGCAGCACGCGCTTGAGCGTCTTTCTGAACGTCGCGGAAATCTTGAATTCGGTGGGCGCGAGGATCATCCGCGGATCGGGGCTCCACCAGAGCACCGGCTGGCCGTCCGAATACCACGGGAAGATGCCGCGCCGGTACGCGTCGATGAGGCGCGACGGCAGCAGGTCGGCGCTCGCGGCGAGGAGGCCGGGCGCGCCGCTCGCCGCGCCGAGCGCGCGCTCGACGCTCGGAAACGGATCGTCGGGGCCGAGCCAGGGAACCATGCGCGCGCCTAGCCGTTGCGCAGCGAGCGGAAGATGTCGCCCGTGTGGACGCCGTAGTCGCCCGCCTCGCGGTCGGCGAAGAAGAACCGCAGCGTCTGGCTGACGGTCGGGAACGCGATGTCGTCCCACGGAATGTCCGCTTCGTCGAAGAGCCGCACTTCGAGGCTTTCCTCGCCCGCCTCGAAAGACGGATCGACGAGGCGCGCCAGATAGAAGAGATGCACCTGATGGACGTGCGGCACGTTCAGCAGCGTGAAGAGATTCTGCACCTCGACGCGCGCGCCCGCTTCCTCGAGCGTTTCGCGCGCCGCGGCCTCGGCCGTCGTCTCGCCCATCTCCATGAAGCCCGCGGGCAGCGTCCAGAAGCCGTAGCGCGGCTCGATCGCGCGCCGGCACAGCAGCACCTGCTCGCCCCACACGGGAATCGTGCCCACGACGTTGCGCGGGTTCTGATAGTGGATCGTGCCGCAATGGTCGCAGACAAAGCGCTCGCGATTGTCTCCCGGCGGGATGCGCGCAATGACTTCGTGACCGCAAACGGAACAGAATTTCATAGGAAGGGGATGGGAAATGGTGATGCGAGTGTATCACCGGGCGGGGGCATTCTCGAACGCTCGCCGTGGAGCGCCGTGCCGAACGGCGCGTGCGCGGCGGCGCGTTCGCGACAGGCTTTTCGCGCGATCGCGGTTGCCCGCGCTCGCGCGTTGCGCTTTCGTTCGGCGCGTGTCGCGCCGGCTGCGCGCGATGGCGTTCGGATGCAGATCGGCGACGCAATCGAGCAGGCGCCCGAAAAGCAAAAAGCCCACCGTTGAGGGCGGGCTTTCTGATCGGTTTCGACGTGGATTCGTCCGTTTTCGCATGACCGCGCGCTCGGCGCCGCTTGCGAAAAACCTGGCTTGGTTGCGGGGGTAGGATTTGAACCTACGACCTTCGGGTTATGAGCCCGACGAGCTGCCAGACTGCTCCACCCCGCGTCCGTCGAAAGATGAAATTATAAGGAGATACCCGGAGAAATGCAACACCTTCCTGACGATTTCCGTTCGCCGCCGCGCCCGAACGGCTCGGAAGCGGCGCTGCGCTAGAATCGGAGCGTTTCGCCGGACTGTTTCGCCGGACTGTTTCGCCGGCCGCACCGCACGGGCCGCGCAGCGCGCCGGCCGCCCGAGGCGGCGCGGCATTTCCTTCTCGCATTTTCGCTATCGTTCGCACACACGCGTCATGGACATCGCTCTCGATCTGCAGTCGATCGCCGTACAGGAAAAGACCCTCGTGTTCCCGCAGTTCGACGCCGCGCGCGCATGGGCGCTCGGCTCGCAGCTGCGCGAGCTCGCGCTCGCGCGCGGCCATGCCGTCGCGATCGACGTGCGCACGTTCGGGCAGCCGCTCTTCTTCGCGTTGCTCGACGGCGCGACGCCTGACAACGTCGATTGGGCGCGCCGCAAAGGCAATGTCGTCGCGCATTTCCGGCGCAGCTCGTATGCGGTCGGCCTGCGGATGCAGCAGGCCGGTGCGACGCTCGCCGACAAGCACGGGCTGTCCGCGTCCGAATACGCGTCGCACGGCGGCGCGTTTCCGCTCGCGGTGGCCGGGGCGGGCGTGATCGGCTCGGTGACGGTGTCGGGGCTGCCGCAGCGGGGCGATCACGAGCTCGTCGTCGAAGCGCTGTGCGCGCAGCTCGGCCACGCGTACGAAACGCTGGCGCTCGTGAGGAGCTGACGCGATGCAACTGCCCAGCTATGCATGGCTCGCGATCGCGATCGTCGCCGAGGTGATCGGCACGTCGGCGCTGCGCGCGGCCGAAGGTTTCACGCGGCTCTGGCCGACGCTCATCGTCGCCGCGGGTTACGGCACCGCGTTCTATTGCCTGTCGCTGACGCTCAAGAGCATGCCGGTGGGCGTCGTGTATGCGATCTGGTCGGGTGCGGGCATCGTGCTCATCACGCTCGTCGCCGTCGTGCTGTATCGGCAGGTGCCGGACTGGCCGGCGGTGGTCGGGCTCGCGCTCATCGTCTCGGGCGTGGTGGTGCTCAATCTCTTTTCGAAAATGCAGGCGCATTGACGGCCGCGCCCGCCCACTTCCCATCGTCATGAACGCTTCCCTTACCGATTCGCCCGAGGCTGACGTCCGCGCGCACGTCGCGAACCGCATCGGCTTTCTCGAACTGAACCGTCCGCAAGCGCTCAATGCGCTGTCGACCGGCATGATCCGCGCGCTGCACCGCGCGCTCGACGCGTGGCGCGACGATCCCGGCGTGCTCGCGGTCGTGATCCACAGCCCGCATCCGCGCGCGTTCTGCGCGGGCGGCGACGTGCGCTTCTTCCACGATGCGCACCGGCGCGGCGATCAGGCGTCGATCGACACGTTCTTCATCGAAGAGTATTCGCTGAACCACGCGATCTTCACCTATCCGAAGCCGTACATCGCGCTGATGCACGGCGTCGTGATGGGCGGCGGGATGGGCATCTCGCAGGCGGCGAAGCACACCGGCGGGCTGCGCGTCGTCACGGACTCGACGAAGATGGCGATGCCGGAGACGCGCATCGGGCTCTTTCCCGACGTCGGCATGAGCTGGTTTCTCGCGCGCACGCCGGGCGCGCTCGGCCGCTATCTCGCCGTCACGGGCGCGACGCTCGACGCGGCGAGCGCGCTGTATGCGCAGCTTGCCGACGCGTATCTGCCGGATGCGGCGCTGCCGGCGCTCATCGACGCGCTGCGCACCGAGCGCTTCGACGACGGCGCGGCGGTGACGGCGCGCGTCGCGGCCGAAGCGGCGCGGCACGCGCCGGCGCCCGCGCCCGACGCGTCGACGCTCGCGGCCGCGCGCGCGTCGATCGACAGGCATTTCGCGCGGGCCGACGTCGCCGCGATCGCCGCGTCCCTCGACGCCGAGCGCGACGCTTCGGTGCGCAGCGCGTGGCTCGACAAGGCGCGCGATGCGATGCGCGGCGGCGCGCTGTCGCCGCTGTCGATGGCGGTGTCGCTGGAAGTCGTCGAGCGCGCGCGCGGCGCGACGATGGCGGATTGCCTGCGGCGCGATCTCGACCTGACGCGTTCGACGTTCGCGCGCGGCGACGTGATCGAAGGCGTGCGCGCGGTGATCGTCGACAAGGATCACGCGCCGAAGTGGCGTTATCCGACGATCTCGGACGTGACGGCGGAGGTGGTCGCGAGGATGTTCGAGAGCCCGTGGCGCGCGGACGAGCATCCGCTCAGAGGTTTGCGCGACTGACGGCGGGGCGTTGCGCGGGTTGCGTGGTGCGCGGCGACGCATGCGAAGGCGAGGAAGCGAGGAGGCCGTCGGCCTCGACCGCCGACGAGCACGCTCCGCGGTTTCCGCGCGCTTCCGGGCGCGCCATGCACGGGGCCGCGCGCGCATAGCGCGGCGCGCCCGATGCTGCACGACGCGGCGCGGGTCATTCGATCGGCGCTCGACGAGCGCGTCACGATCGATCCGAACGATCGCCTCGTCGAAGACAATTCAACCGATTCGCCGAAGGCTCCCCGGCCGACGCGCCGAAAATTTTTTCGACCGCCGCGACGCGGAAACGTCGATCCGTCGGCGACCGCGGCCATCCGCCATCCATTCAGGTATCGGCGCGATCGTCCGTCGAACGATGGACGATCTTCGCGTCGCGCGCGGTCAGCGCGGCGCGCGACGGCGGTGGTGAACGCCGCGCCCGATCGGCGGCGCTCACGCGTCGTCGCCGTTGTCCGACATGAACGCTCGCATGAACACGAGCGCGCCCCAGCCCCAGACGGCGTTCGCGACGAAGCCGACGACGAGGGGCGGCAGCATGTTGCCGGCCGGCCAGAAGCCGCGCAGCGGATCGATCGCGAACACGCGCGCGGCGGTGAGCACGATGCCGCCGAACATGAGCGACGGCACCCATGGCGCCGCGCGCTCGGGCGACACGCGCAGCAGCCACGCCATCAGGATCGCCCAGCACGCGCTCATGATCGCGTTCGCGACGAATTCAGGAATGCCGAGCGGGACGAACGGCGCGGTCGAGAAGCCGGTCGCGTCGATGAGGCCGGCCGTATGCAATAGCGCGAGCGTCGCTTCACGGAAGAAGAGCGCGGCGAGAAAGCCGGACAGAAACGGCAGGATCACTTTCTGCATCGAGAGCGTCACGTAAAGGCGCGGCGCCGTGCGGCGCGCGCCGGGTTGTTAGGGACTTGGGCAACATTATAGGGGCCCGTGCGCCCATATTCGCTGCAGCAGCACGCTATGCACGAAAGCGGAAAACCTAAGCTCAAAAAAATCGTTCCTATACGAAACCGCGCTCCCTAGACTGGTTCCCCAGAGACGGCCGGGCCGCCCATCGCGCGAAAGCGCACGCAAGCCGAGCGGTTCGCCGCGGCATGCGTTCCCCAACTCATCCGCGAGTGCCGCGCCGCCGCCCACTTCTTCGCACGATCAGTCAGGCAGGAGCATCGCATGAATGTGTTTTGGTTCATCCCCACGCACGGCGACAGCCGCTATCTCGGCACGGCCGAGGGCGCACGCGCCGCGGATTACGATTACTTCCGGCAGGTCGCCGTCGCGGCCGACACGCTCGGCTATGACGGCGTGCTGCTGCCGACGGGCCGCTCGTGCGAGGATGCGTGGGTCGTCGCGTCGAGCCTCATTCCGGCGACGAAGCGCCTGAAATTCCTGGTCGCGATCCGGCCGGGGTTGTCGTCGCCCGGGCTGTCCGCGCGGATGGCGTCGACGTTCGACCGGCTCTCCGACGGGCGCCTGCTGATCAACGTCGTGACGGGCGGCGATTCGGCCGAGCTCGAAGGCGACGGCCTCTTCGCCGATCACGACACGCGCTACGCGATCACCGACGATTTCCTGCACATCTGGCGCAAGCTGCTCGCCGAATCGCACGAGAACGGCAGCGTCGATTTCGACGGCGAGCACCTGCAGGCGAAGGGCGGCAAGCTGCTGTATCCGCCCGTTCAGCATCCGCATCCGCCGCTGTGGTTCGGCGGCTCGTCGCCCGCCGCGCACGCGATCGCGGCCGACCACATCGATACCTATCTGACCTGGGGCGAGCCGCCCGCCGCGGTCGAGAAGAAGATCGCCGACATTCGCGCGCGTGCGGCCGAGCGCGGCCGCCAGATCAAGTTCGGAATCCGCCTGCACGTGATCGTGCGCGAGACCGAAGAGGAAGCGTGGCGCGACGCCGATCGCCTCATCAGCCGGCTCGACGACGACACGATCGTGCGCGCGCAGCAGGCGTTCTCGAAGATGGATTCCGAAGGTCAGCGCCGGATGGCCGCGCTGCACGGCGGCAAACGCGGTTCGCGCCAGGAGCTCGAGGTCTATCCGAATCTGTGGGCGGGCGTCGGGCTCGTGCGCGGCGGCGCGGGGACGGCGCTCGTCGGGAATCCCGAGCAAGTCGCCGCGCGGATGCGCGAATACGCGGCGCTCGGCATCGAGACGTTCATCCTGTCCGGCTATCCGCATCTCGAGGAATCGTACCGCTTCGCCGAGCTCGTGTTCCCGCTTGTCAAGGGCGGCGGCGGCGCGCGTCGCACGGGGCCGCTGTCGGGGCCGTTCGGCGAAGTCGTCGGCAATCAGTATCTGCCGAAGGCGAGCCAGAGCTGAGCGGGGAGGGCATCGACATGGCAACGACGCATTCAAGCCCGAGCTTCGCCGTGCGCCGCGCCGGGCAAGCCGCGCGCGCGATCGCGCCGTGGCTCGTGCCGCTCGCGCTCGTGCTCGCGTGGGAATTCGCCGCGCGCTCGGGCGCGCTGTCGAGTCGCGTGCTGCCCGAGCCGTTCGCCGTCGTGCGCGCCGCGTGGGCGCTCGTCGAATCGGGCGACATGTGGGCGAACGTGAAAGTCAGCACGTGGCGCGCGCTCGTCGGCTTCGTGATCGGCGGCGGCGTCGGGCTCGCGCTCGGCCTCGCGACCGGGCTCTCGAAGGCGGCCGAAGTCGCGCTCGACTCGACGATCCAGATGATCCGCAACATCCCCGCGCTCGCGATGATTCCGCTCGTGATCCTGTGGTTCGGCATCGACGAGAAGGCGAAGCTCTTCCTCGTCGCGCTCGGCGTGTTCTTCCCGGTCTACATCAACACGTATCACGGAATCCGCTCGGTCGACGCGGGCCTCGTCGAGATGGCGAGGAGCTACGGCGTGAAGGGCTTCGCGCTCTATCGCGACGTGATCCTGCCGGGCGCGCTGCCGTCGATTCTCGTCGGCGTGCGATTCGCGCTCGGGCTGATGTGGGTGATGCTGATCGTCGCCGAGACGATCTCCGCGCAATCGGGCATCGGCTACATGACGATGAATGCGCGCGAATTCTTGCAAACCGACGTGGTGGTGGTCGGCATCCTGCTGTACGCGGTGCTCGGCAAGCTTGCCGACGTGCTCGCGAAATGGCTCGAGCGCGCGACGCTGCGCTGGCACCCCGCGTATCAACCGGGAGCCCAGGCATGAACGGAACCACGCTGGCCGCCACGTATGGCCCGATCGCGGGCGCGGATCTCGAGGCCGAGCTCGCGCAGCCGCGCACCACGGACGGCGACGCGCAGGACGCCGCGGTGCTGGAGCGCGACGGCGGCGCGCACGTGCTGCCGTTCGCGTCGGGCGGCGAATTTCGCCGTGCGCCGCGCGACGGCGCCGCGGACGCATCGGTGCGCCTGCAACGCGTGAGCAAGCGCTACGGCGAGCGGACCGTGCTCGCCGACGTCGACCTGTCGATCGAGCGCGGCAGCTTCGTCGCGATCGTCGGCCGCAGCGGCTGCGGGAAATCGACGCTGCTGCGGCTCGTCGCGGAGCTCGAGACGCCGAGCGCCGGCACGCTCGTCAAGCATGGCGAAGGCGGCGGCGCGCTCGATACGCGAATCATGTATCAGGATGCGCGCCTGCTGCCGTGGAAGACCGTGCTGCAGAACGTGATGCTCGGTCTCGGGCGGCGCGCGAGGGACGATGCGCGCGCCGTGCTCGACGAAGTCGGGCTGCTCGCGCGCGCGAACGACTGGCCCGCGCAACTGTCGGGCGGCCAGCGGCAGCGCGTCGCGCTCGCGCGGGCGCTCGTTCACCGTCCGCAACTGCTGCTGCTCGACGAGCCGCTCGGCGCGCTCGATGCGCTCACGCGCATCGAGATGCATGCGCTGATCGAGCGCCTCTGGCGCGAACATCGATTTACCGCGCTGCTCGTCACGCATGACGTTCAGGAGGCGGTTGCGCTCGGCGACCGGATTCTGCTCATCGAGGCGGGCAGGGTCGCGTTCGATCAGCCGGTGCCGCTCGAGCGGCCGCGCGCACGCGCGTCGGCGACGTTCGCCGCACTCGAGGAGCGCGTGCTGCAACGCGTGCTGACGGGCGCGGACGCGGCCAATACGGCGCCGGCCGCCGCGCTTGCGGACGGCGTGCGCGGCCGCGCGGCCGCCGCGGGCGGATTGCGCTGGGCGGTATGACGGGCGCGCGGCGCTCGCGCCGCCGCCTGCGCGATCGAACCGGTCGCATCGATCAATCAGACGAACCATTCGGAGCGAATACTCGATGAGCATCACGGCAATCAACGTACGAAATCAATTCCGAGGCAAGGTGAAGGAGATCATCCGCGGGCCCGTCGTGTCCGAAGTCGACGTCGACACGCCGTTCGGCATCGTCACGTCGGTCATCACGACGCGCTCGATCGACGAACTCGAGCTGAAGGTGGGCACCGAGGTGGTGGCGCTCGTCAAGTCGACTGAAGTATCGATCGCCCGCCTCTGAGCGGGCGGCCGCCTCGGCTACGCCCGACCGGCGCGAGGCGGCTTCTCGCGCCGGCCCAGCGCCGCTTGCGTCGTTTTTCCCGGCATGTGCGAAAGTGCTAGGATGGAACGAAACCGACGGCGGAGGCGGGCCATGTTTCCTACCCTGAGTCCAGAAGCGATCGAAGCGCTGAAATGGATCGACCAGTTCGGCTCCGGCCGGCCGCTGCCGGCGGGTTTCCGGCTGGCGCTCGAAGAGCTTCTGAACGACGGCTTCGTCTATCAGAGCGGCCCGGACCGGGCCGACATCACCGACGACGGCAAGGCTTACCTGTCTGAAGCGTACGATTGACGGAGGCGGCGCGCGCCGCAGGACTTGCCCGCGACGACGCAGGCGCACGAACCGTCCGGGTTCGGGAGGCGGCGAAATGGAACCGAAAGGCAATGACATCGGCGACTTCGGCGAGTCCTACAAGGGCTACGAGATCGAAGTGAAGACCGAGCAGGTGTGGGCGGGCGAGAAGGCGCATTACCGGGTGCTGCAGGGCGGCACGGTGATGATCGACTGGCGGCTCGTGCATATCGACGGGCTGCTGCTCAGCGAGCGCAGGGTGATCGAGCAGACGCTCGCCGTCGCGCGATCGGCGGTCGACCGGGAGTTGCTGGGCGCGGGCGTCGTCTGACGGGATTCGGCTTGGGTCTTGATGGTCGTGTGACGGCCGTGCGGCGGTCGTGGCGGCGCGATCGGTCCGCGGATCGTGCGGGCGTGAGCGCGTGGCGTGATCCGATTCGGGCGGAGCGTCGGGGGCGGGACGCGCGTCGTTCGCGCCGTGGTGGCGGGATGCGGCGCGCCGCAGGCGGGAATCGGATCGATCCGCGCGATCGAACCGGTTTTCACGAGAGTGCTTAACTGGCGATACAAATATTCACAAAGAATCGGCATGCCGCCCGGCGCGCGTCGAATATACTGCAAGGGCATCTTCTCCTCGTGCCAAAGGATCTGATGCAAAAGAAGGCCCCGGCTGCGTAATGCGGTTGGGGCTTTCGCGTTTTGAGCGTCGGAGTCTTGCGCGTCGGATTTCCGGAGATTCGATCGATGAGAGGGCGGCGCGCGAATGATGCGCGACGAGTCGCCCGCGATGAAGGTGATTCGATGCTTCGCACGCGATGCGTGCATTGAGGCCGACGCGACATCCGGGCGACTTCGGAAGGTTCACGCCTTTGCGATCATGATCGAGGTTCGATTGCCGGCAAGCCGGCGACTATGGCGTCATGTTCTTGGCGAGAGGGCGGCAACGCACATTCGTCGGGATGCAGGCGAAAGAGGGAGTGCGCAAGGCGAAAGCGGCGAACACGGCTGCGTGAAGAAAGCGAATCCCCGGGAAAGCGAATCCGCGGCGTCGCTCCGACGTTATCTGGCCGCAGAAAGCAAAACAGGCGCCGAAGCGCCTGTTTTGCTTTGAAACTCTGGGGTGGCTGATGGGACTCGAACCCACGACGACAGGAATCACAATCCTGGACTCTACCAACTGAGCTACAGCCACCACTATTTTTCTCCGCTAATTCGCCGCAGCGGCGGCATCAACGAAGAAGCGAGATTATACAAACGCTGTTTAACTTTGCAAAGCCCTTTTTTCAAAAAATTCTTCCGGGCTTGCAAGGTGCGCGCGCGCTTCGTCGAAGATCGACAGATCGCCGCGTGCGAGGCGCTTGTTGTCCGACAGCACGCGGCGCCAGCCGCGCGCGCCCGCGACGCCGCGATACAGGCCGAGCGCATGCCGGACGATCGCGCCGAGATACGTGCCGCGCGCGAGCTCGGCCGCGCAGTATTCGACGAGCTTCGCCTCGATTGCTTCGCGCGTCGGCGCCGGCGCTGTCGCGCCATAGAAGCGTGCGTCGACATCGGCGAGCACGTACGGATTGTGATAAGCCTCGCGGCCGAGCATCACGCCGTCGACTTGCTGCAGATGCCGCTCGACTTCGTCGAACGTCGTGATGCCGCCGTTGATGACGATCTCGAGCTGAGGAAAGTCGCGCTTCAGTCGATACGCATAGTCGTACTTGAGCGGCGGAATCTCGCGGTTTTCCTTCGGCGACAAGCCCTTCAGGATCGCGTTGCGCGCGTGCACGACGAATACGCCGCAGCCGGCCGCGGCAACCGTGCCGACGAAGTCGCGCACGAACGCATAGTCGTCGATTGCGTCGACGCCGATCCGGTGCTTGACCGTCACGGGGATCGACACTGCATCGCGCATCGCCTTCACGCAATCCGCGACGAGTTGCGGCTCGTTCATCAGGCACGCGCCGAATGCGCCGCGCTGCACGCGCTCGGACGGGCAGCCGCAATTCAGGTTGATTTCGTCGTAGCCCCAGCGTTCGCCGAGCTTCGCGGAATGCGCGAGGTCGGCGGGCTCGCTGCCGCCCAGTTGCAGCGCGACGGGCGCTTCGTCGGGCGTGAATGCGAGATGGCGCGCGACGTCGCCGTGGATCAGCGCGCCCGTCGTCACCATTTCCGTGTAGAGCCACGTGTGGCGCGAGATCGTTCGGTGAAACGAACGGCAATGGCGATCGGTCCAGTCCATCATCGGGGCGACGGACACCCGGCGTGGGCTGAGGGCAGGCGAGGCGGACATAGGCGGGACGGAAATGGCGCGGCGGCGCGTGAACAACCCGGTATTTTACTTCAATGCGGCCGACGAGCTGGCGTGCCGTGTGGCGCGTCCTCCATCCGCGGCTAATGTGCCGGCGGAGCGCGCATGTGGGTGCGCATATGAACGCCGCTTGCGGCGAGACGAGTCTTCACTCGTTCCTCGCGCACGTCTGGCTTTTCGTTTCCGGAGCAATTCGCAAGACGCTGCGATGCGTGGCTCGGCGGACGCGCTGCTCGCCCGCGATGCCGCGGCAAGCCGGCGCGCTGCGAGCAAGGGCGGCTGTCCGCATTGGACGTCGGCGCGACGAGACGGCAAAGGGCCGCTATGCGTCGTCGCCGAATGAGATGCGGAAGTGTGCCGATGCTGCGTTTGCCGCATTCGGCTACGTGGGCGGGGGCAACGGTTCCTGCGCCTGCGCCGATCGCGATCCCGTGGATCTGAAGCCGTGACGCGCGTTTTCAGGGCGGCCAACGGTGATCGGCGCGAACCTGGCGAGCTTGCGGCGGTGCCGCCGCATTGGCTCGCCGGGCCGCCGCCCGGGAGCGTCGCATTGCACGGACGGCCGGCCTGGCGACGCCGGGCCGGCCCGCGCAAGCGGCCACCGCTATACGCGCTCCGTGATTCGCGGCGGCTCGCTCGACGCCATGCCGCCATCCGAGCCGGAGTCGGCGTCGTCGCGCGGGTCGCCGAGCTGGCCTTCCCACTTCGCGACCACGGCGGCCGCGATCGAATTGCCGACCGCGTTGGTCGCGGAGCGGCCCATGTCGAGGAACATGTCGACGCCCATGATCAGCAGCAGCCCCGCTTCGGGCAGGTGGAACTGGTTGAGCGTCGCCGCGATCACGACGAGCGACGCGCGCGGCACGCCCGCCATGCCCTTCGACGTCAGCATCAGCAGAAGCAGCATCGTGATCTGCGTGCCGAGCGGCAGATGGACGCCGTACACCTGCGCGATGAACAGCACCGCGAACGTGCAGTACATCATCGAGCCGTCGAGGTTGAACGAATAGCCGATCGGCAGCACGAAGCTCGAGATCTTGCGGTTCACGCCGAAGCGGTCGAGCGCGTCGAGCAGTTTCGGATACGCGGCTTCCGAGCTCGCGGTCGCGAACGACAGCAGGAACGGCTCGCGGATCAGGCGGATCAGCGTGAACGTGCGCTTGCCGAGGAACACGATGCCCGCGAGCGTGAGCACGCCCCACAACAGCGCGAGCGCGATGTAGAAGCTGCCCATGAACTTCGCGAACGTGAGCAGGATGCCGAGTCCTTCCGTCGTGATCGTCGACGCGAGCGCTGCGAACACCGCGACGGGCGCAAACCACATCACCGCGCCCGTGACCTTCAGCATGACCTGCGCGAGATCCTCGATCACGCCGGTCAGGCGCTTGCCGGTGTCGCCGAGCGCGGACAGCGCGGTGCCGAAGAAGATCGAGAACACGACGATCTGCAGGATCTCGTTGTTCGCCATCGCCTCGGCGATCGATTTCGGCACCAGGTGGATCACGAAATCCTTCAGCGTGAACGAGTTCGTTTTCAGGTTGACGGCGGCATCGGTGGCGGGCAGCGGCAGGCTCAGATGGCTGCCGGGCTGCAGGATCGTCGCGGCCATGAGGCCGAGCAGCAGCGACGTGAACGACGCGATGACGAACCAGCCCAGCGCCTTCACGCCGACCCGGCCGACCGCTCCCGTGTCGCCCATGTGCGCGATGCCGACCGTCAGCGTCGCGAACACGAGCGGTGCGATGATCATCTTGATGAGACGCAGGAACACGTCGGACAGCAGCGAGACGTAACCGGCGATTTCCTTCGCGATCAGCGGGTCCGGAAACGCGCTATGGCAGCCATAGCCGACGGCGATGCCGAGGATCATCGCAATCACGATGTACGAGGTGATGTTGCGTCTATTCTTCATGAGGAATCCAAATTGCACGGCGGATGTTGCAAATGACGGCGCCGCCGCCGGCGTGCAATCAGTGGACTTGGAATCTGAGCTGTTCGCGCGCCTTCCGGTACGGCACGCACCAGGCAATTCTTGCGGGACGCGCTCGGCAGGAAGCGGTCGCTGTGTGCAAGAGGCGATATGTTACCTCAATCGCCCGGATTGCTTTCAAAAGCGAAAGAGTTTGCTCGGGGTTTCGCTTGTCGCGCGGGCGGCGCGGCTGCTTCGACGGGCGCGCGGTGCGGCGCGGCGGCGGCGATGCAGGGGGCTTGTTTGGGCGGTTGGCGGTCGCGGTTGGGCCGAAACGCGGCTTGGACGAAGCGGCATCGGTGGCAAATGCTCGTTTGCGTGTGCGCGGCGACGTTTCCATGCGTGTCGCGTCCCGTCGTTTCGGTGCGCAGGGCGTGCCTGAAATCGTGGCCGGCGTGTGCGTGCGCGCTCCGTGACGAACCGGTTCGCTCGGCGGGCTGTGGTGCGGCTACTGGATACGGCAGGAAGGCCTGCAATTGACGCACATCGCGCGCGTCGTCTGGTCGATCGCCGCCTATCTGCTGTTCCAGTTTGCGCGGTCCCGGGCAGGCGCGCTTCGCGCACGTTCCGCGTCGCGAAGCGTGCGCATGCGCGTCGAGCGCATCGCACGCGCTCGCTTTCGCTCACGCAAGCGACAGGCGACAGGCGACATCATCGTCGACGCAGCGGCGTCCGTCCGCCGCCCGCCGTCACTCGACTTCGTCCGTTTGCCGCGCGATCCAGCCCGGCCCCGGCAGCGGCTCGACTTCCCGCGGATCGATCGGCTCGCCGCATTCGGAGCACACCATCACCGGCTGCATCACGTGCCCGCATTTGCGGTGCCGCAGCACGACGGGGGGGCCGTTGCCGTCGTCCTTCCAGCGGTCTCCCCACGCGGTGAGCGCGAGCAGCACCGGATAGAGATCGAGGCCTTTCTGCGACAGCCGATATTCGAAGCGCGGCGGCCTGTCCTGATATGCGCACTTCGCGAAGATGCCTTCGTCGACGAGCCGTGCGAGCCGCTCGGCGAGCACGTGGCGCGTGAGTCCCAACTGCGTCTGGAACGCCTCGAAGCGGCGATGGCCGAGAAACGCGTTGCGCAGGATCAGCATCGTCCAGCGGTCGCCGAGCACGGCAAGCGTGCGCGCGACCGAACACGGCATCGAGCCGACGTCGTCCCATTTCATGATCGGATTCCGTATAGGCAGGGAAAGTGCGTTCGATTATAGAACGCACGCTCGAACCGGCGGCGCCTTCGTGTGTTGACAGCGGTTGAGCGTCTGCGAATAATGGGCGCCATTATAAGTTCTTTTTCGGAACGTTATGGTGCGCGATACGCGCGCCGCGTTCCGCATCCCAGCGAGGAGTGTGTCGATGAATCCGCTTTCCATGTCCGGTCTTGAACTGTTGCGCGCCGCAGCGGCGGGCGATTTGCCCGCCGCGTCGATCGCCGAGACGATCCCGATGCGGCCCGAGAGCATCGAGCTCGGCTACGTGAAAATGACCGCGCGCGCCGACGGCCGACATCTGAACCCGCTCGGCGGCGTGCACGGCGGCTTCGCCGCGACGGTGCTCGATTCGGTCACGGGGTGCGCGGTGCATACGATGCTCGATCCGGGCGTCGGTTACGGCACCGTCGATCTGCACGTGAAAATGCTGCGCCCGGTGCCGCGCGACGTCGATCTCATCGCCGAAGGGCGCGTGATCCATCTGTCCAAGAGTCTTGGCGTCGCCGAAGGGACGCTGAAGACGCCGGACGACAAGGTGGTCGCGCATGCGTCGGCGACGTGCTTCATTCAGCGGCCGGCGTGAGCGGTGCGCCGGCGCGCGGCTCGCGGCGCGCGATGCGTTGCGTGAGGTGCCGGCGCTAGTGCCGGTGTCGGTGTCGGTGTCGGTGTCGGTGTCGGCCGAGCGTCGGTCGCCGGGCGGCCGCGCGGGAGGGCCGAGCGCATGCGCGTCGCCGACGCGTCGACGCCGTAAGCGCAGCCTCGGCGTCGCTTCGCCGCGCGCGTCCTGAAGCAATCGCGCCGATGTGTTAGCTTCGAATTTTTGCACGCGAAGCGACAGGAACCTCAGCATGGAATACCGCACACTCGGCGATTCGGACGTCAAAGTCAGCTTGATCGGTCTCGGCACGATGACCTGGGGCGAGCAGAACACCGAAAGCGACGCGCACGCGCAGCTCGACTATGCGATCGACCAGGGCGTCACGTTGATCGACACCGCCGAGATGTATCCGGTGCCGCCGATGGCGCAGACGCAGGGGCGCACCGAGGCGTATCTCGGCACGTGGCTCGCGAAGCGGCCGACGCTGCGCGACAAGCTGACGATCGCGACGAAGATCGCCGGCCCCGCGCGCCAGCCGCACAACCCGACGCACATTCGCGGCGCGGGCAACCAGTTCGACCGCAAGAACCTGACCGAGGCGCTCGACGGCAGCCTCAAGCGCCTGCGCACCGACTATGTCGACCTGTACCAGCTGCACTGGCCGGACCGCAGCACGACGACGTTCGGCCGCCCCGCGTATCCGTGGATCGACGATTCGTACACGGTGCCGATCGAGGAGACGCTGGCCGTCCTCGGCGACTTCGTGAAGGCGGGGAAGGTGCGCCATGTCGGCGTGTCGAACGAAACGCCGTGGGGCGTCGCGCGGTTCCTGCGCGCGGCCGAGAAGCTCGGCCTGCCGCGCATCGTCAGCATCCAGAATCCGTACAGCCTGCTGAACCGCACGTTCGAGAACGGCTTGTCGGAATTCAGCCATCGCGAGCGCATCGGGCTGCTCGCGTATTCGCCGCTCGCGTTCGGCTGGCTGTCGGGCAAATACGAAGAGGGCGCGCGTCCCGCCGGCGCGCGCATCACGCTGTTCGAGCGCTTTCAGCGCTACAGCAAGCCGCACGCGGTGCAGGCGACGTCGCGTTACGTCGCGCTCGCCAAGCGGCACGGGCTGTCGCCCGCGCAGTTCGCGCTCGCGTTCGTCAACAGCCGGCCGTTCGTGACGAGCAATCTGATCGGCGCGACATCGCTCGAGCAATTGCGCGAAAACATCGCGAGCGCAGACGTGAAGCTCTCGCCCGACATCCTCGCCGAAATCGACGCGCTCCACGAGCAGCAGCCGAACCCCGCGCCGTGACGGCCTTCGGGCGGCGGCCCGCAGGCGCGCGTCGCGTGCCGCCGCCCGGCCTCGTGCTGCCGGGCGACGCACGCCGCAGCAGCGAATGCCCCAATCGGAGAATCGCGCGGCACGTGCGATAATCGCCGCTTTCCGTCGGCTGTCCGGCTCGCCCGACCCGGACATGAAATTCCGCATTCGAAATCGAGGCGCCGATGAGCCGCCGTCCGCCGCGCCGTGGCGCGATGCGGCGTTCGTCCGTTTCCGGCATTTCGCAACGATGCGCAACGACGCACAACCACACGCATTCACGGCGACCAGCATGAACAGTTCCCGTTCCTACACCCCGCACCCGGCGCTCGGCCTCGCGACGTTCGTCGTGCTGGCGGTCGCGGGCCTTTTTTACGTCAAGTGGTTTCCTTACTATCACAAGGCGTTCGTCGCGGCCGAGCATCATTCGATCGGCCAGTCGATCCTGATGGGAACCGCGGCGCACGCGCCCGAGCCGTCGCTGCAGGCGGCGCTCGACTACGCGTGGGCGTACGGCAAGGCGATCTGGCAGGCGATGGTGCTCGGCCTGCTGCTCGGCTCGGCGGTGCAGGCGCTGCTGCCCGCGCACTGGGTCGCGCGCGCGCTCGGCGGGACGGGCTTCGGCAGCGTCGCGGCGGGCGGCCTGCTCGCGCTGCCGGGCATGATGTGCACGTGCTGTGCGGCGCCCGTCGTCGCGGGCCTGCGCGAGCGCGACGCGTCGCCGGGCGGCGCGGTCGCGTTCTGGCTCGGCAACACGGTGCTCAATCCGGCCGCGCTCGTGTTCATGGGTTTCGTGCTCGGCTGGCACTGGAGCGCGCTGCGGCTCGTGCTCGGCGTCGCGATGGTGTTCGGCGTCGGCTATCTGATCAACCGCCTCGCGGGCGCGAAGACGCAGGATATCGACGATACGCTGCGCGCGAAGCTCGTCGCGGAGCAGGCAGCGGCCGGCAACGCGTTCGTGCGCTGGATGAAGATCTTCGCGCGGATGACCGTGCGCCTCGTTCCCGAATATCTGCTGCTCGTCCTGCTGCTCGGCGCGGCGCGCGCATGGTTGTTCCCGCACATCGGGCCGGACATCGGCAACGGGATCGGCTGGATCGTCGCGTTCGCGGTGGCGGGCATGCTGTTCGTGATTCCGACTGCGGGCGAGGTGCCGATCATTCAGGCGATGTTGTCGCTCGGCATGGGCGTCGGTCCGGCGGGGGCGCTGCTGATGACGCTGCCGCCCGTCAGCGTGCCGTCGCTCGCGATGCTCGCGCGCTCGTTCAAGCCGACGACGCTTACGCTCGTGGCGGCGCTCGTCGTTGCGTTCGGGGTGGTCGGCGGGCTGGCGGCGGTCGCGCTCGGATTCTGAGCGCGACGCGGACGGCGACTGTCGCGGCGGCGGTCGGGCTGTTCGCTCGGCGGGCGCTCAGGCGGTGCGTCCTCCGTTGCGGGCGCGTCTGCGGGCAAGCCGGGCGAAATGCTGGATCGGCTTCGGGAGGCGGGCCGCGGGCGATCGCCGATCACGCGCCGGCGAGCCGCAGTCGACATGTGCCGCGCGGCGCACGCCGTTGCGGATGCGGCGGGCAGGGCACCGCACGCGCGCCGATCGCCCTCGTGTCGCGCACATAAGCAATCGGGCCGGTTTCGGAATCGAGGCCGGCCGTCATTTTCAGAAGCAGAAGCAATCAGGAAAACGCATGACGAAACACAAGGTACATCCCCGCCTCGAACAGGCGCTCACGCGCGGCGATCTCGCGATTCGCCAGGCCAACTCCGCGCGCGCGACCGCCGTGCTGAACGCGCTGGGCAAGATGATCGTCGAGGCGTCGGCGACGATCGGCGTCGAGGCGAGCATCGACATTCCGCAGGGCGAGCGCGTCTACGATCCGCTCAACGGCGTGTGGCCGCAAAAGATGCTCGTTTCGTTCGACGGCCCGGTCGAGGACGCCGATCCGGAAGAACTGCGCACCGTGTATCTGCTCGCCGACGACCCGACCACCATGTTTCGCGTCGAATGGCACCGCGCGGACGGCACGCTCGGCCGCCAGGAAGGCGGGCCGCTCGCGACCGTCGCGTTCCTGACCGACGTCGAGATGCCTTGGGGCGACGACGAAGAGTGAGCGTCGCGCTCGAGCCCGCGCGGCCGGCAACCGGGCGACGCGGCGCGTGAGCGCCGCGCGCTCCGAAAGGCCGCATGCCCGGCGCTCGGTTGGGCATGCGCGCCGGCGCTGCGAGCCGACCGGGCGGCCCGGCCCCGTCAGCGCATCATTCGCCGCCTGAACAGGCGCGCGCAGACGAAGAATCCGCCCACCGCGTACGCGACGAGTATCGCGACATGGAGCGCGATGTCGGTCGCCGGGCGGCCGAGCATCGCCGGACGGATCAGGTCGACCGCGTTCGCGAGCGGCAGCGCATGCGCGACGTGCCGCGCGAATTCGGGCAACTGCGCGAGCGGGAAGAACACGCCGGACAACAGCAGCATCGGCGTCAGCACGAGCGTCTGGTAGAACATGAAGAAGTCGTACGACGGCGCGAGCGCGGTGACGATCATCGCGAGGCTCGCGAACGCGAGGCCGGCGAGCGCGATCACCGGTAGCGCGGCCAGCATCGACGGAAACTTCGCATAGCCGAGAATGCCCGCGACGAGCATGATCGCCGCGCCCGACAGCATCGCCTTGCTCGCCGCCCAAACGATCTCGCCGAGCACGATGTCGCCGAGCGACAGCGGCGTGTGCATGATCGCCTCCCAGGTGCGCTGCACGTGCATCCGCGAAAAGCCCGAGTACATCGACTCGAAGCTCGCCGAAATCATCACGCTCGAGCCGACCGTTCCGGCCGCGAGAAACGCGATGTACGACACGCCCTCGACGTGCCCGACCATCAGCCCGAGCCCGAAGCCGAGACCGAACAGATAGATCATCGGATCGGCGAGGTTGCCGAACATCGACGCGATCGCGAGCTTCTGCCAGACGAGATAGTTGCGCCGCCAGACGGCGATCCAGTTGGTGGCGTTCGCGGGCAGCGCGAGCGCGAATGCGGATGCGCGCTCGCGGGGGGCGACGGCCGGCGACGGCGAGTAGTGGCGAGTGTCCATTTGTCTCAATCCTGCATCTCGCGGCCGGTCAGCCGCAGGAATACGTCTTCGAGATTCGCGGGGCGGTGCAGATAGCGCAGGCCCGTGCGGCCCTTCAGGCGCGCGTGGATCGGCTCCGGATCGTTGACGTAGCAAAAGAGCGTTTCTCCGCTGATCTCGGCGCGCTCGGCGAACGGCGCGAGCTCGTCGCGAAGCCGTGCGGGATCGGCGCCGTAGATCTCGATCACGTCGCAGCCGATTTCCGTTTCGATCAGCGTGCGTGGCGCGCCTTCCGCGATCTTGCGGCCTTCCTCGATCACGCACAGGCGGTGGCACAGACGCTCGGCCTCTTCCATGAAGTGCGTGGTGAGCAGAATCGTCTTGCCGCGCGCGAGGAGCGAGCGCAGCCGCTCCCACATCAGATGTCGGGCTTGCGGATCGAGGCCCGTCGTCGGCTCGTCGAGCACGAGCACGTCCGGGTTGTTGACGAGCGCGCGCGCGAGCGTGAGCCGGCGCTTCATTCCGCCCGACAGCTCGCCCACCTTCGCGTTCGCCTTGTTTTCGAGCTTCGCGAATTCGAGCAGCGACGGCACGAGCGCGCGGGACTCGTGCGCGGTGAGACCGAAATAGCGGGCGAATACGAGCAGATTCTCGCGAACGGTGAAATCGGGATCGAGGTTGTCGAATTGCGGCACCACGCCGACGCGACGCCGTGCATGCCGCGCGCGGGACGGCACGGGCTCGCCGCACAGGCGGATCGAGCCTGCGTCCGGATGCGTGATGCCGAGCAGCATCTTGAGCGTCGTGGTCTTGCCGGCCCCGTTCGGGCCGAGCAGGCCGAAGCATTCGCCGGGCTGCACATGAAACGACAAGCCGTTGACGACGAGCTTGTCGTCGTAGCGTTTCTCGACTTCCTGAAAATCGATTGGTGCGACGGACATGGGCAAGTGAATATCTATTTTGGAGTCGTGCGACACGAACGGGCCATTCTAGTGCATCGATCGCATTGCTTCAGCGCGCTTGCCTCATCCCGGCGCACGCGGCGCTGGCTCCTGCATTGCATCATCGCGCGTTCGCGGTGCAACGCGAATCAGCGTTTTCCAGCGCTTGCATCTGGAATTGCGGTGCAGCATGATGAATTCACGCGCTGGTCGCGCACTAGGGAGACCAAAATGGCTAGTTATAAAAAAATATTGTTGTGCTACGACGGTACGCTCGAGGGCCGCAAGGCACTGCGATGCGGTGCCGATCTGGCGCTCGAGCTGAAGGCCGAGACGCACTTGCTGTCGGTCGTCGACATGCGTTCGAGCATTGCGCAAAGCGCCGGTCTGCTGACCGACGTCGCGTGCAGCCGCTTCGAAGAAACCGCACGGGAGATCCTGCAAGAAGGCGTCGACTGGCTGACCGAGCGCGGCGTGCAGGCACAGGGGCATTTCGCATTCGGCTACCCGATCGACGAAATCGCGAATCTCGCGACGAAGCTGAACGTCGATCTCGTCGTGGTCGGCCATCGCTGCCGCAGCGGCTTGTCGCGGTGGTGGATGGGCTCCGGCAGCACGCAACTGCTCGATCGCGTGTCGTGCAGCATTTTGGTCGCGTGTTCGTCGCCCGCCGAGCAGAAGGCGGAAAGCGCGAGGGAAGCGGCCGCGGCGACGACCGGGCACTGACGCATTCCGGCGTCGGGGCGGTGACATGCCAATCGGCCGCGCGCGGCCGAGGCTGGTGTTCGCTGCTTCGGCCGTTGCCGGTGTCCGGCATCGGTTGAGCGTGTAGAAGGACAGAACCGGTTCCAGTGCGTCTGGGAGCGCACGCGGCATTCAGGTGAGCGGACTTCCGGCTCCCCGCTGCAAGGCGCTCCCACCGGATGGTCGGCGAACTGTACATGGTTTACGCGTATACGCGATGTACGCGGCATGTGTCTTGGCCTACTTGCTTGGTGAAGCGGGCGGTCGACGCGCGGATTCACATTCAATCGTCGTGCAAATCGACCGCTGACAATTTCCACCCGAAGACTCCGCTGCGGCGAAATATCGCCGCATAGCGCGTGCTACCGTCGTCGCGACGATACGTGACGACGAATTCGTCGAAGCTCCGGTAGTGCGCGCTCGTCTGCGGCGATGCGTCAGGATGCGCACCTGCGGCGGCGGGCACGCTTGCCGCAGACGACGGCCCAGCTTGCGCTGCGGCGCTGCTTGCCGCGGGCGTCGGGCCGCTCGAAGCGATGGCGGAGTTGCCGGCGCTGCTTGCCGGGGCAACCGCGCCGGGTGCCGACGACGTGGGCAGGCTTGCCGTTTGATCACCCGGTTGATTCAATTCGGGCGGCCGCTGTCCCGGCTGCGCGCGCGGTGGCAAGCCGCTCAACAGCGCTGCGACGCCGTCGGGCGTTGCATAGGCGTCGACGAGCGGGCCGACGAGCGCCGAGCCGATCAACGCGCCAATGATCGCGAGCGGATTGTCGCGCTTTTGCGCGTCGATGCGCCGCATCAATTCGTCGGTGAGCTGCTGCTTCAGGCTGATCCGCAGCGCGGGGAAATCGACGTGCGCGCTGATCGCCTGTGCGTCGCGCGAGTCGATCGCCTGCTTGATTTGCCTGAGCGCGAGATACGGCGACGCATACGCATACACGGCGACGGCGGCAGCGACGACGACCGCGATGACGATCGACACCGGCTTCAGAAAACGCTTTTGCGGGCGCACGGCAGGATTCAAGCGGCCTCCACGGCGAAACGGACGGACCCGGAAGATCAGAGACCTTGCTGAGTCAACGAACGTTCCTCGGCAATGCACCGGTCGATCATTCGGCAGATCGCGTCGACCGTCCCCACCATGATGAATCGCGACGGCCCGTGATAGACGCGCACCGGCGCGCGTCGCGCGGGCTCCGCGTGATGGAGCGAACCGTTCAGCGACACGCGCGCGAATGCCGGCAAAGCGGACAACGGCAGCTGCGTGTCGGCATCGCCGGGCGGCTGCGCGGCGGCGGCGAGCGGCGCACATGGCGTGCGTCCGCGCAGATGGCGCAGGCGGCCGAATTGGCGGAAGGGCAGCAGGCGGGCGAGGCGTTCCATAGGGTTCTCCTGATCCAGTCGAATGGCGGATAGACGGGCGGGGCCGCGGCTGGCCGAAAGGCGCTTAGAATTCGCCCGGGCGGATCAGCCCGACGGCGACGCCTTCCAGCGCGAATTCCGCGCTGCCGGCCTTCACGAAGATGTTCTCGTAATCGGGATTCTCGGCGATCAGCTCGACGCCGCCCGGCCGGCGCTTCAGGCGCTTGACCGTGACGTCGTCGCCGAGTCGCGCGACGATGATCTGCCCGTCCTTCGCCTCGGTTCGCTTCTGCACGGCGAGCAGATCGCCGTCGAGGATGCCGGCGTCGCGCATCGACAGGCCGCGCACCTTCAGCAGGTAGTCCGGCTTGCTCGAGAAGAGCGCGGGATCGCACGCGTAACGTTGCGAAATGTGCTCCTGCGCGAGGATCGGGCTACCCGCCGCGACGCGGCCCACGAGCGGAAGCGACAGTTGCATCAGCGCCGCGTGCGGCAGCGTCAGCTGGTGCGGCGCGTCTTCGAGGCCGAGCAGGCGGATGCCGCGCGACGCGCCCGCCGCCAGTTCGATCACGCCCTTGCGCGCGAGCGCCCGCAAGTGCTCCTCGGCCGCGTTCGGCGAGCTGAAGCCCAGCTCGGCGGCGATTTCCGCGCGCGTGGGCGGAAACCCCGAGCGCTCGATCGCGCGACGGATCAAGTCGAACACTTGCTGCTGACGGGCGGTGAGTTTGATCATGGCATGACTGTATGGATAGACAGTGAGCTGTATTTTTATACAGTGCCCGAGGAAATTCAAGCGTTACTTGAAGTTCGGCGCTATCGCGGCGGTTCCGCCGCGATCCGGCTGCGTCGCAGCGGCGCTTCGGTCGCGATAGCCGTCGATCGGGCGGTCGTTACCACTTTTGAGTATTAAAAAATGAGGAACGATTATTTTTAATGATGAAACCTGTTCGTTAGACTGGCCCGACATCGCAATCCATGACCCACACATTTGGAGAACAACGGATGGTCAAGCGCAATACGGGGCTGGCGGGCGGCGCGCGCCGTCTCATCGCATCACTCGCGCTCGGCGCGGCGGCGGCGCTTGGCGCGCTCACGCCGGCGCTCGCGGACACGACGTTCCTGAACGTCTCCTACGATCCGACGCGCGAGCTCTACCAGGACGTCAATCAGGCGTTCGGCAAGGCGTGGAAGGCGAAGACGGGCGAGACGGTGAACTTCAAGCAGTCGCACGGCGGCTCGGGCGCGCAGGCGCGCTCGGTGCTCGACGGGCTGCAGGCGGACGTCGTGACGCTCGCGCTTGCGTACGACATCGACGCGCTCGCGAACAAGGGCATCGTCGACAAGGACTGGCAGAAGCGCCTGCCGGACAACGCGTCGCCGTACACGTCGACGATCGTGTTCCTCGTGAGGAAGGGCAATCCGAAGGGCATCAAGGACTGGGACGATCTCGTGAAGCCGGGCGTGTCGATCGTCACGCCGAACCCGAAGACGTCGGGCGGCGCGCGCTGGAACTATCTCGCCGCGTGGGCGTACGCGCAGCACAAGCCGGGCGGCAACGCGCAGACGGCGAAGGACTTCATCACGAAGCTCTACAAGAACGCGGGCGTGCTCGATTCGGGCGCGCGCGGCGCGACGACGAGCTTCGTGCAGCGCGGCATCGGCGACGTGCTGATCGCATGGGAGAACGAGGCGTTCCTGTCGATCAAGGAGTTCGGCGCCGACAAGTTCGAGATCGTCGTGCCGTCGGCGAGCATTCTGGCGGAGCCGCCCGTCGCGGTGGTCGACAAGGTCGTCGACAAGAAGGGCACGCGCAAGCTCGCCGAGGCTTACCTGAACTTCCTGTACAGCAAGGAAGGGCAGGAGATCGCCGCGCGCAATTACTACCGGCCGCGCTCGAAGGACGTGCCGGCGGCGCTCACGAAGCAGTTCCCCAAGCTGAAGCTGTACACGGTCGACGATACGTTCGGCGGCTGGACCAATGCGCAAAAGACGCATTTCGCCGACGGCGGCGTGTTCGATTCGATCTACAAGCCGCAATGAGCGAAGGCGGGCGCGCGCCGTGACGGGCGCGCGCCCGCCGCAACACAACGATACCGGGCCGACGGACGCGCGTGCAACGCGCGTCCGTCGAGCCGTTGAACCCATGTGCATCACCCTGGAAGAGCATTCCGCATGACGACGTTCACCTTCCGCAAGCCGAGCGCGCTGCCCGGATTCGGCGTGACGCTCGGCATCACGCTGGCTTACCTGAGCCTCGTGGTGCTGATCCCGCTCGCCGCCACCTTTCTGAAGACGGCCACGCTCACGTGGGATCAGTTCGTCGCCGCGACGACGTCGCCGCGCGTCGTCGCGTCCTATCGGCTCACGTTCTCGGCCGCGCTCGGCGGCGCGCTCGTCAACGCGGTGTTCGGCTTTCTCGTCGCGTGGGTGCTCGTGCGCTACTCGTTCCCGTTCAAGCGGCTCGTCGACGCGATCGTCGACCTGCCGTTCGCGCTGCCGACGTCGGTCGCGGGCATCTCGCTCGCGGCCGTCTACGCGCAGAACGGCTGGATCGGCAGCTATCTCGCGCCACTCGGCATCAAGATCGCGTTCACGCCGTTCGGCGTGCTCGTCGCGCTGACGTTCATCGGCCTGCCGTTCGTCGTGCGCACCGTGCAGCCGGTGCTCGAGGATTTCGAGCGCGAGCAGGAAGAGGCGGCCGCGTGCCTCGGCGCGTCGCGCTGGCTCACGTTCCGCCGCGTCGTGCTGCCCGCCGTCACGCCCGCGCTGCTGACGGGCTTCGCGCTCGCGTTCGCGCGCGCGCTCGGCGAATACGGCTCGGTGATCTTCATCGCCGGCAACGTGCCGATGAAGTCGGAAATCACGTCGCTGCTGATCATCACGAAGCTCGAGCAGTACGACTACGCGGGCGCGACGGCGCTCGCGGTCGTGATGCTCGTCGTGTCGTTCGTGATGCTGCTTTTCATCAACACGCTGCAGTGGTACTTGCAGCGCCGCACGAGCCGCGGCGCAAGCGGCCCGGCGCCCGCCGCGCAGGCGGTGACGGCACTCGGAGGCGCGCAATGAGCCAAGACGCCGCTCAGTCCCGCGCAGTCGCGGCGCCCGCCGATGCGAGCCGCGGGCCGCGCCGCGCCGCCGACGCGGGCGTGCGCGCACGCCGCCTCGATCCCGTCAGCGAGCCGCGCGCGGTGCGCTGGCTGCTCACGGGCGCGGCGCTCGCGTTCCTCGCGCTCTTTCTCGTCGTGCCGCTCGCGGCGGTGTTCGTCGAGGCGCTGCGCAAGGGCTTCGATTTCTACGTCGAATCGCTCGCCGACCCGGATGCGTGGTCGGCGATCAAGCTCACGCTGACCGTGGCCGCGATCGCGGTGCCGCTCAATCTCGTGTTCGGCGTGTGTGCGTCGTGGGCGATCGCGAAGTTCGAGTTCAAGGGCCGCGCGCTCCTCACGACGCTCATCGACCTGCCGTTCTCGGTGTCGCCCGTGATCTCGGGCCTCGTCTACGTGCTGCTGTTCGGCGCGCAGGGCTGGCTCGGGCCGTGGCTGCAGGCGCACGATGTGCAGATCATCTTTGCCGTGCCGGGCATCGTGCTCGCGACGATCTTCGTCACGTTCCCGTTCGTCGCGCGCGAGCTGATTCCGCTCATGCAGGCGCAGGGCAGCGACGAGGAGGAAGCGGCGCGCGTGCTCGGCGCATCCGGCTGGCAGATCTTCCGGCGCGTGACGCTGCCGAACGTGAAGTGGGGCCTGCTGTACGGCGTGATCCTCTGCAACGCGCGCGCGATGGGCGAGTTCGGCGCGGTGTCGGTCGTCTCCGGCCACATCCGCGGCCAGACCGACACGATGCCGCTGCACGTCGAGATTCTCTACAACGAGTACAACTTCGCAGCCGCGTTCGCGGTGGCGTCGGTGCTCGCGCTGCTCGCGCTCGTCACGCTCGCGCTCAAGCTGTTCGCCGAGCGGCGGCTGTCCGCCGACCTCGCGCAGGGGCGCGACGGCGCGCCCGCCGCGCACCCGAGCGCCGCCGTCACTTCGTCGATTTCGTAAAGAGGCAAACCAGATGGGCATCACCGTTCGTAATCTGCACAAGCGCTTCGGCGATTTCACCGCGCTCGACGACGTCACGCTCGATTTTCCGGCGGGCGAGCTTGTCGCGCTCCTCGGGCCGTCCGGCTGCGGCAAGACGACGCTGTTGCGCGTGATCGCGGGCCTCGAGCACGCGGATGCGGGGCAGGTCGTGCTGCAGGGGCTCGACGTCGCGTCGGTCGGCGCGCGCGAGCGGCAGGTCGGCTTCGTGTTCCAGCATTACGCGCTCTTCAGGCACATGACGGTGTTCGAGAACGTCGCGTTCGGGCTGCGCGTGAAGCCGCGGCGCGAGCGGCCGGGCGAAGCCGCGATCCGCGCCAAGGTGCATGAATTGTTGTCGCTCGTGCAGCTCGACTGGCTCGCGCAGCGCTATCCGTCCGAGCTCTCGGGCGGCCAGCGGCAGCGGATCGCGCTCGCGCGCGCGCTCGCCGTCGAGCCGAAGGTGCTGCTGCTCGACGAGCCGTTCGGCGCGCTCGACGCGAAAGTGCGCAAGGAGCTGCGCGGCTGGCTGCGCCGGCTGCACGACGATTTGCACATCTCGACGATCTTCGTCACGCATGATCAGGAAGAGGCGCTCGAAGTGGCCGACCGGATCGTCGTGCTCGATCACGGCCGCGTCGAGCAGGTCGGCAGCCCGCAGGACGTCTACGATCATCCGCAAAGCGCGTTCGTCTACGAGTTCCTCGGCGCGGCGAACCGGCTCGACGGCACCGTGAGCGGCAAGGGCTTCGTCGCGCACGGCGCGGCGGATGCGATCGCCGTCGACGCCGATTTCGCGGGCCCCGCGCGCGCGTACGTGCGGCCGCACGACCTCGAGCTCGTCGCGCCCGATGCGCGCGCGAACGGCATCGCGGCCGACGTGCGGCGCGTCGTGCCGCTCGGCGGCTCGGTGCGCATCGAGCTCGCCGCGCGCGCGGGCGGCGTGCTCGAGGCCGAGCTCGATCGCAACGCGTGGCGCGCGCTGTCGCTCGACGTCGGTGACGCGCTTACCGCCGTGCCGCGCGCGGTGCGCGTGTTCCCGGCGCGCTGACGGCGCGCGGCGGGCGACTCGCGCATGCGGATTTCACAGACCAACAAAGACAACGCCTGAGAGGCTACCCATGAACTTTCAACAATTGCGCTTCGTGCGCGAAGCGGTGCGTCAGAACATGAACCTGACGGAAGTCGCGAATGTGCTCTACACGTCGCAGTCGGGCGTGTCGAAACAGATCAAGGATCTGGAGGACGAGCTTGGCGTCGACATCTTCATTCGTCGCGGCAAGCGCCTGACGGGCCTCACGGAGCCCGGCAAGGCCGTTCATCAGCTGATCGAGCGGATGCTGCTCGACGCGGAGAACCTGCGCCGAGTCGCGCGCCAGTTCGCGGACCAGGACAGCGGCCACCTCGTCGTCGCGACGACGCACACGCAGGCGCGCTACGCGCTGCCGAAGGTGATCCGCCAGTTCACCGAGGTCTATCCGAAGGTGCATCTCGCGCTGCGCCAGGGCAGCCCGCAGCAGATCGCGCAGATGATCCTGAACGGCGAGGCGGATCTCGGCATCTCGACCGAGGCGCTCGACCGCTATCCGGACATCGTCACGTTCCCGTGCTATTCGTGGCATCACGTCGTCGTCGTGCCGAAGGGGCATCCGCTCGTCGGCCGCGAGAACGTGACGCTCGACGATATCGCCGAATACCCGATCATCACGTACGACCAGGACTTCACCGGCCGCTCGCATATCGACCAGGCGTTTGCGAACGCGGGCGCGGTGCCGGACGTCGTGCTCACGGCCATCGACGCCGACGTGATCAAGACCTACGTCGAGCTCGGGATGGGGATCGGCGTCGTCGCCGCGATGGCGTACGACGCGCAGCGCGACACCGGGCTCGTCGCGCTCGACACGCAGCACTTGTTCGAGGCGAGCACGACGCGCGTCGGCCTGCGCCGCGGCGCGTTCCTGCGCGCCTATGCGTACCGGCTGATCGAGATGTTCGCGCCGCATCTGTCCGAAGGCGAGATCGCCGGGCAGTTGCGCGAAGCGGCCTGAGTGTGCGTCGGGTGCGCGCGACGGCTCGCGCGCGGCTGCGGTGACGGAGCCGCGCGGCGCGGTTCCGCACGACCCGGCCCGGCCGTCGTGCGAAGCCGCCGCGCGCCGGCGCGCGGTCGCCGGGCCGACTCCAGCTCGCCGCCCGATCGCCGCGTAACGGTTGGGTTGCGTGCGTTCGCTGCGGCGCGTTCGGCGCGCGTCGTTCCTTCGTCGTGCGCCGACAGCACACGCGGCCTGCGCGCGAAATGCGCAGAACGCATCGCCGCGGCCGGCTGGCCGGCCTTCGACCATTCGACCATTCGACCATTCGACCATTCGACCATTCGACCATTCGACCATTCGACCATTCGACCATTCGACCATTCGGCCGCACGCGAGACGGCGGCGCGCTCGCCGCCCCGCGCACGCGGCACGTTTCGATTGTGCCGATCCGGCGTCGCGCTTCCGTTCTGCGCCGCGCCCGCATTTTCGCTGGCCTCCCGCGCACCGCGCCGCGCCGTATCGCGCCGTCGGTCGTTTTTCCGGCCGTTTTCTCCGAACAAACCCTTAATTGCCCGAATCGGCGTTGCGTAACGCGCAGAAAAAGCTGACGATAGGCGCTCCCGATATCAAGAAAAAGGACCGGGATGCGCAGTTTGCGCGGCCGACCATACGCAGGCAGTCACTTCCGTCGTATCCCCTTCGTGGCGCAGATCGTTGAAACGTCGTGTCGGGCCGGTTCGCGCAAACGTTTGCTCGTCGTCAAAACGACACTCGGTCCGCCCGGGACAACAACCACTGCCAGGAGAGTCGCATGGATGTCAGCCTCCGCCGCCGCGTGCTAGCCGCCGCGGCCGTTTGCGTCGCCGTCGCCGCCGCCGGACCGTTCTCGGCCGCCCGGGCGCAGACCGCGCACAAGCCGAAGGTCGCCCTCGTGATGAAGTCGCTCGCCAACGAGTTCTTTCTCACGATGGAGAACGGCGCGAAGGAATACCAGAAACACAACGCGAGCCAGTTCGATCTCGTCACGAACGGCATCAAGGACGAAACCGACACCGCGAGCCAGATCCGCATCGTCGAGCAGATGATCGTGTCGAAGGTCGACGCGATCGTGCTCGCGCCCGCCGATTCGAAGGCGCTCGTGCCCGTCGTCAAGAAGGCCGTCGACGCGGGCATCATCGTCGTCAACATCGACAACCGGCTCGATCCGGACGTGCTCAAGTCGAAGAGCCTGAACGTGCCGTTCGTCGGCCCGGACAACCGCAAGGGCGCGCGGATGGTCGGCGACTACCTCGCGAAGCGGCTGAAGGCGGGCGACCAGGTCGGCATCGTCGAGGGCGTGCCGACGACGACCAACGCGCAGCAGCGCACCGCTGGCTTCCAGGACGCGATTAAGGCGGCGGGCGCGAAGGTCGTGTCGGTCCAGTCGGGCGAATGGGAGATCGACAAGGGCAATGCGGTCGCCTCCGCGATGCTCAACGAATACCCGAACCTGAAGGCGCTCCTCTGCGGCAACGACAACATGGCGATCGGCGCCGTGTCCGCGGTGCGCGCGGCGGGTCGCCAGGGCAAGGTGTACGTGGTCGGCTACGACAACATCAACGCGATCAAGCCGATGCTCCGGGGCGGCCGCGTGCTCGCGACCGCCGACCAGTACGCGGCGAAGCAGGCCGTGTTCGGCATCGATACTGCGTTGAAGGCGCTCGCCGAGCACCGCAAGCAGGCCGACATGACGGGCATCGTCGCGACCCCGGTCGATCTCGTGACGAAGCCTTGACCCGGCGCGGCGGCTTCGGCTCGCCGCTCAAGATCGCCGCGGCGCGGCCGTTATCCGGTCAGAGCGTGACCCCGGCCGCCTCGCGTCCCCGTCCGCGCGGCTGCGCGGATCGCGACAACCGTATTTCATCAGGATCGCGATGGATTCGACCGACCCAGATTCGATGCCCGACGCGCCGACGCTCGTCGTGACGGGCATCGGCAAGACCTATGCCGAGCCCGTGCTCGCCGACGTGTCGCTCGCGCTGCACGCGGGCGAGGCGCTCGCGCTGACGGGCGAGAACGGCGCGGGCAAGAGCACGCTGTCGAAGATCGTGGCCGGGCTCGTCGCGCCGACGGCGGGCGCGATGCGGCTCGCGGGCGCGGCGTACGCGCCGCTGAGCCGCGCGCACGCGGAGGCGCTCGGCGTACGGATGGTGATGCAGGAGCTCAACCTCGTTCCGACGCTCACCGTCGCCGAAAACCTGTTTCTCGATCGCCTGCCGCACCGGTTCGGCGTGATCGACCGCCGGCGGCTCGCCGACGACGCGCGCGCGGCGATGGCGCGCGTCGGGCTCGACGCGCTCGACCCTAACACGCCCGTCGGCGCGCTCGGCATCGGCCATCAGCAACTGGTCGAGATCGCGCGAAGCCTCGCGGGCGAGTGCCGCGTGCTGATCCTCGACGAGCCGACCGCGATGCTGACCGCGCGCGAAGTCGAGCTGCTGTTCGACCAGATCGCGCGGCTGAAGGCGGACGGCGTCGCGCTCGTCTACATCTCGCACCGGCTCGAGGAGCTCGCGCGGGTCGCGGAGCGGGTCGCCGTGCTGCGCGACGGCCGGCTCGTGCACGTCGATCGGATCGACGCGCAGCCGACCGAGCGGCTCGTCGCGCTGATGGCCGGGCGCGAGATCGCCGAGCAGGCGGTGCATGGCGCGCGCACGCCGGGCGCGCCGTGCTTGAAGGTCGAGCGCCTGTCGCGCGGCGACGCGGTGCGCGAGGTGTCGTTCGACGTGCGCGCGGGCGAGATCTTCGGCATTTCCGGGCTGATCGGCGCCGGGCGCACCGAGCTGCTGCGGCTCATCTACGGCGCGGACGAGGCGGACGGCGGCACCGTGTCGGTAGGCGATCCGCCGCGGCCTGCCGCGATCGGCTCGCCCGCGGACGCGGTCCGGCACGGCATCGCGCTCGTCAGCGAGGACCGCAAGGGCGAGGGGCTGCTGCTGCCGCAGTCGATCGCGGCGAATCTGTCGCTCGGGCAGCTCGCGCGCGTCGCGCGCGGCGGCATCGTCGACGGTGCGCGCGAGACGGCGCTCGCCGCGCGGCAAATCGACGCACTGCGGATTCGCGCGCGCGGCCCCGCGCAGCCGGTGTCGGAGCTGTCGGGCGGCAATCAGCAGAAAGTCGCGATCGGCCGCTGGCTCGGCCGCGACATGAGCGTGCTGCTGTTCGACGAACCGACCCGCGGGATCGACGTCGGCGCGAAGTTCGACATCTACGCGCTGCTCGACGCGCTCGCGCGCGAAGGCCGCGCGATCGTCGTCGTGTCGAGCGACCTGCGCGAGCTGATGCTGATCTGCGACCGGATCGGCGTGATGTCGGCGGGGCGGATGGACGCCGTGTTCGAGCGCGGCGCGTGGACGCAGGACGCGCTCCTCGCCGCCGCGTTCGCCGGCTACGCGCGCCGCGACGCGGCGCTGCACGCGCCCGGCGACGCGCGAACCGCCACGTAGCGCGCTTGGCGCGACCGATCCGGCCCGCGGCCGACACCGCACGCCTCAATTCATCGAAGCAGCAACACACAGGACATTCACGATGAACGACCGATCCATCGACCGAAACGCCGGCGCCCGGCCCGGGCAGGCGGGCGGCGTCGCGGCGAAGCCGGCCGGCGTGCGGCTCGGCCTGTCGAACTACATCGGGCTCGCGCTCGCGCTTCTCGCGCTGATCGCGCTCTTCTCGATGCTGAGCTCGCACTTCCTCACGTACGACACCTTCAGCACGATCGCAAATCAGATTCCCGACCTCGTCGTGCTGTCGGTCGGCATGACCTTCGTGCTCGTCATCGCGGGCATCGATCTGTCGGTCGGCTCCGTGCTCGCGCTCGCGGCGTCGGTCGTGAGCGTGGCCGCGCTGCGCTGGCAGTGGCCGCCGCTCTTCGCCGCGCTCGCCGGCGTCGCGGCGGCGGCCGCGACGGGCACGCTGACGGGCGCCGTCACGGTCGGCTGGCGGATTCCGTCGTTCATCGTGTCGCTCGGCGTGCTCGAGGCGGCGCGCGGCGTCGCATACCAGTTGACCAACTCGCGCACCGCCTACATCGGCGACGCGTTCGACTTCCTGTCGAACCCGATCGCGCTCGGCATCTCACCCGCGTTCCTGATCGCGGTCGCGGTGATGGCCGTCGCGCAATTCGTGCTCGCGCGCACTGTGTTCGGCCGCTATCTCGTCGGCATCGGCACGAACGAGGAAGCAGTGCGACTGGCCGGGGTTAACCCGCGCCCGTATAAAATCATCGTTTTCGCGCTGATGGGCGCGCTCGCCGGGCTCGCCGCGCTGTTTCAGATCTCCCGGCTCGAAGCCGCCGATCCGAACGCGGGCGCGGGCCTCGAGCTGCAGGTGATCGCGGCCGTCGTGATCGGCGGCACGAGCCTCATGGGCGGTCGCGGCTCGGTCGTCAGCACGTTCTTCGGCGTGTTGATCATCTCCGTGCTCGCGGCCGGTCTCGCGCAGATTGGCGCGAACGAGCCCACCAAACGCATCATCACGGGCGCCGTGATCGTCGTGGCCGTCGTGCTCGACACGTATCGCAGCCGGCGCGCGCGGGGATAGCAAGAACAACGAACCAGAGAGAAAGGGAATGGCGACGATCAAGGATGTGGCGGCCATCGCCGGCGTGTCGTTCACGACGGTATCGCACGTGGTCAACAATTCGCGGCCCGTGTCGGCCGACGTGCGGGCCAAGGTCGAGCGGGCGATCCGCGAGCTGAACTACGTGCCGTCGGCCGTGGCGCGCTCGCTGAAGGCGCGCTCGACGGCCACCATCGGCCTCGTGGTGCCGAACAGCACGAACCCGTACTTCGCCGAGCTCGCGCGCGGCATCGAGGACCAGTGCGCGCTGTCCGGCTACTGCGTGTTCCTGTGCAACTCGGACGACGATCCCGAGAAGCAGCGCAACTACCTGCGCGTGCTGCAGGAAAAGCGCATCGACGGGCTCATCATCGCGTCGGCGGGCGACGACGCGGTGCTCGCGCACACGCTCGCCGACACGCGCGAGCCGCTCGTCGTGGTCGATCGGAACATCGAGGGGCTCGCGGCCGATCTCGTGCAGATCGACCACGAGCGCGGCGCGTATCTCGCGACGCGGCATCTGCTCGAGCTCGGCCACGCGAAGATCGGCTGCATCACGGGCGCCGTGTCGACCGCGGTGAGCGCGATGCGCGTGCACGGCTTCATTCGCGCGATGGCCGAGCGCGGCATCGACATCGTGCCGGGCGCGATCGCCGAGAGCGACTTCTCCTGCATCGGCGGCTATCACGCGGCCGTGCGCCTCTTCGACACCGTGCGCCCGAGCGCGATCTTCGCGGGCAACGACCTGATGGGGCTCGGCGCGCTGCGCGCGGCGGCCGAGCGCGGCATTCGCGTGCCGGCCGATTGCTCGATCATCGGCTTCGACGACATCGAGCTGTCGCGCTATACGTATCCGGCGCTGTCGACGGTCGGCCAGTCGGTGCGCGCGCTGGGCGAAATGGCCGCGCAGACGCTGATCGAGCGGATCAGCGGCGGCGCGTCGGGCGCGCCGAAGCGCCGGCGCGTCGTGTCGCCGCGCCTCGTGCTGCGCGAATCGACGACCGTCTACGTGGAGCCGGCCGACGCCGGGTATCGCGGATGACGACCGAAATCGAACGGACCGCGCCCGCGAGCGGCGGCAAGGTGATGGTCGTCGGCAGCCTCAACATGGATCTCGTCGTGCGCTCGCCGCGGCTGCCGCGGCCGGGCGAGACGCTCGCCGGCCGCTCGTTCGCGCAGGCGGCGGGCGGCAAGGGCGGCAACCAGGCGGTCGCGGCCGCGCGGCTCGGCGCGCGGGTCGCGATGCTCGGCCGCGTCGGCGCGGACGAGCACGGCGCCGCGTTGCGCGCGGGGCTCGTCGCCGAAGGCATCGATTGCGGCGCGCTGTCGGCCAGCGAGACGGCGACGACGGGCGTTGCGCTCATCGTCGTCGACGACGCGAGCCAGAACGCGATCGTGATCGTCGCGGGCAGCAACGGCGAAGTGACGCCCGAGTCGATCGCCGGGCACGAAGCCGCGCTCGCCGCGGCCGATGTGCTGATCTGCCAGCTCGAGACGCCCGCGGATGCGGTCCGCGCGGCGCTTGCCGCGGGCCGCCGGCTCGGCAAGACGGTCGTGCTGAATCCGGCGCCCGTCGTCGGGCCGCTGCCCGCGGACTGGCTGCCGCTCGTCGATTATCTGATTCCGAACGAAGTCGAGGCCGCCGCGCTGACCGGGCTGCCGGTGCGCGATCCGGCGGGCGCCGAGGCGGCGGCGCGCGCGCTCGCGGCGGCGGGCGCGCGCAACGTGATCGTCACGCTCGGCGCACAGGGCGCGCTCGCGCTGACGGCGGACGGCGCGGCGCGCCACTATCCGGCGCCGCGCGTGGCGCCCGTCGACACGACGGCGGCGGGCGACACGTTCATCGGCGGCTTCGCCGCCCGGCTCGCCGCGGGCGACGCGCCGCACGACGCGATCCGCTTCGCGCAGCGCGCGGCGGCGCTGTCGGTCACGCGCGCTGGCGCGCAGCCGTCGATTCCGACGCTCGCCGAGCTCGACGCATTCGCGCCGGACTCGGCGTGACACGCGCCGCGCGACACCGGTCTTCGTCAGCAAAAAGAAAGAAAATATAGGGCCGATGCACGTGGAGAACAGGATTTTCCTCGGATCAATCGTCACACGGATCAAGTCTTCCTGTCGAAAGCCGTAAACAGGCGAGACGAAGCAAACGTTTCGTCGTCGCGGGCCGCAGAGCGGGCGGCTTGCGTCGTCTTCACGATGCGTCACAGGAAGAACCATGCTGCTGAAGAACATCACGATCAGGTCGCGCCTCGCCGTCACGATGACGCTCCTTTCCCTCCTGCTGTGCGTCGTCGGCGCGCTCGGCCTGTTCGGGATGAGCCGGGCCAACGACGCGAACGAGCAAACCTCGTCGAACCAGTTGCCGAGCGCGATCGACGTCGCGAGCGCCGAGCTGTTCGCCGCCCGCGAGCGCCTCGTGCTCGACCGCGCGGCGCTTCTCGCCGGCACGCCGGACGCCGCGCAGGCGATCGAGCGCGCGCGCGGCATGCGCGGGATCTCCGATTCGTGGTGGAAGAAGTACCTCGACCTGCCGCGCAACGCGCAAGAGGAGCGCCTCGCGCAGGACGTCGCGTCCAAGCGGCAGATCCTGCAGCGCGAGCTCGACGGGTTCGCCGGGGTCATCAACGCGAACGATCGCGACAAGATTCTCGAGTCCGCAAAGCGGATGCAGGTGGTGTTCAACGACTTCGCGCTCGCGAGCGAGGCGTTGCGCGCATTCCAGATCAAGCAGGCGAGCATCAATTTCAACGACGCGCAAAGCGTATATTCGACGAGCCGAATCGCGAGCATCGCCGCGCTCGCGCTCGGCCTTGCGATCTCGGTCTATTGCTTCCTGAGCCTGCGCGCGGCGATCGCGCGGCCGCTCGCCGACGCGCTCGGCCATTTCGACGCGATCGCGGCGGGCGAGCTGCGCCGCCCGATCGTCGCCGCGCGGCGCGACGAGATGGGGCTGCTGCTCGAAGGGCTCGCGAAGATGCAGGCGAGCGTCGCGGACACCGTGCGCTCGGTGCGCGGCGGCAGCGAATCGATCGCGACGGCGGCGCGGCAGATCGCGGCGGGCAACATCGACCTGTCTTCGCGCACCGAGCAGCAGGCGGCGGCGCTCGAGGAGACGGCGTCGAGCATGGAGGAGCTCACGGGCACGGTGCGGCGCAACGCGGACAACGCGCGACAGGCGAGCACGCTCGCCGCGAGCGCGTCGGAGATCGCGAACAAGGGCAATGCCGTCGTGGGCCAGGTGGTCGGCACGATGGGCGACATCAACCAGAGTTCCGCGAAGATCGCCGACATCATCACGATCATCGAGGGCATCGCGTTCCAGACCAACATCCTTGCGCTGAACGCGGCCGTCGAGGCGGCGCGCGCGGGCGAGGAAGGGCGCGGCTTCGCGGTCGTCGCGGGCGAGGTGCGCAGCCTCGCGCAGCGCTCGTCGGCGGCCGCCAAGGAGATCAAGGAGCTGATCGACACGTCGGTCGAGCGCGTGCGCACGGGCTCGACGCTCGTCGACGAGGCGGGGCGCACGATGAGCGAGGTGATCGGCGCGGTGCGGCGCGTGACCGACATCATGGGCGAGATCGCGGCGGCGTCGGAGGAGCAGAGCACCGGGATCGATCAGGTGTCGCGCGCGGTGTCACAGATGGACGAGGTCACGCAGCAGAACGCGGCGCTCGTCGAGGAGGCCGCGGCCGCCGCGCAATCGCTCGACGAGCAGGCGGCGCGGCTGCGCGCGACCGTTTCGGTGTTTCGCGTCGACGACGGCGATGCGCGCGACGCCGCCTCGCAGGCGCGGCCCGCGGCCGGCGCGGCACGCCGGGCGGCGGCGGGCGCGGTTGCGCCGGCGCAGGGCGGCGCGCATTCGGGCGCGACTGCCGGCGCGCCGTCTGTCGCGCCGCCCGTTGTGTTGCCGGTCGCGCCGAGTCAGGCGGCGCCCAAGCCCGCGCCGCCCGCGAAGCCCGCGCATGCGGCCGCGGCCGCGGCCGCCAAGCCGAAGCCGGTGCCCGTGCCGCGCGCGGCGCCGGCCGCCGCGGCGGCCGTGGCGAGCGGCGACGATTGGGAGACGTTCTGACATCGGATGGAGATCGTATCGGACAACGATCTATCCCCAATTAGACTGAACGACAGCGCTTGCCGCCAGCGGGCGTTTTTGCATCGCAAACAGCCGCTCACACGTTCGTCGCGCGGTGGCCGGCGCGCGCTTTCCGATGCGTGGGCGCTCGGCGCGCGACGAGCGCGGCATCGCCATCTCGAAAATCGCCGCGAGCGCGCGTCGCGCGTACGGGCGCGCCCTGGGCGGGCACGTCATGGAACAGGCGCGTGCTGGGCACGCACGTCTTGGACAGACGGGCATGTCCTAGACAGGCACGTCCTGAATATGGACAGATCCCGAACGGAAACATCCCCTGCGGCCGCATTGCCGTTGCCTCCGCCGCGAACGTGCCCGCTCGGGCGACGTACATGTAACCGACACGCACTCGTCGCGCGCGCTCGGCAGCCGTCTCAGCCGGCGCGCCGCGCGTTTCCGCCGCGCGTGCGCCGCAAGCAATCGCCCTCATCGCCGTCAGGGGCATCGCGCCGTTGCGCGCAACGCAAAAAAATTGTAACGGCGCGTTTGCGATGTCGTCGCAGACGACGCGTCGCGCGTATATGGAAAGAAGCGGGAAGGTGGTTCGGCGAGTGCGGGAACGTCAACGGAGGAGACGATCCGCTGCCTGAATGGAGAGCGCCGATGCAGCGTTGGCGCGAAGCGGGAGAACCATTCTAGAGCAGCAGAAAGTGCTTTCCAAGCAGCGTTTTCCGCAATGCAGAGAACTGCAACGGGGCCGTTGAAGTAGTTCGTGAAAAAAAAAGTAAATGGGTTTAGGATGAAATCGAACGGTCCTGCTTCGACACGATCTATACGAAGGCAAGATCGTCTTCAGACTCAGGCGAGGAGGTAGCATGGATATTTATAGCAGCTTCGCGAACCGCTTCGAAAAAACGCGAGAAGAAGAGTTCTCGCTAGAGGAGTATCTCGCGCTCTGCAAGAACGATCCATCGGCGTACGCCACGGCCGGCGAACGCATGCTGGCGGCCATCGGGGAGCCGGAACAGATCGACACTCGCAACGATCCGCGCCTGTCGCGGATTTTCGCGAACAAGGTCATCAAGGTGTACCCTGCGTTCCGCGAGTTTTACGGGATGGAAGAGGTGATCGAGCAGGTGGTCGCCTATTTCCGCCACGCGGCGCAGGGGCTCGAGGAGAAGAAGCAGATCCTCTACCTGCTCGGACCGGTGGGCGGCGGCAAGTCGTCGATCGCCGAGCGCCTGAAGCAACTGATGGAGCGCGTGCCGTTCTACGCGCTCAAGGGCTCGCCCGTCAACGAATCGCCGCTCGGCCTGTTCGACTACGACGAAGACGGTCCGATCCTCGAAGAGCAATACGGCATACCGCGCCGCTATCTGAAGAGCATCCTGAGTCCGTGGGCGGTCAAGCGCCTGCACGAGTACAACGGCGACATCCGGCGCTTCCGCGTCGTGCGCCGCTATCCTTCGATCCTGCGGCAGATCGGCATCGCGAAGACCGAGCCCGGCGACGAGAACAATCAGGACATCTCGTCGCTCGTCGGCAAGGTCGACATCCGCAAGCTCGAGCAATACGCGCAGGACGATGCCGACGCGTACAGCTATTCGGGCGGCCTGTGCCTCGCGAACCAGGGCCTTCTCGAGTTCGTCGAAATGTTCAAGGCGCCGATCAAGGTGCTGCATCCGCTCCTAACCGCCACGCAGGAAGGCAACTTCAAGGGCACCGAAGGATTCGGCGCGATCCCGTTCGACGGCATCATCCTCGCGCATTCGAACGAATCCGAATGGAAGGCGTTCCGCAACAACCGCAACAACGAGGCGTTGCTCGACCGGATCTTCGTCGTCAAGGTGCCGTACTGCCTGCGCGTGTCCGAGGAAATCAAGATCTACGAGAAGCTGATCCGCAACTCGTCGCTCGCCGAGGCCGTGTGTGCGCCCGGCACGCTGAAGATGATGGCGCAGCTCTCGGTGCTCACGCGTTTGCACGAGCCGGAGAATTCGAGTCTCTTTTCGAAGATGCAGGTGTACGACGGCGAGAATCTGAAGGACACCGATCCGAAGGCGAAGTCGTATCAGGAGTATCGCGACTACGCGGGCGTCGACGAAGGGATGACGGGCGTGTCCACGCGCTTCGCGTTCAAGATCCTGTCGCGCGTGTTCAACTTCGATTCGACCGAAGTCGCGGCGAACCCGGTGCACCTGATGTACGTGCTCGAACAGCAAATCGAGCGCGAGCAGTTCCCGCCTGAAACCGAGCAGAAGTATCTGTCGTTCGTGAAGGATCTGCTCGCGTCGCGCTACGCGGAGTTCATCGGCAAGGAGATCCAGACCGCGTATCTCGAGTCGTATTCGGAATACGGCCAGAACATCTTCGACCGCTACGTCACGTACGCGGATTTCTGGATACAGGATCAGGAGTTCCGCGATCACGACACGGGCGAGAGCTTCGACCGCGCGGCGCTCAACGCCGAGCTCGAGAAGATCGAGAAGCCGGCGGGCATCAGCAATCCGAAGGATTTCCGCAACGAGATCGTGAACTTCGTGTTGCGCGCGCGCGCCGCGAACGGGGGCAAGAACCCGGCGTGGGTCAGCTACGAGAAGCTGCGCGTCGTGATCGAAAAGAAGATGTTCTCGAACACGGAGGAATTGTTGCCGGTCATTTCGTTCAACGCGAAGGGCTCGGCGGAGGAGCAGCGCAAGCACGAAGACTTTGTGAACCGGATGGTCGCGAAGGGCTATACGCCGAAGCAGGTTCGGCTCCTGTGCGACTGGTATCTGCGCGTGCGCAAGTCGTCATGACGCGCGCAACGCGACGCCCGCGCGGCCGCGCACGGGCACCTTGAGAGACGTCGCCCGCATTGCGGCAAGTCCGCGTGCGCGGCGTGCGTCCCGGCGTATCGACATTCGAGCGGGAGACTGGGTGTGCTTCATCAAATCATCGACCGCAGGCTGGCCGGCAAGAACAAGAGCATTGCCAATCGCGAGCGCTTCCTGCGCCGTGTCAAGAACTACATTCGTCGTGCAGTGTCCGACGCGGTGCGCGATCGCAGCATCAAGGACATCCAGAGCACGCAGAGCATCACGATTCCCCGCAAGGACATCGCGGAGCCGACGTTCCGGCACGGGCCGGGCGGCCGGCGCGAGCTCGTGCACCCGGGCAACGCCGATTACGTGCGCGGCGACAAGATCCCGCGTCCGCCGGGCGGCGCCGGAGGCGGCGGCAGCCAGGCGAGCAACGAGGGCGAAGGTCAGGACGACTTCGTGTTCGAGCTGTCCCGCGAGGAATTCATGCAGTACTTCTTCGACGATCTCGAACTGCCGCGCCTCGTCAAGACCCACCTGCTGACCGTACCGAGCTGGAAGAACGTCCGCGCGGGCTGGGCGGCGGAGGGCACGCCGAACAACATCGACGTCGTGCGCTCGCTGCGAAGCGCGCTCGGCCGGCGCATCGCGCTCGGCTCGCCGCTCGTCAACGAACTGCGCGAGCTCGAGGAAAAGCTCGCCGCGCTGAAGGAAGAATCGGGCGACCATCGCGTCGAGATCGCGCAGCTCGAGGAGGAGATCCATCACCTGAAGGGCCGCATCTGGCGCATTCCGTTCATCGATCCGTTCGATCTGCGCTACGTGAACCGCGTGAAGATGCCGCAGCCGTCGAGCCAGGCGGTGATGTTTTGCCTGATGGACGTGTCGGGCTCGATGGACGAGCAGCGCAAGGATCTCGCGAAGCGCTTCTTCATCCTGCTGTACCTGTTCCTCAAGCGCAACTACGAGCGCATCGAAGTGGTGTTCATCCGCCATCACACGCGCGCGGAGGAAGTCGACGAGGACACGTTCTTCCATTCGACCGAAAGCGGCGGCACGGTCGTGTCGAGCGCGCTCGAGCTGATGCGCAAGGTGATGGACGAGCGCTATTCGCCGACCGAGTGGAACATCTACGGCGCGCAGGCGTCGGACGGCGACAACTGGACCGACGATTCGCCGAAGTGTCGCAAGATCCTCGACGAGGACATCCTGTCGAAGGTGCGTTATTTCGCGTACATCCAGGTGACGCCCGAAGAGCAGAACCTCTGGCTCGAATACGCGCAACTGGCGCTGTCGCAACCGCATCTCGCGATGAAGAAAGTGGAATCGGCTGCCGACATTTATCCGGTGTTCCGTGAACTCTTTGAAAAGCACGTGGAATCCTGATGACGACTCGCCACCTGCATAACGAAGCGCGCGGCTACGAGCCGCGCCGCAAGAGCGACGAAGCGTCGGAACCCGCCGCGAACGAGCGCGGCGCATCGCCCGACGCGGCGGCGCAGCACCCAGAAGCGCCCGCAAGCGGGCTCAAGGAAGCGCGTATGAACGTTGCCGACCGCAAACCGCTGCCGTGTCCGTCCGACTGGACCTTCGAGCTGATCGAGGAGTACGACACCCACATCTCGCAGGTCGCGGAGCAGTACGAGCTCGACATCTACCCGATCCAGCTCGAGCTGATCAGCGCCGAGCAGATGATGGACGCGTACGCGTCGGTCGGCATGCCCGTCAACTACCGTCACTGGTCGTTCGGCAAGCACTTCCTGTCGACCGAGAAGAGCTACCGGCGAGGGCAGATGGGGCTCGCGTACGAGATCGTCATCAATTCGAACCCGTGCATCGCGTATCTGATGGAAGAGAACACGATGACGATGCAGGCGCTCGTCATCGCGCACGCGGCGTACGGGCACAACTCGTTCTTCAAGGGCAACTACCTGTTCCGCTTGTGGACCGACGCGCACGCGATCATCGATTACCTCGTCTACGCGAAGAACTACGTCGCCGAATGCGAGGAGCGCTACGGGCTCGATCGCGTCGAGGAACTGCTCGACTCGTGCCACGCGCTGATGAACTACGGCGTCGACCGCTACAAGCGTCCGCAGAAGCCGTCGCTCGCGAAGGAATCCGAACTGCGGCGCGAGCGCGAGGCGTACCTGCAGTCGCAGGTCAACGAGCTGTGGCGCACGCTGCCCTCGAGAAAGCTCGAGCTCGCCGAGGAGCAGGAGGAACGCTATCCGCCCGAGCCGCAGGAAAACCTGCTGTACTTCGCGGAGAAGAACGCGCCGTTCCTCGAGCCGTGGGAGCGCGAGGTGATCCGGATCGTGCGCAAGATCGGCCAGTACTTCTATCCGCAGCGGCAGACGCAGGTGATGAACGAAGGCTGGGCGACGTTCTGGCATTACACGCTGCTCAACACGATGTACAACCAGGGCAAGCTCGCGGACGGCTTCATGATGGAGTTCCTCCATTCGCACAGCAACGTGATCTACCAGCCGCCCGTGATGAAGCCGTACTACAGCGGGATCAATCCGTACGCGCTCGGCTTCTCGATGATGAGCGACATCCGCCGGATCTGCGAGGCGCCGACCGAGGAGGACTACAAGTGGTTTCCCGAGCTCGCGGGCAGCCCGTGGCTGCCCGCGCTTCACTATGCGATGCGCAACTTCAAGGACGAGAGCTTCATCGCGCAATATCTGTCGCCGCATCTGATTCGCGAGATGCGTCTGTTCTCGGTGCTCGACGACGACATGCGCGATGCGCTCGAAGTGTCGGCGATCCATGACGACTCCGGTTATCAGTACGTGCGGCAGGCGCTGTCGCGGCAGTACGACATCCATCATCGGGAGCCGAACATCCAGGTGTGGTCGGTCAATACGCGCGGCGACCGCAGCCTCACGCTGCGCCATTTCATGACCGACAACCGTCACCTGTCCAACGACAGCGAGGAGGTGCTCAAGCACATGGCGCGGCTCTGGCAGTTCGACGTGTTCCTCGAGAGCGTCGACGAGACGGGGACGGTACGCAAGCGCTACGAGTGCCCCTACACGGCGCCGGAAATCCGGATCTGACGGCGCGGCGCGCCCGTCGCGCGCCGCGCGGCGATATCGGTGGATATCGGCGATATCGTCGGCGTGGCCCTCGCTCCGGCCGCCGCTTGCGCGGCGCCACCTTGCACGAAACGCGAGCCGCCCGGCTCGCGTTTTCGTTGAATGGCCGGCCGAGCGGAAATTATTTTTTGACATCGGGGCGATCCCGGGCAGCCAGATAGATTACATTTCGCTAAAATCGCCGCCACGCCGAGGTGGAACCGGTATCACCGCGTGCGTCGAACAAGAAGGCGGCAGATCGTCACCGCCAGGCCATCCAGAGAACTTCAAGGAAAAGACCCATCCATGAATGACCAGACCGCCGTCGCCGCCGTCACGCGGCAAGACGTCCGGCGTCGCGTGCTCGCGATCGTCGGCGCATCGTCGGGCAACCTCGTCGAGTGGTTCGACTTCTACATCTACTCGTTCTGCGCGCTGTATTTCGCGCCGGCGTTCTTTCCGAACGGCAACACGACGACGCAGCTGCTCAACACGGCGGGCGTGTTCGCAGCGGGCTTCCTGATGCGTCCGATCGGCGGCTGGCTGTTCGGCCGGATCGCGGACAAGCACGGCCGCCGCGCAGCGATGATGATCTCGGTGCTGATGATGTGCGGCGGCTCGCTCGTGATCGCGGTGCTGCCGACGTATGCGCAGATCGGCGCGCTCGCGCCGTTCCTGCTGCTCGTCGCGCGGCTGTTCCAGGGCCTGTCGGTCGGCGGCGAATACGGCACGAGCGCGACCTACATGAGCGAGGTGGCGCTCAAGGGCCGCCGCGGCTTCTTCGCGTCGTTCCAGTACGTGACGCTGATCGGCGGCCAGCTCTGCGCGCTCCTCGTGCTCGTGATCCTGCAGCAGACGCTCTCGGCCGCCGAACTGAAGGCGTGGGGCTGGCGCATTCCGTTCGTCGTCGGCGCGGCGGCCGCGCTGATCTCGCTGTACCTGCGCAAGTCGCTCGACGAGACGTCGACGAGCGAGTCGCGCAAGGCGAAGGACGCCGGCACGATTCGCGGCGTGTGGCAGCACAAGGGCGCGTTCCTGACGGTGGTCGGCTTCACGGCCGGCGGCTCGCTGATCTTCTACACGTTCACGACGTACATGCAGAAGTACCTCGTCAACACTGCAGGCATGCATGCGAAGACCGCGAGCAACGTGATGACGGCCGCGCTCTTCGTCTACATGCTGATGCAGCCGGTGTTCGGCGCGCTGTCGGACAAGATCGGCCGCCGGAAGTCGATGATCCTGTTCGGCACGGGCGCCGTGATCGGCACCGTGCCGCTGATGCATGCGTTGGGCGGCGTGACGAGCCCGTTCGCGGCGTTCGGCCTCATCGTCGTCGCGCTCGCGATCGTCAGCTTCTACACGTCGATCAGCGGCCTCATCAAGGCCGAGATGTTCCCGCCCGAAGTGCGCGCGATGGGCGTCGGGCTGTCGTACGCGGTCGCCAACGCGATCTTCGGCGGCTCGGCCGAGTATGTCGCGCTGTGGTTCAAGTCGGTCGGCAGCGAATCGAGCTTCTACTGGTACGTGACCGTGCTCTGCGCGATCTCGCTCTTCGTGTCGTGGCGCATGCGCGATCCGAGCAGGGAAGGGTATCTGCGCAACGAGCCCTGATCGCGGGCCGCCGCGCGGCGGGCGAAGGCCGGTTCGGCGCTCGCCGCGCGAAGCGATGTCGAATGCGCGCGACGCCTGCGGGCAGCCTGCGTCGCGCGCGGGAAAGACGGCGTTTCGCGTCATCGCGAAGCGCCGTTTTTTTTTGCGCGTGTCGTGCCGTTCGCGCGCGCGCCGTTATCGTCGCAGCCGATAAGCGTAGCGGATTTGCTTCGTTGACCCGGGCGCACGGGCGCCCCTAGATTCGCTGTCTCGACGGAATTCATGGAGTCGTCATGACACGCGCATCGTTCTTCGGGCGGCGCCCGCTCGCGGCCGTGCTGGCCGCCGCGCTCGCCGCCGCATCGTTTCTCGCCGCGCCCGCGGCCCGCGCCGAGGGGCGCATCCGAATCGCCGAGCAGTTCGGCATCGTCTATCTGCTGCTGAACGTCGCGCGCGACCAGCATCTGATCGAGCAGGCGGGGCGCGCCGAAGGCGTCGCGATCGACGTCGACTGGGTGAAGCTCTCGGGCGGAGCAGCGATCAACGATGCGCTGTTGTCCGGCTCGATCGACATCGCGGGCGCGGGCGTCGGGCCGCTACTGACGATCTGGGACCGCACACACGGCCGGCAGAACGTGAAGGGCGTCGCGTCGCTCGGCAACCTGCCGTACTACCTCGTCAGCAACAATCCGCGCGTGAAGACGATCGCCGATTTCACCGAGCGTGACCGCATTGCCGTGCCCGCGGTGACGGTGTCGGTGCAGTCGCGCGTGCTGCAGTTCGCGGCCGCGCAGCGCTGGGGCGATCGCGCGTACGATCGGCTCGACCGGCTGACGCAGGCGGTCCCGCATCCGGATGCGGCGGCCGCGATCATCGCGGGCGGCACCGAGATCACCGCGCATTTCGGCAATTCGCCGTTCCAGGAGCTGGAGCTCGCGGGCAATCCGAACGCGCACGTCGTGCTGAGCTCGTATGACGTGCTCGGCGGCCCGAGTTCGTCGACGGTGCTGTACACGACCGAGAAATTCCGCCGCGACAATCCGAAGACCTACCGCGCGTTCGTCGCGGCGCTCTCGCAGGCGGCGCGCTACGTGCAGGCGCATCCGGACGGCGCGGTCGACGCGTATCTGCGCGTGAACGGCTCGAAGGCGGACCGTGCGCTGCTGCTGAAGATCGTCAACGATCCGCAGGTGCAGTTCAGGATCGCCCCGCAAAATACGTTCGCGCTCGCGCGGTTCATGCATCGCGTCGGTGCGATCCGCAACGAGCCGAAGACCTGGCGCGATTATTTCTTCGACGATCCCGCGACCGCGCAGGGCAGTTGACGCGCGAGCCGTTCGCGCCGGGCCGGGCGGCTCGCAGGTCCTGCGCGAGACGGCGGGGATGCGAGACGGTGAGATGGCGAGGCCGGGCGGCAAGACGACGGGCGGCCCGCCCGGCCCGCGCGCGGCGTCGCGCCAACGTCAATGCGGCGCGCGCGATATCGATATCGAAAATGCTTCGTTGTGGAGAGCGCCCACGGGCCTTAATCTGAACTCGTAGTTCGTGTGACACCTCCTTGACTGGGATTCTCGCCCGCTTTCACAGCGGGCATTTTTTTGCATCGTCCCGGCGGGAACTCGATGGAGTGCGACGCGTGGCGGCAGAACCGTCAACCCTGTTTTCAAATCCGGCCGACGCGGCGCGCGGGCAGGCGACGAGCGGCAAGCTGCTCGCCGTCGATCGCGTGACGCTCGAATATCGCAGCCGCGAGCGCGCCGTGCGCGCGACGCAGCAGGTCAGCTTCGATGTCTACGGCGCGGATCGCTTCGTGCTGCTGGGGCCGTCCGGATGCGGCAAGTCGACGTTGCTGAAGGCGATCGCGGGCTTCGTCGCCCCCGCCGAAGGCACGATCACGCTCGCCGGCGAACCGGTGCGCGGGCCGGGCGCCGATCGGATCGTCGTGTTCCAGGAATTCGATCAACTGCCGCCGTGGAAGACGGTGCTCGAGAACGTGGCGTTTGCGCTGCGCGCCGCGAAGAAGCTGCCGCGCGGCGAGGCCGCCGAGCGCGCGCGTGCGGCGCTCGACAAGGTGGGCCTCGCCGCGTTCGCCGACGCCTATCCGCACACGCTGTCGGGCGGGATGAAGCAGCGTGTCGCAATCGCGCGCGCGCTCGCGATGCAGCCGCGCGTGCTGTTGATGGACGAGCCGTTCGCCGCGCTGGACGCGCTCACGCGCCGGCGCATGCAGCACGAACTGCTGCGGCTGTGGGACGACGCGCGCTTCACGCTGCTGTTCGTCACGCATTCGATCGAGGAGGCGCTCGTGATCGGCAATCGTATCCTGTTGCTGTCGCCGCATCCGGGGCGCGTGCGCGCGGAGCTCAACAGCCATCGTTTCGACGAGCGCAGCGTCGCATGTGCGGACTTTCAGCAAATGGCCGGCCGGATTCATCGGCTATTGTTCGACGAGCAGGGCGCGCCGGCATGAGCGCGAGTACGAATGCGCGAATCGAGCCGCCCGTGCGCGACGAGTACGAGGTTGCGCTCGCGCCGGTTGCCTGCGCGGCGGGCGCTCGAGCCGGCGATGCGTCAGCCGCGGGCGAAAACGGTGGAGTCGCCGCGCCGCTCGTGCGGCGTTCGACGATTGCGCGTCTGCGTGAGTCCGGATGGCTGCGCAAGGCGCTGATCGCGCTCGTGCTGATCGCCGGATGGGAAATCGCCGCGCGCGCGATCGACAACGATCTGCTGCTGCCGACCTTCACCGCGACCGCGCTCGCCTTTGCTCAGGGCATCGCGAACGGCGAGTTGCCGGCGAAGATCGCGGCGTCGCTGTCGGTGCTGTTGCGCGGCTACGCGCTCGGCGTCGCGAGCGCGTTCTTGCTGAGCGCGCTCGCGGCGACGACGCGCGTCGGCCGTGATCTTCTGACGATGCTGACCGCGATGTTCAATCCGCTGCCGTCGATCGCGTTGTTGCCGCTCGCACTGCTGTGGTTCGGCCTCGGCACGGGCAGCCTGCTGTTCGTGCTCGTGCATGCGGTGCTTTGGCCGCTCGCGCTGAACACGTTCGCGGGATTTCAGGCGGTGCCCGCGACGCTCAGGATGGTCGGCCGCAACTACGGGCTGACGGGCGTGCGCCACGTGGTCGCGATCCTGATTCCGGCCGCGCTGCCGTCGATTCTCGCGGGGCTGCGGGTCGGCTGGGCGTTCGCGTGGCGCACGCTGATCGCGGCCGAGCTCGTGTTCGGCGCGAGCGCGGGCGGCGGCGGGCTCGGCTGGTACATCTTCCAGAACCGCAACGAGCTCTATACCGATCGCGTGTTCGCCGGGCTCGCCGCGGTGATCGTGATCGGGCTCGTCGTCGAGCATGGCGTGTTCGATGCACTCGAGCGCGCGACCGTCAGGCGCTGGGGCGTTCACGCGCAGTAGCGCGTCATCGCGAAAGCGGCGCAAGCGGCGGACGTGACCGGGGCGGACGAAAGACTGCGCGTTTGTCCGCGCTGCGCGTGCGTGTGCAGCTCATCGCGCTATCTTGCCACCGCGCCACCGCGCCACCGCGCTATCGCGCTATCGCGCTATCGGCCAAGTCCCGTCGTTCATTCCGGATCGATGCCGCCGCCATGCGGCCGGCCTCGTCCCGTCGTTCGTTTCGTATGCCGAATCGTCCGCAGCCCTTCATTCGCGGCTCGCTCCGCATTTCTTCATTCGATTGAGCAGCGTCGGAAGCTGACGTTTGCATTTCGCATTGCCTTCGAAGCTTGCATCGGATTCCAAAGTAAATTGTGCGAATGAGGGTTTGCCCCACTGCGGAACGTTTGCGTTGTGCCCGTTATGCAACGTGGAAAGTGTCTCTTTCCGGCGCCGTACCCACGGTGCACAGATCCCACCGCCGTTCTTTCAGGAGACTCTCATGCTGCGTTTCATCCAATCGCTCTTGCGCGACGAGCGCGGGGTCAGCGCACTCGAATATTCGGTGCTGGCCGGCATCGTGGTTGTGGCAGTCGCTGCGGCAGGCGCCATTTTCGGCGGCGGTTCCGGTCTGCCGGAACTGTTTCAGAACATGATCACCAAGGTGACGAGCGTACAGACCAACGGCCATTGAGACGAACGGCCGGCGCCGCCGCTGCGGCGCAGCCGGCCGACTTTCCCCGATTACACGAACGCCGATGATTCTCCCGCTCAAGCTCGTCGCCAGTTGGACGCTCGCGTCGCTCGCGCTCGCCGATCTGCGCACGCGGCGGCTCGCCACGTGCGCGGTCGCGCTCGTCGGCGCGCTGTATTGCGCGCAAGCGCTCGCGGGCGTGCCGGGCGACGGCGGCTTCGCCGCGCATGCGGCGCTCGGCGCGCTCGCTTTCGTGCTGGGCGCATCGATGTTCCGCCTCGGCTGGATCGCCGGAGGCGACGTCAAGCTGGCGGCCGCGGTGTTTCTTTGGGCGGGCCCCGCTTACGCATGGCCGGTCGCGTTCGCGATCGGCACGGGCGGTCTCGCCGTCGGCGCGGTGTGCGTCGCGGCTGCGCGCGCGCCGCATCGGCTCGCGTGGTTCGCGCCGGCGCGCGGCGTTCCGTACGGCGTCGCGCTCGCGGCGGGCGGTCTTGTCGCCGTGTGGGCGCCCGCCGCATGCCGGCTGCCCGCATGCGCCGGATGACAGGTGGCCGACATGTCCCATTTCCTCAAGCTCGCCGGCCTGCTTCTCGTCGCCGTGGTCGGCGCGTTCCTGTTTCGCGCGTTGTATGTCGCGGCGTCCCGGCCGCGCCCGGCCGCGCCGCCGCAACAGGTGCGCGTGCGCGTTGCGGCCGCCGATCTCCCGGCCGGCCTGCTGCTGCGCGACGCCGATCTCGGCTGGAAGACGATGGCCCGCGGCGAGGCGCCCGCCGGCGCGCTGATCGACGGCGATGCGCGCGGCAACGGCGCGAGCGCGGCCGCCGATGCGAGCGCGGCGGCGGCGGGCGATCTGAAGGGCGATCTGCTGCGCCATCCGGCGCGCGCGGGTGCGCCACTCGGCCCCGCCGACGTGATTTCGCCGAGCGCGCCCGGGTTTCTCGCGGCCGCGCTCAAGCCCGGCATGCGTGCGATCTCGGTCGCGATCGACGACGTGTCGGGCAATGCGGGCCTCATTCAACCGGGCGACTACGTCGACGTGCTGCTCACGCAGCAGCTCGCCGCGCCGGGCGGCGCGAGCGTCGCCCCGGAGCGCGCGGTCGAGTCGGAGACGATCGTCGCGCGCGTGCGCGTGCTCGCGGTGGGCTCCGCGTTCCAGCGTCCGAAGGACGACGCCGCGCAGCCGAACACGCGTGCGCGCACGGTGACGTTCGAGGTGAGCTCGCACGATGCGCAGGTGGTCGCGGTCGGCGCGCATCTGGGGGCGCTGTCGCTCGCGTTGCGCAGCTTCGCGACGGCCGATCGCGGCGCGGGCGCCGCGCCGTCGCCCGAGCCGCCCGCGCCGCCCGTGTGGGCGGGCGACGTGTCGCGCGCGCTGCGCGCCGAGCCGCCCACCGCGACGCCCGCGCTGCCGCGCCGCATCGGCGCCGCGCATGCGGGGGGCGAGCGGCAGGTGCTCGTCTATCGCGGCTCGAAGCAGGGCGACGCGGCGAACGCCGGCGCGGGCGCGCCGCTGCCGAGCGGCACACCGCCGATCCCGACGCTGCCGCCGCTGCCGGGCGCGGCGAGCCCGTCGGGCGGCGCGCGTCCGGCGGCATGAAAGTGTCGATCGATCAGGAGGGCGAATCGAAATGATGAGTGTGATCGACGCGATCGGCGTGCGGCAAACGGCTTTGGCGGCGCCGCACGCGCTGCGTGCGCGAACGCGCACGCACGCGCGACGACGCAATACGGCCGCCGCGCTGTTATGGCTCCCCGCGGCGCTCTGCGCGAGCGCCGCGCTTCGGCCCGCGCGCGCGGCCGAGCCCGCGCGCGTGCTCGCCGTGCCCGCGGGCGGCGGCGAGATGGTGAAGCTGCCGGAGCCCGCGGTTGCGGTGTTCGTCGCGGACCCGGACGTCGCCGACGTGCACGTGCCGACGTCGCAGGCCGTGTTCGTGCTCGGCAAGAAGGCCGGCACGACGACGCTCTTCGCGCTCGGCGCGAACAACCGGACGATCCTGCGCGAGACCGTCGTCGTCGACGTCGACACGCCGTCGCTGCAGCGCATCCTCGACGCGCGCTTCCCGCAACTGCATCTGACGCTCGCGGGCGCGCCGGGCTCGCTGATGGTGAGCGGCCGCGTGCCGAGCGCATCCGACGCGGACGCCGTGATGGAGACGCTCAAGCCTTATCTGCGCCAGCAGGAATCGCTCGTGAACCGGCTGGCGCTCGAGAGGCCGATTCAGGTGCATCTGCGCGTGCGGATCACCGAGGTCGACCGCAACGTCACGCAGCGGCTCGGCATCAACTGGAGCGCGCTCGGCTCGAGCGGCAATTTCGTCGGCGGGCTGTTCAACGGCCGCACGCTGTTCGACACGACGTCGAAGGCGTTCGATCTGTCGCCGTCGGGCGCGTTCTCGGTGCTGGGCGGCTTTCACACGTCGCGCTACTCGATCGACGGCGTGCTCGACGCGCTCGACCAGGAGGGCCTCATCACGATGCTCGCCGAGCCGAACCTGACCGCGATCTCCGGCCAGACCGCGAGCTTTCTCGCGGGCGGCGAGTTCCCGGTTCCGGTCGCGCAGGACACGACGGGCGCGATCACGATCCAGTTCAAGCCCTACGGCGTGTCGCTCGACTTCACGCCGACCGTGCTCGCCGACAACCGGATCAGCCTCAAGGTGCGCCCGGAAGTGAGCGAAATCGATCCGACCAACAGCGTGACGACGGGCAGCGTCAAGGTGCCGGCGCTCACGGTGCGGCGCGTCGACACGACGGTCGAGCTGTCGAGCGGGCAGAGCTTCGCGATCGGCGGGCTGCTGCAGAGCAAGAGCAGCGACGTGCTCGCCGAGCTGCCGGGGCTCTCGCGGCTGCCGGTGCTCGGCAAGCTGTTCTCGTCGCGCAATTATCTGAACGACAAGACGGAAGTGGTCGTGATCGTTACGCCGTACATCGTGCAGCCCGCGAATCCGGGCGAGCTGCGCGACGCGCTCGACGACGTCACGCGGCCGAGCAGCGATATCGAGTTCGTGCTGCAACGCTCGCTCGGCATCGATCCGCTCGGCGGCGACGCGCCGCGGCTCGCGGGACCGGCGGGATTCGTCTACTGACGCCGCAAGACAGCGTTTCACGGAGGCATTCGATGGCGATTCGATCGGAACCCAAGCCGCGCCGCCGCGCGCACGGCGCACACGGCGCGCACCGCGCTCGCCGAGCGGCGGCGGCGTGCGCGGCGGCGGCGCTCGCGGCGCTCGCCGGCTGCATGTCCGGCCATCCGCCGTACGGGATGCCGGACGCGTCGGCGATCGGCTACGACGCGCGCACCGGGCTCGCGCGCGCGCCCGACTGCGCGGCGCTCGAGCAGCGCTCGCAGATGATCGACGCGGGCGGCGCGCGGCCCGGCGTGAGCTTCGGCTGCGCGACCTACGGCAACCTCGCGGCGATGCTCGCGCGCCCCGCCGATCTCGTCGCGCCGCTGCCTTACGCGGGCGCGGACGCGGCGCTCGGCGCGAGCGCGGTGCGCCGCTACGACGAAGGCCGGACGACGCCGCTCAACGCGACGTCGACGACCACCGCCGTCACGCATTGACGGAGGCGAGATGGGCGCATTCGACCTGATGAGCGGCGCGTCGCGCGCGAAAGACCTGCGCGCGGCGGCGAGCGGCGCGCGCCTGATCGCGATCGTCGCCGACCCGGCAAGCGACGAAGTGATCCGCAATCTGATCGTCGATCAGGCGATGGCGGGCGCGCACGTCGCGCGCGGTTCGATCGACGACGCGATCGCGCTGATGCGCGATCTCGCGCACGGGCCGCAGCACCTGATCGTCGACGTGTCGGGCGCGGCGATGCCGCTGTCCGATCTCGCGCGGCTCGCCGATGTCTGCGATCCGTCGGTGAACGTGATCGTGGTCGGCGAGCACAACGACGTCGGCCTGTTCCGCAACATGCTGCGCGTCGGCGTGCGCGACTATCTCGTCAAGCCGCTGACCGTCGAGCTCGTGCATCGCGCGCTGAGCGCGGCCGATCCGGGCGCGGCCGCGCGCACGGGCAAGGCGATCGGCTTCGTCGGCGCGCGCGGCGGCGTCGGCGTGACGAGCATCGCGGTCTCGCTCGCGCGCCATCTCGCGGAGCGCACGCGCCGGCGCGTCGCGTACGTCGATCTCGACTGCCACGGCGGCGCGGCGTGCTCGATGTTCGGCGTCGTCAGCAACCAGGGGCTCGTCGAGCTGCTGCAGAATCCGCAGCGGCTCGATGCGCAACTGATCAACCAGGCGATGGTCGCGCAGAGCGACCGGCTGTTCGTGCTGTCGGCCGAGCTGCCGTACGACAGCGAGCCGCCGCTGCGCGCGGGCGCGATCGCGGGGCTCGTCGGCGCGCTCAGGCATCAGTTCCATTACGTGCTGCTCGACCTGCCGGAACGCGCGGGGCGGCTCGTCGACGACGCGCTCGCCGCGTGCGCGAACGTCTACATCGTCGCCGACCGCTCGGTGCATGCGGCGCGCGAGGCGGCCCGGCTGTTGCGCCATGCGGAGGCCCGCGACGGCGGCGCGCACGCGTCGCTGATTCTCAACAACGCGCAGCAACCGGTGCGCGGTCGCGTCGAGGCGGCCGATTTCGCGCGCGCGGTCGGGCGCGCGTCGATGCTCGAGCTGCCGTACGAGCCGCAGACGCTCGCCGTCGCGGAGAACCTCGGCGCGGCGCTCGACGCGGCGCGCGGCGGTGCGTTCGCGGCCGGCATCGTCGCGCTCGCGCAAGGGCTGACGGGCGCGGATGCGGCGCCCGCCGAACGCCGGCCGTGGTACGCGCGGCTCGCCGGCGCGCGCGGGAGGCGGTGATGTTCGGCCGGCGCGTTTCGTCTTCGTTCGTTCCCGGCGCGGGCCGCGACGCGCGCGAGTTCGCGGACGCCGCCGCGCCCGGCGCCTGTGCCGACGCGACGACGGCCGACGCCGGCGGCCAGTCGCGTGCACAAGACGAGGCCCGCGCGCCGCGCGTGAATTCGCCCGCCGACGCGCGGCAGGGAAGCGGCGCGCCGCCCGCGGCCCCGCCTGCGCCGCGTGACGATCGCGGCAATGCCGGCAATGTCGACCATCGCGACGATCACGACGATCGCGACGATCGCGACGATCGCGACGGTCACGCGCAAGACCGCCACGAGGCGCTGATCCGCTCGGAGACGTTCAAGACGATCCGCGCGGTCGTGTTCTCGTCGATGAACATGTCGGCCGCGCTGATGATGTCGCGCGCGGAGGTGCGCGAAGGCATCGAGCAGACGGCCGCCGACGTGATCGCGCGCGAGCGCCTCACCGTGACGCTCGCCGAGCAGGCGCTCATCGTCGACGAGATCCTCAACGACATGTTCGGCGTCGGCCCGATCGAGCCGCTCCTCGCGGACGAGCGCGTGACCGACATTCTCGTGAACGGGCCCGATCAGGTGTACGTCGAGCGCGCGGGCAAGCTCGAGCTCACGCCGCTCAAGTTTCGCGACAACGCACACGTGATCAACGTCGCGCAGCGCATCGCCGCGGCGGTCGGGCGGCGCGTCGACGAGAGCAGCCCGATGGTCGACGCGCGGCTCGCGGACGGCAGCCGCGTGAACGTCGTGCTGCCGCCGATCGCGATTCGCGGCGCGTCGATCTCGATCCGCAAGTTCGCGAAGCGCAACATCACGCTCGCGCGGATGGCGCAGCAGGGCAACCTGTCGCAGCCGATGGTCGAGGTGCTGAAGATCGCGAGCGCGTGCCGCCTCAACATCGTGATCTCGGGCGGCACGGGCTCGGGCAAGACGACGCTGCTCAACGCGCTGTCGCACTTCATCGATTCGCACGAGCGCATCGTGACGATCGAGGACGCGGCCGAGCTGCAGTTGCAGCAGCCGCACGTGGTGAGCCTCGAGACCCGCCCGGAAAACAGCGAGGGGCTGGGCGGCGTGTCGCAGCGCGATCTCGTGCGCAACGCGCTGCGCATGCGCCCCGACCGGATCATCCTCGGCGAGACGCGCGGCCCCGAGGCGTTCGACGTGCTGCAGGCGATGAACACGGGCCACGACGGCTCGATGACGACGATCCACGCGAACACGCCGCGCGACGCGATCACGCGCCTCGAAAGCATGGTGATGATGGCCAACGGCAACCTGCCGCTCATGTCGATCCGCCGCCAGATCGCGAGCGCGGTGCACATGATCCTGCAGATCGAGCGGATGCGCGATGGCGTGCGGCGCGTCACGCGCGTGACCGAGATCGCCGGGATGGAGGGCGACGTCGTGATCACGCAGGATCTGTTCGCGTTCCGCTACGACGCGAGCGCGTTCCAGGAGCAGGTGCACGGCATGTTCGAATCGTCGTCGCTGCGTCCGGCGTTCGCGCAGCGCGCCGCGTATTACGGGCTCGAGGGCGCGCTGCTCGGCGCGTTGCAGCCGTGAGCGCGGCGGACGTCGTCGCCGTCGGCGCGTTCTTCGCGATCGTCGTCGCGGGCTTCATCGCGCGCGCGCTGCGCGATCTCGCGCGCCGGCGGCCCGCCGCGCGCGTGCGCTCGCGCGTCGACGCGCTGCGCGATCCGCGCGCAGCGGCGCGGCCCGCGCAGGCGGCGCGCGTCGGCTTGCAGCTGTTCACCCGCACCCACGGCGACGGCGATGACGGCGTGTTGCGCGCGTGGCTGCGCGCGCGCGGCGAGCGCGTGCGCACCGCGGCGGGCAGCGGCGGCATGCGCGCGATCGCGATCGCGGCCGCGCTCGCGGCGCTCGCCGGCTTCATCGGCGCGTCGCTCGCGGGCGCCGCGCCGTGGCTGCGCGTCGCGATCGCGGCGTCGCTCGCGGCCGGCGCGGCGCGCGCCGTCTACCGAATCCTGATCGCGCGCTTCAAGCAGCGTTTCCTCGCGGTGTTTCCGGACACGCTCGATCTCATCATCCGCGCGGTGCGCGCGGGCATTCCGGTCGCGCAGGCGATCGGCACCGCGGGCCGCGAAAGCGAGGAGCCCGTGCGCGCGACGTTCCGCGCGATGGGCGATGCGCTGCACGTCGGCGCGGATCTGAAGGATGTGCTCGAGCGGCAGGCCGAGCGCCTGCAGCTCGCCGACTTTTCGTTCTTCGGCGTGTGCCTCGTGCTGCAGCGCGAGACGGGCGGCAACCTGACGGAGACGCTCGAGAACCTGTCCGGCATCATCCGCACGCGCCGCGACATCCGGATGAAGACGCGCGCGCTGACGGCGGAAGGGCGCATCGCGAGCAAGATCATCGCGGCCGTGCCGTTCGCGATCGCCGCGTTCCTGTTCGTCGTCAATCGGCCGTACGTCGCATTGCTGTTCGACACGCGCGCGGGGCACAAGATGCTGATCCTCGCCGCCGTGCTGCTCACGATCGGTCTCGCGATGATTCGCAAGATCGCCAACCTGGATACGTCGCGATGAACCCCGCCGCGCTGTCGATCGCCGTCCTCGTTGCGCTCGCCGCCGCCGCGGCGCTGCTCGCGTGGCTGCTCGCGCGCGACGTCGCGATGCGCAGGCGCGTCGCGCAGCGCGCGCGCTCGAGCGCCGCGCGCGCGTCGGCCGTCTACGCGAGCGCCGGCGACGGCGCGCGCAGCGTGCCGCGGCGCGTCGCGCAACGGGTCGCGTCGCTCGGCGAGCGCGTGCCCGTCGTCGATGCGACGCAGCGGATGAAGCTCGCCGCGCGGCTCGCGAACGCGGGGTTTCGCGAACGCCGCGCGGTGTCGGTGATGGCGGGGCTCAAGCTCGTCGTCGGCGCGAGCGCGGGGCTCGCCGCGCTCGTCGTCGGCGCGCACGTGCCGCGCGTCGGCGACTACTTCGTGCTGCGCGCGCTGATGATGGCGGGCGCGTTCGTGATCGGCATGATGCTGCCCGAGCATGCGCTCGGCTTCGCGGTTGCGCGCCGCCAGAAGACGATCGCCGCGTATCTGCCCGACGCGCTCGATCTGCTCGTGATCTGCACGAACGCGGGCAACAGCCTCGCGGTCGCGGTGCGGCGCGTCGCATCCGAGCTGAAGGCGATCTGCCCGCCGCTCGCCGACGAATTCTCGGTTTGCGCGGACGAGCTGCAGATCGGCGGCGACGCGGCGTTCGCGCTCAACGCGATGGCCGCGCGGATCGGCCTGCCGTCGATGCGCGCGCTCGTGACGACGCTCGTGCAGTCGCAGCAGTACGGCACGCCGATCACGCAGTCGCTGCGGATGCTGTCGCGCACGGAGCGCGCGATGCAGATGATCGCGCTCGAGGAAAAGGCGGCGAAGCTCGCGCCGAAGATGACGCTGCCGATGATGCTGTTCGTGATGCCGACCGTCGCATTGATCGCGGCGGGGCCGGCGGTGATTCGACTGATAGCGGTGTTCCACAAATGAACGAGCGACATTTCGACGACGCATGCGATCGCGTATGCACGGCGCCGCGCATCGGGCGCGGACGGCACGGAAAGCGTGGGGAGCTTGAGGGGCCTGAGGGGACTAAGGGGCGCGGCGCGCACGTGGGGCGCGCGGGCCGCATCCGCCGCGCGATGCCGCTCGTGCTCTTTTGCGCGGCGCTGCTCGCGGGCTGCGCGAGCCATGGCGCGTTACAGCCGCGGCCGCTGATGTCGCAGCGCGGCACGCTCGGCGACAGCGATCTGACGGTCGCCGAGAGCGCGCTCGCGGCCGGCAACACGGAGCTCGCGGCGACGCTCTTCGAGCGCGCGCTGAAGGCCGACCCGCGTTCGCTGCCCGCGCAGGTCGGGCTCGGCGACGCGATGTACCAGACGGGCGACTTCGCGCGCGCCGGCGTGCTGTACGCGGGTGCCGCCGCGGCCGCGCCGGACGATCCGCGCGCGCAGCTCGGCTTGGCGCGCGTCGCGCTGCGCGAGCGCCGTCTCGACGACGCGCTCGCGCGCTACGCGAAGCTCCACGGCGCGCATCCGGAGAACATCGCGGCAGCCGCCGGCCTCGGCACGGTGCTGGATCTGCAGGGGCGGCACGACGACGCGCAGCGCGTCTATCGCGCGACGCTCGCGCGCCATCCGGACGCGCAGGCGCTCAGGACCGATCTCGGCCTGTCGCTCGTGCTCGCGAATCGCGCGCGCGAAGGCGCGAACGTGCTGCTCGACGTCGCGGGGCTGCCGAACGCGCCCGCGCAGGCGCGCGAGGATCTCGCACTCGCGTACGGGATGCTCGGCAACGACGCGGCCGCGAAGCGCATTCTCGTTCACGATTTGCCGGCGGCGTCGGCGGAGGACAACTTGCGCTTCTATCGCAACGTGCGCGAGCGGCGCGCGGCAGCCGCGACGACCGGGGCTACGGGGGCTACGGGGGCTACAGGGGCAGGCACAGACGCGGCGGCGACAGCGGCGACCGGCGAAGCCGGCGCGACCGCCGCTGCGCGGGCGACCGGCGGCGCCCGCGCAAACGGCGCGGCTGCCGACGCAGTCGCCGACGCCGGGCGCGCGTCCGTTCGCGCGGAGGCCGTCAAATGACACGCGTGGCCCGCCTCGCGCACGACGAGCGCGGCGTGGTGTCGCTCGAATTCGTGCTGGCGTTTCCGTTCATGATGCTCGTGCTGTTCGGCATCGTCGACACGAGCCTGCTTCTCTGCGACAAGGCGGTGATCACCAACGCGAGCCGCGAGGCCGCGCGCGCGGGCGTCGTCGTGCGCGTGCCGCAGCTGGCCGCGGCCGACATCGAGAACGTCGCGCTGTCGTACGCGCAAGGCAGTCTCGTGAGCGGCGGCACGGTCGGCGCGCCCGTCGTCGCCGTCGACCAGTCGGCCGGCACGTCGCCCGGCAGCCCGCTGAAAGTGACCGTGAGCTACACGTATCAGGGCCTCGTGCTCGGCTCGGCGCTGAGCTCGCTGACGGGCCCGATCACGCTGACGGCCGTGACGGTGATGAACTATGAATGAGCGTCGCGCCGCCGCGCGCCGCCGCGAGCGCGGTTCCGTCGTGCTGTGGTTCCTGCTGTTCCTGCCGGTGCTGCTGCTCTTCGGCGCGTTCGCGATCGACTTGCCGCGCGTCGCCGCCGCGCGCAACGAACTGCAGAACGCGGCGGACGCGGCCGCGCTCGCCGGCGCCGCGTCGCTCTCGTCGAGCCCGGGCGCGCCCGCATGGGCCGCCGCCGCGAGCGCGGCGAGCGCGGCGCTGCCGCTGAACGCCGCCGACGGCGCGACGCTGTCGGTCGGCGTCGTGCAGACGGGCTACTGGAACCTGACGGGCACGCCCGCCGGCCTCGAGCCCACGACGCTCGTGCCCGGCGCGTACGACGCGCCGGCCGTGCAGACGACCGTCACGCGCGCGGCGGACCAGAACGGCGGGCCGCTCGCGCTGCTGATGGGTGGCTTCCTCGGCCTCGTCGGCACGCCCGCCGCGGCGACGGCGGTCGCGGTCGCCGCAGCGCCGTCGACGGTCGGCGCGGGCGGACTCTTTCCGATGGTCATCGACCGGTGCGTGCTCGATCAGTACTGGAACGCGCAGACGGGCGCGCCGAGCGTCGATCCGACGACGGGCGCGCCGTACGAGTTCCAGGTCGGCAACGGCCAGACATACGGCGGCACCTGCTATGCCGGGCAGTGGACGTCGTTTCTCGTCAACGCGAACGACGTGCCGACCGTTCGCGCACTGATGGCGAACGGCAATCCGACGCCGCTTTCGATCGGCGACGCCATCTGGATCGAGCCCGGCGTGAAGACCGCGCTCTATTACGACGTGCCGGTCGGCGCGACGGTCGTCGTGCCGGTGGCCACGCAGATCAGCAGCAAGACTTACGTGCCCGTCGTCGCGTTCGCCGCGTTCCACATCGACGCGTCGGACGGCGCGAACATCAAGGCGGTGACCGGCCACTTCGTCGGCGGCTACCGGATTCCGGCGAGCGCGGGCGGCGTCGGGCCCGCGTACGGCGCGTACGTCGCGCCGCGTCTCGCGTATTGAGCGCGGCGCGGGCCGGCCCGCGGATTGGTGCGCGGGTGGGCGCGCGGATTGGCGTGATCGAGCGGCCACGCCTGTCGCCGCGCCGCGCGGGCCCGGCGCGAACGCGCCGCCTCGGATGTCGCGTGCGCATGCGATAGCACGAAAACTGCTGAGTTCAGCAGCATTTCTTGGTTCGAAAATGGTGCATGCACTGATACGGTGACGAACTCGCAGCGCGTCGCGCTGCGTCGCTCATCCGGCCGGACGCGTCGCGCCGGCACCTTCCTAGAACAAGAGAAACGCGCCAATGAAACTCAAGCCACTCGCTACCTGGCTCATCGGTTTGTCGCTCGTCGCCGCGCATGCGGCCGCGCACGCGGACCGTCTCGACGACATCAAGAAAGCCGGCGTGCTGCGCGTCGCGACGTTCGACAGCAACCCGCCGTTCGGCTTCGTCGATCCGAAGACGAACCGGATCGTCGGCCTCGACGTCGACTACGCGCAGGCGCTCGCCGACAAGCTCGGCGTCAAGCTGAAACTGCAGCCGACCAATCCCGCGAATCGCATTCCGTTCCTGACGTCGGGCAAGGTCGATCTCGTGCTCGCGAACTTCACGATCACCGACGAGCGCGCGAAGCAGGTCGACTTCAGCATTCCGTATTTCGCGTCGGGCCAGCAGTTCCTCGCGAAGAAGGGCGCGCTGAAATCGGCCGACCAGTTGAGCAGCCTGCGCATCGGCGCGGACAAGGGCACGACGAACGAAGTCACGCTGCGCGAGAAGTATCCGAAGGCGACGATCGTCGCGTACGACGACACGCCGTTCGCGTTCGCCGCGCTGCGCGCGGGCAACGTGCAGGCGATCACGCAGGACGGCCCGAAGCTGATCGGCCTGCTCGCGAACGTGCCGGACAAGCAGAACTACGAGATTCCGGCGTTTACGATCTCGAACGACTACATGGGCGTCGGCGTGCCGAAGGGCGAGACGCGGCTCGTCGCGTTCGTCAACGGCGCGCTGAAGGACCTCGAGGCGAACGGTCGCGCGGGCCGGATCTACGACGCATGGTTCGGGCCGGGCACGAAGACGCCGCTCACGCGGATCTTCAAGATCGGCGACAAGAGCTGAGCGCGCGCGCGAAACGCGCGGCGATGCGAGAGCGTCGGGCGCGCGATCCGCGCCCGACGCTCTCGCGCGCGAAGCCGGGCGTGCGCAAGACGCGCGCATCCGGCGTCGCGCGGAGCCCGGCGCGGGCCGCATGCAAACCGCACGCGGCCCGCAATCGAATCGTGCATGATCCGTGCGCGATCGCGCGCGGCCGGCGCCTCACCCGACACGCAACATGCGGCCGCCTCGCCGGCGGCCCGAAGCAGACAAGATGGACGCCTGGCTCGCTCCGAAGTATCTGATGTGGTTGTGGCAGGGCTTCCTGCTGACGCTCGGCCTGTCGCTCGCGGCGGCGGTCACGGCGACGTTCGCGGGCTTCGCGCTCGCGATCGCGCGGCATGCGAGGCGCGCGTGGCCGCGGCGCGCGGCGGCCGCTTACGTCGTCGCGTTTCGCAACACGCCGCTCGTCGTGCAATTGCTGTTCTGGTATTTCGGCGTCGCGTCGCTGCTGCCGGAGCCGCTGATGGCCTGGCTGAACGCGCGCCACGCGATCGCGGCGGGCGGCGTGGAGCTGCGTTGGCCGTCGTTCGAATTCGTCGCCGGCTGGGTCGGCCTCAGTTGCTACACGAGCGCGTTCGTCGCCGAGGAGTTTCATGCCGGGCTGCGCGGCGTGCCCGCCGGGCAGTATCACGCGGCGAGCGCGCTCGGCCTTTCGCCGCTGCAGACGTTGCGCTTCGTCGTGCTGCCGCAGGCGGTGCGAATCGCGCTGCCGCCGCTCTTCGGGCAATACATGAACCTCATCAAGAACTCGTCGCTGACGATGGCGATCGGCGTCGCCGAGCTGTCATACGCGTCGCGGCAGGTCGAGACCGAGACCTTCCGGACGTTCGCCGCGTTCGGCGTGTCGACCGTGCTGTACGTCGCGGCGATCGCGGCCGTCGAAGCGTTCGCGCAGTGGATGGTCCGGCGTCGCGATCGCACGTTCGCGGGGCGCTGACGATGGATCTGTCGATACTCGCGAACAATCTGCCGTACCTGCTCGTCGGCGCGTTTCCGGACGGCCCGCTCGGCGGCGCGGCGCTGTCGCTCGCGCTCGCGCTCGCATCGGCGCTCGCGTCGGCCGTGCTCGGCGTCGCGGGGGGCGTCGCGCTCGCGCTCGCGACGGGCGCGCTGCGCGGCGTGCTCGTCGTCGTGATCGGCTTTTTCCGCGCGATTCCGGTGCTGATGCTGATTTTCTGGACGTACTTCCTGCTGCCCGTGTTGCTGCACGCCGACGTGCCGGGGCTCGCGGCCGTCGTGTGCGCGCTGTCGCTCGTCGGCGGCGCGTATCTCGCGCACTCGGTGCACGCGGGCATTCGCGCGGCGGGCGACGGGCAGTGGCAGGCGGGGCTGTCGCTCGGGCTCACGCGCTGGCAAACGGTGCGCCACGTGCTGCTGCCGCAGGCGGCGCAAATCATGACGCCGTCGTTCGTCAACCAGTGGGTGTCGCTCGTGAAGGACACGTCGCTCGCCTACATCGTCGGCGTGCCGGAGCTGTCGTTCGTCGCGACGCAGGTCAACAACCGGCTGATGGTGTATCCCGCGCAGATCTTCCTGTTCGTCGGCGTCATCTATCTGATTCTCTGCACCGCGCTCGACGTCGCGGCGACGTGGCTGCTCGCGCGCAACCGGCGCGCTTCGCCGCGCGGCGGCGAAGCGCCGCATGCGGGCGCCGCGCAGCCGGCATCGAGCGGGCCGAGGTAGCGTCGCGGCTTCGCCGCAGCTCGACGAAAGGCGCGGGAGGGCAGGGGCGCGTCGTCTTGGCGAGCGGCGCGATGGAGCTCGACGCATGCACGCATGCATCCATTCGACCCATTCGACCCATTCGACGCATTCGACGCGCGCGGCGTGTCCGGCGTAGGCGCCGCCAGCGACGCATCGAGCTCGATGCGTCGACATCGACGGCGCGTGCGACGCCCACGACTCCGGTCACGGCGACGCATGCGCCTGGCGACGAGCTTTTCGCGGCGGCCGCGAGGCGTAGCCGAATGCGTCGCGTCGCGCCGCGCGAATCGAGATCCCGCGTGCCGGCGCACGCGGGGCTTTGCACGCTACCGCATCGTCACGACGACGCGTAGTGCGTGTTGAAGATCGCGCGCAGCGTCGACGAATCGGTCGCGAACTCGGCCCACAGCGGCGCGTCGATCTGCGCGAAGCCGAGCGGCCGCGCGTCGCTCGACGCGAGCCGGAAGCGCGCCTCGCTCGCGACGCGGCGGAACGCGTCGAGCTGCATCGCCGACAGCGTGTTCTGCGCGTCGGCGAGCGCGACGAGCGGATCGACCGGCTGATCGTCGACGCGCACCTCGAAGTGCAGATGCGGGCCCGTCGCCGCGCCCGTCGCGCCGACCGCGCCGATTCGCTGGCCCTGCGCGACCGTCATCCCGGCCTCGAGCCCCGGCGCGAACGCCGACAGGTGCGCGTAGTAGGTCGACGTGCGATCCGGATGATCGATCACGACGTACTTGCCGTAGCCGCCCGGATCGTAGCCGACGAACGACACGACGCCCGCCGACGCGGCGTTCACGCGCGTACCGGCCGGCGCGGCGAGATCGACGCCCGTGTGCATCTGCAGGATGTGCGACAACGGATGGATGCGCTCGCCGAAGTACGAGCTGATGCGCGTGCTGACGACGGGTATCGTGAGCGCGGGCGCGTCGAGCGGCGCGCCGTCGAACGCGTAGTACGCGCCGCTCGCCGCGCCGGGCGCCTTGAACCAGACCGCGCCGAAGCGGCGGCCCGCGACGCGCAGCTCGAGCGCCGTCACGCGCGGCTTGGCCGATGCGGCGTCGAACGCGATCCGGTAGCGGTCGCCCGGCTGCGCGTTCGCGTGCGACTGCACGCGGTCGGCGATCAGGTCGCCGATCTGTATCCGCACTTCGGGCGGGATGTCGATCCGATTGAGGGTATCGGCGAGCGACTGCTCGATCGGCCCGGCGCGCACGCCGCTGTCGATCGGCGCGAGCACCGAATCGGCGAGCGAGAACGCGCGGCTGCCGTAGCCGAGCAGCTCGTTGCGGTGCTCGGCGAGCGGCGCGAAGAGGCCGGGCGGCGCTTGGCCGGGCATCGGGGCGGCGGCCGACGCAGCGGTTTGCGCGGCGAGCGTTCGCAGCGGCGCGTCGGGCGGGCTTTGCTCGCCGATCACGCGTTCGAGCTCGCCCGTGACGAAGCGCTGCGCGCTCGGAAACGGCGCGTCGGCGAACACGCGCTGCGGCGCGCGCGCGGCGTTCGCGGTCGACGAATCGGGCGGCTTCGACACGGCGGGCAACGCCGCGAGACCGAACGCGATCAGCGCGCCGAGCGCGCCCGCCGTGGGCAGCTTGCGTCTGAGCGATCGGGCAGAGGCGGCTTGCGCCGGCGATCCGGCGACGGACGCGGGATCGTCGGAAGAAACGAAAACGGTATGCGCGATTGGCTTGGCCAAGGGGGTCCACATCCTTGAAAAAGGCAGTTCGAACGAAAGGGTGTGGGCGGCGGCTGCGGCGAGGCACGCGTCGGGGCGGGCCGGCAGCGCCAGGGCGTTCAACGCAGCGGGGCGCGATCACGACCGGACCGCGCCCCGCTGCGCGCCGTTCGGCCCAACGACGCGGACCATGTCCGCTCCGAACGGCGATTCGAATTCCGAGGGTTCAAACCCATATGAAGAATCGACACCAGCTAGAGTGACCGCCGCGCGCGCGCAATTGTTCCGCAGTCTTGACGACTTTATAAAGGGGCCCGACTGTCGATGCGCGGCGTGCACGCTCAGCGCGCGGCCGTGCGCGCCATGCAATCTTCGGCGACGCGCAGCGCGGGCGACACGCGCAGCGCGTCGACGCCCGCGTCGAGCATCGCTTCGGCATCGTCCCAGCGGTCGCCGCGCAGCCGCGTCGTCCAGATCATCGAGCCGAAGATGCCTTCGAGCAGCGACAGCAAATAGACGCCCGCGAGATGCACGTCGAGCGACGCGTCGAGTTCGCCCGCGCCGACCGCGCGGCGCAGCAGCGCCTTCGTGATCCGCAGCGCCTGCAATTCGTAGAGCGCGCGCCGGCGCAGCAGCGGCGCATTTTCCTCGCTCTGCTCGCACTTCATGTAGAGGATCTCGAGCACGCGCTGCATCGAGCCCGGCTCGCCGCATTGATGCAGGTAGTGCGACGCGGCGAAGCGCAGCGTCGCGAGCGCGGGCCGCTCGTCGGACAGCTCGAAGCCCTCGACCGCGCGCGAGAACGCGCGGTCGCACATCGCGACGCACACCTCGGTCTTGCCTTTGAAGTGCCCGTAGACGGCGCCGCGCGACATCCCGGCCGCCTCCGCGATGTCGGCCATCGCGGTCTGGCCGACGCCTTTCTCGAGCAGCACGAGCTCGGCGGCGTCGAGGATTCGGTTCTTCGTGTTCAACGATTCTTCGCGCGTCTTGCGGGCCATGTGGGTCGATTCTCCCTTTCTTTCGATTGTTTGTCGCTTTATTACGACATTCTATCAAGCGACACTATTTAATCAGTCGTGACTGATTATAATCGATCGCCCTGACCGGCCCCGATTTGTCCCGGGCCGAGCGAATCGCGAGGAAAACAATGACATACGAATGGGCACGCACGCGTCGCAGGTGGGCGGCGCTCGCCGCCGCGGCGTTCATCGCGGCCGGCTGCGGCAAGCGCGAAAGCGGCGACGAGGCGGCCGCGCCGCGCGAGGCGAGCGTCGTCACGGTGAAGAAGACGTCGGTGCCGCTCACGGTCGAATTGCCGGGCCGGCTCGACGCATACCGGCAGGCGGAGGTGCGCGCGCGCGTCGCGGGCATCGTGACCGCGCGCACGTATGAAGAAGGGCAGGAAGTGAAGCGCGGCGCGGTGCTCTTCAAGATCGATCCCGCGCCGTTCAAGGCGGCGCGCGACGCGGCCGCGGGCGCGCTCGACAAGGCGCAGGCCGCGCATCTCGCGGCGCTCGACAAGCGCCGCCGCTACGACGAGCTCGTGCGCGACCGCGCGGTGAGCGAGCGCGACCACACCGAGGCGCTCGCCGACGAGCGGCAGGCGAAGGCCGCCGTCGCGTCGGCGCGCGCGGAGCTCGCGCGCGCGCAGCTCGAGCTCGACTACGCGACCGTCACGTCGCCGATCGACGGCCGCGCGCGCCGCGCGCTCGTCACGGAAGGCGCGCTCGTCGGCCAGGATCAGGCGACGCCGCTCACGACCGTCGAGCAGCTCGATCCGATCTACGTGAACTTCTCGCAGCCGGCCGCCGACGTGGAATCGCTGCGGCGCGCGGTGAGGAGCGGGCGCGCGGCGGGCATCGCGCAGCGCGACGTCGAGGTGACGCTCGTGCGCCCGGACGGCAGCGCGTATGCGCGCAAGGGCAAGCTGCTGTTCGCGGATCTCGCGGTCGATCCGTCCACCGACACGGTGGCGATGCGCGCGCTCTTCCCGAATCCGGAGCGCGAGCTGCTGCCGGGCGCGTACGTGCGGATCACGCTCGATCGCGCGATCGCGCGCGACGCGATCCTCGTGCCGCGCGACGCGCTCCTGCGCGCGGCCGACAGCGCGACCGTCAAGGTGGTCGGCGACAACGGAAAGATACGCGACGTGACGGTCGAGGCCGAGCAGATGAAAGGCCGCGACTGGATCGTCACGCGCGGGCTCGCGGGCGGCGAGCGCGTCGTCGTCGACGACGCCGCGCAATTCGAAGCAGGCGCGACCGTGAAGGCGGTCGAGCGCGGCGCGCCCGCGCAACCGGCGTCGCAGCCGGCCGCGGCGGGCGCGCCCGCGAAGCGCCAAACCTGACAAGCACGACACGATCATGGCTCGTTTCTTCATCGATCGCCCGGTGTTCGCCTGGGTGATCTCGCTATTCATCATGATGGGCGGCGTCTTCGCGATCCGCGCGCTGCCCGTCGCGCAGTATCCGGACATCGCGCCGCCCGTCGTCAGCATTTACGCGACATATCCGGGCGCGTCCGCGCAGGTCGTCGAGGAATCGGTCACGGCCGTGATCGAGCGCGAGATGAACGGCGTGCCCGGCCTGCTGTATACGTCGGCGACGAGCAGCGCCGGCCAGGCGTCGCTGTACCTCACGTTCAAGCAGGGCGTGAGCGCCGATCTCGCGGCCGTCGACGTGCAGAACCGCCTGAAGACCGTCGAGGCGCGGCTGCCCGAGCCCGTGCGGCGCGACGGCATCTCGGTCGAGAAGGCGGCCGACAACATCCAGCTCGTGGTGTCGCTCACGTCGGAGGACGGGCGGCTGTCGGCGGTGCAGCTCGGCGAATACGCGTCGGCGAACGTCGTGCAGGCGCTGCGGCGCGTCGAGGGCGTCGGCAAGGTGCAGTTCTGGGGCGCCGAATACGCGATGCGGATCTGGCCGGACCCGGTCAAGATGGCGGCGCTGAACCTGACGGCGTCGGACATCGCGGCCGCCGTGCGCGCGCACAACGCGCGCGTGACGATCGGCGACATCGGCCGCAGCGCGGTGCCCGACAGCGCGCCGATCGCGGCGACTGTGCTCGCCGACGCGCCGCTCGCGACGCCCGACGCGTTCGGCGCGATCGCGCTGCGCGCGCGCGCCGACGGCTCGACGCTCTTCCTGCGCGACGTCGCGCGCGTCGAGTTCGGCGGCAACGACTACAACTATCCGTCGTTCGTGAACGGCAAGACGGCGACCGGCATGGGCATCAAGCTCGCGCCGGGCTCGAACGCGGTCGCGACCGAAAAGCGTATCCGCGCGACGATGGACGAGCTGTCGACGTTCTTCCCGCCGGGCGTCAAGTATCAGATTCCGTACGAGACGTCGTCGTTCGTGCGCGTGTCGATGAGCAAGGTCGTGACGACGCTCGTCGAGGCGGGCGTGCTCGTGTTCGCGGTGATGTTCCTCTTCATGCAGAACCTGCGCGCGACGCTGATTCCGACGCTCGTCGTGCCCGTCGCGCTTCTCGGCACGTTCGGCGCGATGCTCGCCGCGGGCTTCTCGATCAACGTGCTGACGATGTTCGGGATGGTGCTCGCGATCGGCATCCTCGTCGACGACGCGATCGTCGTCGTCGAGAACGTCGAGCGGCTGATGGTCGAGGAAAAGCTGCCGCCGTACGAGGCGACCGTGAAGGCGATGAAGCAGATCAGCGGCGCGATCGTCGGGATCACCGTCGTGCTGACGTCGGTGTTCGTGCCGATGGCGTTCTTCGGCGGCGCGGTCGGCAACATCTACCGGCAGTTCGCGCTCGCGCTGGCGGTGTCGATCGGCTTCTCGGCGTTTCTCGCGCTGTCGCTCACGCCGGCGCTCTGCGCGACGCTGCTCAAGCCGGTGGCCGGCGACCATCACGACAAGGGCGGCTTCTTCGGCTGGTTCAACCGCTTCGTCGCGCGCTCGACCGGCCGCTACACGCGGCGCGTCGGGCAGGTGCTCGAGCGCCCGCTGCGCTGGCTCGTCGTCTATGGCGCGCTGACGGCGCTCGCGGCGCTGCTGATCACGAAGCTGCCGACCGCGTTCCTGCCGGACGAGGACCAGGGCAATTTCATGGTGATGGTGGTGCGCCCGCAGGGCACGCCGCTCGCGGAGACGATGCAGAGCGTGCGGCGCGTCGAGGAATACGTGCGCGGCGAGGAGCCGAGCGCGTACACGTTCGCGCTCGGCGGCTTCAACCTGTACGGCGAGGGGCCGAACGGCGGGATGATCTTCGTCACGCTGAAGGACTGGAAGGAGCGCAAGCGCGCGCACGATCAGGTGCAGGCGATCGTCGCGCGGATCAACGAACGCTTCGCGGGCACGCCGAACACGACGGTGTTCGCGATGAATTCGCCCGCGTTGCTCGACCTCGGCTCGACGGGCGGCTTCGATTTCCGCTTGCAGGATCGCGGCGGGCTCGGCTACGCGGCGCTCGCCGCCGCGCGCGAGAAGCTGCTCGCCGACGGGCGCAAGAACCCCGTGCTCGCCGATCTGATGTTCGCCGGCACGCAGGACGCGCCGCAGTTGAAGCTCGACATCGATCGCGCGAAGGCGTCGGCGCTCGGCGTGTCGATGGACGAGATCAACGCGACGCTCGCGGTGATGTTCGGCTCCGACTACATCGGCGATTTCATGCACGGCGCGCAGGTGCGCCGCGTGATCGTGCAGGCCGACGGGCCGCACCGGCTCGATCCCGATGACGTGACGAAGCTGCGCGTGCGCAACGCACGCGGCGAGATGGTGCCGCTCGCGGCGTTCGCGACGCTGCAATGGACGATGGGCCCGCCGCAGCTGACGCGCTACAACGGCTTCCCGTCGTTTACGATCAACGGCTCGGCGGCGGCCGGGCACAGCAGCGGCGAGGCGATGGCGGCGATCGAGCGGATCGCGTCGGCGCTGCCCGCGGGCGTCGGCTATGCGTGGTCCGGGCAGTCGTACGAGGAGCGGCTGTCGGGCGCGCAGGCGCCGATGCTGTTCGCGCTGTCGGTGCTCGTCGTGTTTCTCGCGCTCGCGGCGCTGTACGAGAGCTGGTCGATTCCGTTCGCGGTGATGCTCGTCGTGCCGCTCGGCGTGATCGGCGCGGTGGCGGGCGTCACGCTGCGCGCAATGCCGAACGACATCTATTTCAAGGTGGGGCTGATCGCGACGATCGGGTTGTCCGCGAAGAACGCGATCCTGATCGTCGAGGTCGCGAAGGATCTGGTCGCGCAGGGGAGGTCGCTCGCCGACGCGGCGCTCGAAGCGGCGCGGCTGCGGCTGCGCCCGATCGTGATGACGTCGCTCGCGTTCGGCGTGGGCGTGCTGCCGCTCGCGTTCGCGACGGGCGCCGCGTCCGGCGCGCAGGTCGCGATCGGCACGGGCGTGCTCGGCGGCGTGATCAGCGCGACGCTGTTCGCGATCTTCCTCGTCCCGCTCTTTTTCGTGTGCGTCGGCCGCGTGTTCGACGTGAGCCCGCGCCGCCGCGGCGGCGCGAATGCGGCCCTGGAGATCAAGTGAAAGCGATGATGACACCTCTGTCCGTGCGAAACGGATCATGCCGTTCGGGGCGGCCGGGCGCGCCTCGGGCGTGGCCGATCGCGCTCGCGGCGGCGCTCGTCGCGGGCTGCACGCTCGCGCCGCGCTACGAGCGGCCGGCCGCGCCCGTGCCGGCGAGCTATGCGCGAACGGACGCGGCGGTGTCGCGGGATGCGGCGGCATCGGCGGCCGACGGCGGGGCGCGCGGCATGCCCGGCGCGCGTGACGCGGCGAACGCGAGCGGCGCGCACGAGATGCACGAACTGCATGAGCTGCAAGAGGTACACGACACGCACGACACGCGCCTCGACGACTGGCGCGCGTACTTCACCGATCCGTCGCTGCGCACGCTGATCGACGCGGCGCTCGCGAACAATCGCGACCTGCGGATCGCGACGCTGCGCATTCAGGAAGCGCGCGGCCTGTACGGCGTCGCGCGCGCGGACCGGCTGCCGTCGATCGACGGCAATCTCGGCTACGAGCGCACGCGCCAGTACGATCCGGTGCTGCGCGAGAGCGCGACGAGCACGCTGTATCGCGCGGGCGTCGGCGTGAGCGCGTTCGAGATCGATCTGTTCGGCCGCGTGAAGAGCCTGTCCGACGCGGCGCTCGCCGAATACTTCGCGACGGCCGAAGGGCGGCGCGCGGCGCACATCAGCCTGATCGCCGAGGTCGCGTCCGCTTACGTGGCCGAGCGCGCGCTCGTCGATCAACTGGCGCTCGCCGAGCGCACGCTCGCCGCGCGCGACGCGACGTACGCGCTCACGCAGCGCCGCTACGCGGCCGGCACGAGCACGGCGATCGAGCTGCGCACGGCCGAGATGCTCGTCGCGTCGGCGCGCGCGTCGAAGGCGGCGCTCGAGCGCGAGCATACGCAGGCGACGAGCGCGCTGAAGCTGCTCGCGGGCGATTTCACGACGACGTTGCCCGCCGGCGCGCCCGCGCTCGACGAGTTCGCCGTCGCGCCGGTGTCGCCGGGGCTGCCGTCGGATCTGCTCGAACAGCGGCCGGACATCCGGCAGGCCGAGCAGCGGCTCGTTGCGGCGAACGCGAACATCGGCGCCGCGCGCGCGGCGTTCTTCCCGCGCATCACGCTTACCACCGACGCCGGTTCGGTCAGCGATGCGTTCTCGGGGCTCTTCTCGGCCGGCTCGAGCGTGTGGACGTTCGCGCCGCGACTCACGCTGCCGATCTTCGCGGGCGGGCGCAATCGTGCGAACCTCGACGTCGCCGACGCGCGCAAGGACATCGCGGTGGCCGACTACGAGAAGACGATCCAGACGGCGTTTCGCGAAGTCGCCGACGCGCTCGCGGCCCGCGATCAGATCGACGCGCAGCTCGCCGCGCAGCAGGCGGCGTACGGCGCGGACGCCGAGCGGCTGCGGCTCGCGCAGCGGCGCTACGGCAGCGGCGTCGCGAGCTATCTCGAACTGCTCGACGCGCAGCGCAGCACGTTCGAATCCGGGCAGGAGCTGATTCGCCTGAAGCAGCTGCGGCTCACGAACGCGATCGCGCTGTATCGCGCGCTCGGCGGCGGCTGGTCGCGCGCCGCGTGCGGTGGCGGGGACATCTGTCCGCAAGCCTGAGCTAGCGTTCGAGCTGATCGGGCGCGCCGCGTGGCCTCGGCATGCGTGCCCGTCGGCTCAGGTAGTGCGCCGTGCGTGGCGTTGGCGCGTCGCAGCGTCGGATTCGTTGCGCGCCGGTGCGCCGCTTCTGGTTCGCTGAGCGCGAGGGCCGATCGTCCGGCCGTTGTGACGCTCGGCACGTCGATACGGAGGTCGATACGCACGTCGATACGCACGTCGATACGCAGATTCGGTGCGGCAAGCGCCGCTAGTCGACCCGCGCGCGTCGCCCGCGCGTGAATTCGCGAAGCATTCCCGCGACGCCGAACGCGTCGCTTCGCATCCGCGCCGCGGTTTTCAATTCTCGTCTTGTTGCCTCGCTGATTCCGCGTGGGCGACGCGCGCCCGCGAAATCCTATCCACCGCCTGCGCATTGCGCATCATCGCCCGGCTAACGGGCGCTCTCGCGCGTTAGCCGGGCCGGCCGCGTCGGCCGTGCGCGATCCGCATATTGGCGGCCTTCGCGATGCGCAACACGCGATGCGCACCCGTCGGCGAGCCGCACCGCTGCCGCTCGGCATCGTCGGCGAAGCGCCCGGCGCTCGCGCTCGGCGGGCGATCCGGCCGCTTCGCTTTCCGTTTCGCTTCCCGCTTTCCGCTTCGCTTCGCACGTCGCTTCTCATTGCACGCGTGACGCCGTTCGAACGTGCGTCGGCCGATCGTCTCGATCGGGGTAGCTCGCGCCAGCGCGCCGCCATCTCGCAACCCCGCGCGGCGCTCGATCGATTCGGGGCCCGCCGGCGCGTTGCGGATCGCATCCGGCAGCCGCCGAATCGCCGAATCGCCCCGATCCGCACGGCGGGGGAGGGCCGCCCCCGAGCGAATTCCACGGTCTTTTCGTTCGGCGACGTCGGCAAACGTTTGAGCACGCACACTCTCAATCGGCAAACGATTGCAAATGAATTAAATCGCTAATCGACTTATCTCATAAATACAAATGTGCAATTTAATTGTCAAATAAATTCAAATTCATGAATATTGAAATGATTGCATAAAATGAAAACATGTGAGCCGTGAGATTTCATGGATTCGCAAACGATTGCGTCAATAATTTTTAATGAGATTGATATCTCATAATTGATTGAAAGGAATATTTTGACGTTGCGATTTGACAACTCTTACAGAAAAGTCAAAAAGCAAACGTCTCTTCGGCACCTCGGGGCGGATCTGTCGGCGGCCTTCCATACCTACGTCGACACGCCGGCGAAAGGCCAATATTCCCAATTAAAACAATGCATTAACATCAAATAATCGGAGTCGCCGCTTGGCGTAAAAGTGCGGCAAATCGCCGCATTTCCGAAATTCTCCGGCACCACGAGCAAATCGTTTGTAAGGCGATAATCTGACAATGATTTACAAAATACTTTCCAAATCATATTGATAATTCGGCCCGTCGCGACGAACCAGGCCAACGCATTGCGGCGCATTTCCTTGCATTGCGAACACGTCCGACAAATCGTCAAAACCTCATTAGTCACGTTACGGAATCAGCCATGAAAAAAGCACTCCTGTCCGCCGTCGCCTTCGCCGCCCTGTCCACGTCGGCGTTCGCCGCCGGCAACGGCATCATCAACTTCACGGGCGAGATCGTCGCGGGCGCATGCGGCATCGACGCGGGCTCGGTGGATCAGACCGTGCGTCTCGGCTTCGTCCCGACCAACAAGTTCAAGGCGGCGGGCGACAAGTCGACTCCGCAGAACTTCGACATCAACCTCGTCGACTGCGACACGAGCGTCGCGAAGAACGCGTACTTCACGTTCACGGGCACGTCGAACGCGACGCAGCCGAAGCTGATCGCCACTGTCGGCTCGGCGAAGAACGTCGGCATCCGCCTGCAATCGGCGTCGGGCGAAGATCTCGACAACGGCGTGGAGCAGAAGGGCCCGCTCGTGCTGAGCAACGGCACGAGCGTCGCGCGCTTCTCCGCGATGTACGAAGCGACCGCCGCGAGCGTCACGCCGGGCACGGCCGACGGCGTCGCGAATTTCACCGTCCGCTACCAGTAAGCCCGCGCGGCTCGACGAGCCGCCCAGCGAGGAAAGGGCGCGCGCCCCTTCCTCGCGCGAATCCTTCTCGCATTCCCGTTTTCCCCGCGATCCCCATCCCGTTACGGTTTCAGTCAGTCGGCGTGCGAATCAGACTTTTCTTTCTCTGCGTGTCCATGCTGGTCGCCGGCAGCCATGCCCGGGCGACGGAGTTCAATTCGTCGTTCCTGAGCATCGACGGCAAGAACGAAGTCGACCTGTCGCAGTTCGCGCAGGCGGACTACACGCTGCCGGGCACCTATCTGCTCGACGTGCAGGTGAACGACGTGTTCTACGGCCTGCGGCAGATCGAATTCGTCGGCGAGCGTGAAGGGGCGGGCGCGCGCGCGTGCATCACGCCCGAGCTCGTCGCGCAGTTCGGCCTGAAGAAGTCGCTCGTCAACGACATGCCGCGCGTGATGGGCGGGCGCTGCGCGGATCTTTCCGCGATCGAGGGCGTGACGATCCGCTACCAGAAGGGCGAAGGGCGCCTGAAAATCACGATTCCGCAAGCGGCGCTCGAATTCACCGACACGTCGTACCTGCCGCCCGAGCGCTGGAGCGACGGCGTGAGCGGCGCGATGCTCGACTATCGCGTGCTCGCGAACGCGAACCACGCGTTCGGCGGCGGCGCGCAGCAGAACAACTCGGTGCAGGCGTACGGCACGATCGGCGCGAACTGGGGCGCGTGGCGCTTTCGCGGCGACTATCAGGCGCAGACGAACGCGGGCGGCTCCGTCTACGCGGACCGCGCGTTCCGCTTCAACCAGCTCTACGCGTACCGCGCGCTGCCGTCGATCCAGTCGACGCTGTCGTTCGGCGAGATCTACGTCGATTCGGACATCTTCAGCACGTTCTCGATGTCGGGCGTTGCGCTGAAGAGCGACGACCGGATGCTGCCGCCGTCGATGCGCGGCTACGCGCCGCTCGTCACGGGCGTCGCGCGCACGAACGCGATCGTCAAGGTGATGCAGGACGGCCGCGTGCTGTACATGACGAAGGTGTCGCCGGGCGCGTTCGCGCTGTCGAACCTCAACACGAGCGTGCAGGGCACGCTCGACGTCGTCGTCGAGGAAGAGGACGGCTCGGTCCAGCGCTTCCAGGTCGCGACCGCGTCGGTGCCGTTTCTCGCGCGCGAAGGGCAACTGCGCTACAAGAGCGCGCTCGGCAAGCCGCGCACGTTCGGCGGCGCGGGCATCACGCCGTGGTTCGGCTTCGCCGAGGCCGCGTACGGGCTGCCGTTGGACGTGACCGTCTACGGCGGGCTCATCGCGGCGTCCGGCTACACGTCGGTCGCGTTCGGCGTCGGCCGCGATTTCGGCCGCTTCGGCGCGCTGTCGGCGGACATCACGCATGCGCGCGCGACGCTCTGGTGGAGCGGCCGGACGAAGCACGGCAACTCGTACCGGATCAACTATTCGAAGCACTTCGACGCGCTCGACGCCGATGTGCGCTTCTTCGGCTATCGCTTCTCCGAGCGCGACTACACGAACTTCCAGCAGTTCTCGGGCGACCCGAGCGCGTCGAGTCTCGCGAACAGCAAGCAGCGCTATTCGGCGATGCTGTCGAAGCGCTTCGGCGACACGTCGGCCTACTTCTCGTACGACCAGACGACCTACTGGGCGCGCCCGTCCGATCAACGCATCGGCGTGACGCTCACGCGCGCGTTTTCGCTCGGCGGCCTGAAGAGCGTGAACATGAGCTTCTCCGCGTTCCGCACGCAAGGCGCGGGCGGCGGCGGCAACCAGGTGTCGCTGACGGCGACGCTGCCGCTCGGCGAGCGCCAGACGCTCACGTCGAGCGTGTCGGCCGGCCAGGGCGGCACGAGCGTGAACGCGGGCTACATCTACGACGGCATGAACGGCCGCACCTATCAGCTATACGGCGGCACGACCGACGGCCGCGCGTCGGCCAACGCGAGCTTGCGGCAGCGCACGCCTTCCTACCAGCTCACCGCTCAGGCGTCCACGGTCGCGAATTCGTACGCGTCGGCGTCGCTCGAGCTCGACGGCTCGTTCGTCGCGACGCGCTACGGCGTGACCGCGCACGCGAACGGCAACGGGGGCGACACGCGCCTGCTCGTGTCGACCGACGGGGTGCCCGGCGTGCCGCTGTCCGGCACTTACGCCCGCACGAATGCGCGCGGCTTTGCGGTGATCGACGGCGTGTCGCCGTACAACGTGTACGACGCGGCCGTGAGCGTGGAGAAGCTCGGCCTCGACACCGACGTGACGAACCCGATCCAGCGCACCGTGCTGACGGACGGCGCGATCGGCTACCTCAAGTTCAACGCGGCGCGCGGGCGCAACGTGTTCGTCACGCTGACGGGCGACGGCGGCGCGCCGGTGCCGTTCGGCGCATCGGTGCAGGACGCCGCGACCGGCAAGGAGCTCGGCATCGTCGGCGAGGCGGGTGCCGCGTACCTGACGCAGGTGCAGCCGCGCGCGAAGCTCGTCGTGCGCGCCGGCGCGAAGACGATCTGCACGCCCGCCGCGCTCCCCGACACGCTGCAGCTCGACGGCACGCCCGCGCCCGTCGCTTGCGAATCCGCGACGCAGCACGCGTCGCGCTGACCGATCCGAACGACCGAACGACCGAACGACCCGATGACGACCATGACCCCACGACTCCTTTCCGTTTCGAACGCGCGGCGCGTGGCCGCCGCGCTCCTCGCCGCGCTCGCGGGCGCCGCGCACGCGGCGATCGTGCCGGACCGCACGCGCGTGATTCTCAACGAAGGCGAGCAGGCCGCGATCGTGACGATCTCGAACAAGAGCGACGCGTATCCGTACCTCGTGCAGTCGTGGCTCGAGGACGAGCACGGCAACAAGATCACGACGCCGCTGATGGTCGTGCCGCCGCTGCAGCGCGTCGAGCCGAAGGAGCGCAACGTGCTGCGGATCGCGCGCATGCCGGGCGCGGCGCTGCCCGCCGATCGCGAATCGGTGTTCTATCTGAACATCCGCGAGGTGCCGCCGAAGACCGACACGCCGAACGCGCTGCAGATCGCGCTGCACACGCAGATGAAGCTGTTCTACCGGCCGGCCGGCGTGCAGCCCGCGCGCGACGAGGACCCGACGCTGCCGATGACGCTGCGCGTCGATGCGGCCGCGCGCCGGCTCGTGCTCGACAATCCGACGCCGTATCACATCACGGTCGTCGCGCTCGCGGCGGGCGCGAACAAGGCGCCGCTGCCGCTCGATCCGGTGATGGTGAATCCGAAGAGCGCGGCGAGCGTGCCGTTCTCGGCGTCGGCGGCGGGCGGCATCGCCGTTACGCACGTCGACGACTACGGCGGCCAGGTCACGGTCGAATACGCGTGCGACGGCAACGCATGCCGGAGCGTGAAGCAATGAGCGCGCGCCTGCGTTTTCCGCCGCGGCGCATGCCCGGCTGGCTCGCATGGATGTGCGCGGCGCTCCTCGTCGCGCTCGCGCAGCCCGCGTGGGCCGTGCGGTGCCTGACGAACAGCGGCCAGAGCTCGCTCACCGAGCCGATCGGCAACGTCGCGTCGTATCCGACCGACGCGCCCGACGGCTACGTGATCTGGATATCCGCGCCGCGCACGACGGACGGCTATTGCTACAAGGATCTCGGCGGCAAGGGCAATCTGGATATCGTCGACAACATCTACTTCTACGCGAATCCGGACGGCAAGAATCCGGCCGCGTGGGGGCTCGAGATCGGCATCCGCTATCAGGGCGTCGATCATTTCGGCGCGGGCAGCCGCCCCGGCACCGGCGTGCCGACGGGCTTCGCGGTGCCGCCGTGCCCGCAGGCGGACTTCAACGCGAAGCGCTGCCCGAAGATTCCGATCAGCATCACGTACCAGGTGGTCGTGCGCAAGAAGGGCGCGTGGGTGCAGCCGCCGAGCGACGTCTACACGGTGTTCCAGTTCGACGGCGAGAAGGGCTTGAACAACACGAACCCGAGCTTCCAGTACCGGCTGAGCGGCCTGCAGAACCTGAAGCCGACGCCGTGCATGGTCGACGTGACGGTCACGCCCGAGCCGGGGATCGTCAAGTTCGGGCAGATCCAGGCGTTGGGCAACGGCTTTTCGCCCGCCGTGCCGCGCAAGCAGTTCAGCCTCGCGCTCGCGAAGAAATGCAGCGTCCCGGTGCGCGTCGACGGTTACTTCGAGACCTCGCAGACCGTGCGCAACGGCCTGCTCGTGCCGCAGAGCGACAGCAACTTCGGCATCGGCATCGAGGACAGGAACGGCACGGCGATTCCGTTCAACCAGCAGTTCGTGCTCACGCAGATGCCGGGGAACGTGTCGTATCAGAACATCGTGCTCGACGCGGTGCTGAAGTCGTTCGGCGCGCCGAAGATCGGGCCGTTCACCGGGACGGCGACGATTCGGCTGTTCATCTACTGAGCGCGCCCGACCGGCCCGCGGCCGCCGCCGCGCACCGATGCCCCCCGAGCGTCATGCGTTCGACACCGCCGGTTCGGGCTGGCGGCGCCAGAACGTGCGGTACTCGTCGCAGGTATCGATGAGGCGCCGATGCGGGCCCGCCGCGACGAGCCGCCCGGCCGACAGAAACAGCACCTGGTCGGCCGCCTCGACGTTCGCGATACGGTGGGTGATCAGCACGAGCGTCGTGCGTCCGCGAAGACGCTCGCGAAGCATCGCGATGCCGAGCGCGTCGCTGTGCGGATCGAGCCCCGAGGTCGTTTCATCGAGGACGATCGCGGGGACGTCGACGCCCATCAGCCTGACGAGCTCGACCTTCTGCACCTGGCCGCCCGACAGGCGCGCGCCGCCTTCGCCCACTTCGCCGTCGAGATCGATGCGCCGGCCGTCCTTGTGGAACGCGAGGCGTTCGAGCAGCCGGGTCGCGTCGTCGTCGGTGAGCGTCGACGGGTAGTAGCGCACGTTCTCCCGCAGCGGGCGGTTGAAAAGCGCGACGTCCTGCGGGACGTATAGCGCGAAGCCGCTGCGCGCGGCGTCGTCGACGCCGTACAGGTCGACGCCGTCGTATGCGACGACGCCGTCGTCGGGCGGCAGCAGCCCGGCGACGATCTTCGCGAGCGTGGACTTGCCCGAGCCGTTGTGGCCGACGATCGCCGTGTAGCTGCCCGCCGGCAGGTCGAACGACAGCGGTTCGATCGCGAAGCGATCCGCCCGGCGAAACGCCAGCCGGCGAACCGCGATGTGCGCGGCCGAGCCGCCCGGCTGCGCTCGGGCGGCGCCGGCAGCGGGCGCGCGGGGCGCGATCTCGAGCGCTTCGCGCACGTTCGCGAGCGCCGCGCCCGCCTGGCGGAGCACGAACCCGTACGCGCCGAGCGGCAGCGCGAACTGCAGCACGTAGGTCTGCAGCAGCATGAAATCGCCGAGCGTGATCCGCGCGGCCGCGATGTCGCGCACGCACAGCACGAACATCGCCGCCATGCCGAGCGCGATGATGCCGTACTGATAGACGGCCGCGCGCGTGAGCAGCCACGACCGCCGCCAGTTGACGTCGAGCCGCGCGCCGGCTCTCGCCGCGACGTAGTCGATCTCCCGCGGCACCGCGCCGTTGTAGACGACGCGCGGCGCATTCGCGAGCACGTCGCCGAGCGCGGCCGACAGCGCGCCGGCGGCCTCGTTCGTCGTCGCGGCGCTCTTCTCGTACTGCTCGGCCGACAAGTGGGAGAACAGGAAATAGGCGGCCAGCACCGCGAACAGGATCGCGGCGTACCGCAGCGGCATCAGCAGCGAGATCAGCGCGAACGCGACGGCGAGCTGGATCACGACGGGCGTGATCTTCCACAGCACGCCTTCGACGATCACCTGCAGGCTGTACGGCAGGCGTTCGAGGAGGCCCTGCACGTAGCCGCTGTCGGCGCACGCGCGGCCGGCGAGCGCGGGAAGCTGCGCGCGCAGTGCACGACGCAGCAGCGCGTTCGACGCGGCGTTGACGATCCGGCCGGTGTACGCGAGCAGGACGATCGACGAGATCGCGGACGCGGACCACAGCACGGCGAACAGCACGATGTCGACGGACGCCTTCACGGTGTCGAAATGCGGGCGCGACAGCTCGTCGACCGCGAGCTTCAACGTGACCGGGCCGAGCAGCATGAACGCCGACGTCAGCGCCTCGATCAGCACGCCGGCGACGATCAGCTTTCTCGCATTCGTTTCCTTGTCGAGCATCAGACGGACGACGTCCGCCAGCGAGCGTAGTGCGGCAAGTTTCATGTCGATTCGCAATCGTGCCGGAAAGCCGGCGTTCGGGACGGGAGGGCGGGCATCTCGGCGCGCGGCGGCGCGATCCGCGGCCGCAACGGATGCGACGGATGCAACGGCCGCAACGGATGCAATGGCGAGGGCGTCATGCGGGGCGCGGCCAAACGCTTCGTCAGCATGCCACAACGTGCCGGTTCGCGACGAAATTCTGCCAGGATGCGCAAAAAACCTCCACGCACCCGACGAGCGCGAGGCTGATCGCGGCCGCATTCTGACCGACGCGCACCGCCTTGAGCGCGTGTTCGAGTTCGGCCTCGTCGATCCTGCCGCTTCGCATCAGCACGCCGTCGCGGATCAATGCGCGAAAAGCGTCGTCATGCGACACGATCCCTTTCACGAAGCCGATGCCGAACGACCCCTTGGTTCTGCGCCACAGCACGTCGACGGGCGTGTGCGCCGAGGCGATCTCGCGCAGCACGATCCGGTCGTTCCGGTGATCGAAGCTGTCGTAGCTCGGAAGGCCGAATGTCGCCTCGACGACCGGCTGCGCGAGATACGGATTGAGCCGGCTCGTATACGCGGCGTCGGTGACGGGCGTCATGATCGACACGAACCGGTCGAGCACCGAGATCGACTCGTCGGACGGCGCGTCCGCGCGCAGGTCCCGCCGCGTGCGGCCGCGCGCCTGCCGGGCCGCGGCGCGCGGCGCGAACAGCTTCGACATCGTCGGCTGCGACACCGACGCGTGCCGCCCGAACAGCCGCCTTCTCAGCGCGATCTTCGCCGCCATCAGCAGGATGCGCGGAATCGAGTCGTTGTGAAGCGTCGCGAGCTTCTCCGCCGTGCGAAGCGCGAACGACCACCCTTTGCCGCGAAGCGCGTCGAGCACCGCGTTCGCGTCCGGCACCGCCTTGAACAGCAGATCGCCGCCCTGGCCCTCGAGCAGCACCGACGAGGGGCCGATCGCGCTCGACACCGCCTTGTCGATGCCGAGAAACAGCATGTCCTGGCTCAGTGCGGCGGGCGGCGTTTGCACGATCCGTTCGGAGAACGGCAAATGGCGGTCGATGTCGATGCAGATGAGTTCCGCGCCGATCGAATCGGCCACGCGCGCCGCCATGTCGCGCTCGTAGAAATCGGGCGACGACATGGAGAACAGGTGGACGGCCGCGAGCGGCGCGCCCGCGCCGAGCGCCTTGCGCAGCAAGATCGCGCCCGCGGACGAATCGACGCCGCCCGACAGCGCGGCGCACACGTTCGGATGGCTGCTCGCGATGCTCGAATAAACGCCGTCGAGCGCGGCCGCGCACGACGCGCGGATATCGTCGGCCGCGTGCGCGCGCGGAAGCCACGCGCGCTCGATCGTGCATCGCCCGTCGGCGTCGACGACGAGCGCGCATCCGGGCGGCACCGTGCGCACCGCCGCGAATGGCGTTTCGTCGAGCGGGCCGAACTGCGTGCACGCGAATTCGATCAGGTAGTCGAGGTTCCAGTCGATCGACGCGCCGTCGAGCAGGTTCGCCGCCTGCGGATCGACGTCGACGCGGCCGTTTTCGCCGGTCCGGTAATAGAGCCGGACCGAATGCAGCGGGTCGGGCAGGAACAGGCGGCGGCCGCTCGCCGCTTCGTCGAGCACGGCGATGTACGCGCCCCAGACGAAGCGGGTGACGACCTCGCGCGCATCGGGCAGCGAGCGGGCGCGCGCGAGCGCGCGATCGAGGTTCGAGTGCGTGTCGCGCAGGTACGCGCGGCCGCGGCCGCCGGCTTCGAGCAGCGTGACGCCGATCGGCCGGTCGGGGCCGCCTTCGCCGGACAGCAGGCTGCGATAGCCGATTGCATCCGTCCACGCGCGCCGTTCAAGCCGCCAGCCCGAGCGGGGCGGCGCGTTCGTCGGGTCGGGGCGTTCGATAGATTTCGCCATAGCTCTTTTTCAGGTCCGGTTCGTCGCCGCACACGCGCCCGTCGACTTCGACCCAAGCATGGGCGACGAACGGCATCGGCCTCACGCCGATCACGAGTTGAGCGGGCACGTTCTCCCGCCTCAGATGCGTGGCGAGCGCGAGCGACATTTGCAGGCACGTGATGCGAAAGGGCGACCAGATCGACGCGCGCAGAAAGCGCTCGACCGTGTGCGACGCGTCGTTGCCGCGCGCCGGCGCGCCGTTCGCGGGGCGGGCGTCGAGCCGCTCGAGCACGGAAAGCGCGTGAAAGCCGCGCAGCTTGAGCGACGCCGCGCCGCGCACGATGCGCCAGAACGGCAGCCACTCGAAGCCGGACGCGTTGCGCTCGCCGAGCGCCCGGCTTGCCCAGATGCCCGAGTCGAACGTGTCGAAGCCCCACCCGCGGTAATCGGCGATGCGGCTTCGGGCGGGCGCCAGCGCTTCGGCGACGATAATTCGGTCGGATATCAACGGCCCCAATGCGCGCGGCGCATCGATTGGCTTGAAATCCAGATAATGGTCGGAAAAAGCCTTCGCACAGGCTTCGTCATAAAGAAAATAACGCGACCGTCGCATATCGAGTGCGACGATCGCTTGATCGAATACCGCAACATGACAACGGCGGGCTAGCATCATGGCTGTTTGTTCCGGTGGGGCGCGATGCCCCACCGGTTTCACGAATCGCTAATTAATTGAATCCGAAGCGCGAAATGACGCGATTGTCCGGCGTTTGGAAGCCCGGCGTGCCGTGCGTCGAGGAAACCGCGTCCAGGCTGACGCCGCTGGAGCCTTGGGCCGTGATACGGAGAAGCTTCGCCAAAAGTCGAACCATTTTAATCTCCTAAAAAGTATCGAATTCGCCAACCTCCTTACGTGTTAGTAAGGTGCCGGCGTTAGGTTTATAGCATCGCCCGGAAGGAAATTCAATCGGAATATTCTTTTCTTTTCGGAGGTAATTTTATATACGCGAATTCAATAATTTATCTCGTGCGGACGATTTATCTTCGATTGAAAATGGAAATCCGGATTTGTCGACTGAATTCCGGAATTTGGAAACAAAATAATATTCGCATTGCTTATCGGCGATCGCGCTTTCGCGATCACGGAGATCGGCGCGCCCGGCAGCGCCGGGCAATCCCGCCGAACTGCCGCGCCCGGCGATGCGTCAGCGCGCCGCCGGCCGCGCGCGAAGCCTGCTGCTTCGCACCAAATTTGACGCCCGAGCCCTCTGCATTCGTCCAATTTCAAAAAAATACCAGTCGGGTGTCTGATTTTTAGTGGCCCGCCGCACGGTCGGCGGCTATCGTTCGCACTACACAAGACGAACGGCGAAAGGCGCTGGCCCGATGCGCGCCGCACCGGAGACGCGCCCCGCGCGCCGTGGCCTGGAGAATAGGAGGAGCGAGTGCAGCCCGATCTCGAAGTCGTCGACGTGCGCCGCGGCGAGTCGTTCAAGGCGTGGTCGCATGGCTACCCGTACCGCACCGTGCGGTGGCACTTTCATCCGGAGTTCGAAGTGCATCTGATCGTCGAGACGACGGGCCAGATGTTCGTCGGCGATTACGTTGGCGGCTTCGGGCCCGGCAATCTCGTGCTGATGGGGCCGAACCTGCCGCACAACTGGGTCAGCGACGTGCCGGAAAGCAAGACGATCGCCGAGCGCAATCTCGTCGTGCAGTTCGGCCAGGCGTTCGCCGCGCGCTGCGCGGACAGTTTCACCGAGTGGCGGCACGTCGAGGGGCTGCTCGCCGACGCGCGGCGCGGCGTGCAGTTCGGCGCGCGCACGAGCGACGCGGTCAAGCCGCTCTTCGCCGAGCTGATCCACGCGCGCGGGCTGCGGCGCATCGTGCTGTTCCTGTCGATGCTGCAGCTCCTCGTCGACGCGCCCGATCGCGAGCCGCTCGCGAGCCCCGCGTATGAAGCCGATCCGTCGACCTTCGCGTCGACCCGCATCAACCACGTGCTCGCATACATCGGCAAGAACCTCGCGAACGAATTGCGCGAGACGGATCTCGCGCGGCTTGCCGGGCAGAGCGTGAGCGCGTTCTCGCATTACTTTCGCCGCCACACCGGCCTGCCGTTCGTCCAGTACGTGAACCGGATGCGCATCAATCTCGCGTGCCAGTTGCTGATGGACGGCGACGCGAGCGTCACCGACATCTGCTTCAGGAGCGGCTTCAACAACCTGTCGAACTTCAATCGCCAGTTCCTTGCGGTGAAGGGCATGTCGCCGTCGCGATTTCGCCGCTATCAGGCGCTGAACGATGCGAGCCGCGACGCGTCGGAGGCGGCCGCGCAGCGCGGCGCGGGCATCGCCGACGCGCCGGCGATCGTGCCCGCCGAGCAGGCGCGCGGCGGCGCCCGGCCGACTTCCGAAGTCCTGCTGTCCGGCTGAGCCGGGCCGCGTGCCCGAGCAACCCAGCAGTCACGCGTCTTCGGCGTGCCGCCCGAGCGGCGCGCGGGGCGCGCTCATGCCTAGAAAACGGAGACAACCATGATGCTTACCGCTTCCTCGACGCCGGCCGCCGGCAACCGGGCCGCGCGCGCGCTGCGCGCCGCGGCGTTCGCAATCGCGCTCGCCGGCGGCGCGGGCGCCGCGCACGCGGCGCCGCTCAAGATCGGCATGACGTTCCAGGAGCTCAACAATCCGTACTTCGTGACGATGCAAAAGGCGCTCAACGAAGCGGCCGCGTCGATCGGCGCGCAGGTGATCGTCACCGACGCGCATCACGACGTCAGCAAGCAGGTGAGCGACGTCGAGGACATGCTGCAGAAGAAGATCGACATCCTGCTCGTGAATCCGACCGATTCGACGGGCATTCAGTCGGCCGTCGCAGCGGCGAAGAAGGCGGGCGCGGTCGTCGTCGCGGTCGACGCGAACGCGAACGGCCCGGTCGATTCGTTCGTCGGCTCGAAGAATTTCGACGCGGGCGCGATGTCGTGCGACTACCTCGCGAAGGCGATCGGCGGCAGCGGCGAGGTCGCGATCCTCGACGGCATTCCGGTCGTGCCGATCCTCGAGCGCGTGCGCGGCTGCCGCGCGGCGCTTGCGAAATTCCCGAACGTGAAGATCGTCGACGTGCAGAACGGCAAGCAGGAGCGCGCGAGCGCGCTCACCGTCACCGAGAACATGATCCAGGCGCGCCCGTTGCTGAAGGGCATCTTCAGCGTCAACGACGGCGGCTCGATGGGCGCGCTGTCCGCGATCGACGCGTCGGGCAGGGACATCAAGCTCACGAGCGTCGACGGCGCGCCCGAGGCGATCGCCGCGCTCCAGAAGCCGAACTCGAAGTTCATCGAAACGTCCGCGCAGTTTCCGCGCGACCAGATCCGCCTCGCGATCGGCATCGGGCTCGCGAAGAAGTGGGGCGCCAACGTGCCGAAGACGATTCCGGTCGACGTGAAGCTGATCGACAAGGACAACGCGAAGAGCTTCAGCTGGTGAGCGAGCGAAGCGACGAGGCCGACGGCATGGACGAAGCCATGGACGAAGCGGGCGACGCGCGCCGAGCCGCCGCGGCCGGCGCGCTCGCGCGGACGGACGGCAGGCGCGGCGCGGCGCGCGCGAGCGAGGATGCGATGGACACGATACTGGCGCTGACCGGCATCACGAAGCGGTTTCCGGGCGTCGTTGCGCTGCGGGGGATCGATCTGCGCGTCGCGCGCGGCGAAATTCACGCGCTGCTCGGCGAGAACGGCGCGGGCAAGTCGACGCTGATGAAGATCCTGTGCGGCATCTACGAGCCGGACGAAGGCACGATCACGATCGACGGCGCGCCGCGCCGCTTCGCGAACTATCACGACGCGATCGCGGCCGGCGTGGGCATCGTGTTCCAGGAGTTCAGCCTGATTCCGGATCTGAACGCGGTCGACAATCTGTTCCTCGGCCGCGAGTGGCGCAACCGGCTCGGGCTGCGAAACCGCGCGCGGATGCGCCGCGCGGCGGCGGACATTTTCGCGCGGCTCGGCGTCGCGATCGATCTGTCGGCGCCGGTGCGCGAGCTGTCGGTCGCGCAGCAGCAGTTCGTCGAGATCGGCAAGGCGCTGTCGCTCGACGCGCGGATTCTGATCCTCGACGAGCCGACCGCGACGCTCACGCCCGCCGAGGCCGCGCATCTGTTCGGCGTGATGCGCGAGCTCAAGCGCCAGGGCGTCGCGATGATCTTCATCTCGCATCATCTCGACGAGATCTTCGAGGTGGGCGACCGGATCACCGTGCTGCGCGACGGGCAGTACGTCGGCACGACGGAGTGCGCGCGCACCGACGTCGGCGCGCTCGTCGAGATGATGGTGGGCCGGCGGATCGACAACACCTTTGCGCCGAAGCCGCGCCTCGCGCGCGACGCCGCGCTCGTGCTCGAAGTCGACGCGCTGCAGGTGCGCGAGGACGGCCCCGTGAACCGCTTCGCGCTGCGCGAGGGCGAGATCCTCGGCTTCGCGGGCCTCGTCGGCTCGGGGCGCACGTCGAGCGCGCTCGCGCTGATCGGCGCGAAGCCCGCGCGCGTGCGGCAGATGCGCGTGCGCGGCCGCGCGGTGCGCTTGGCGGACCCCGCCGACGCGCTCGCCGCAGGCATCGGCATCCTGCCGGAGAGCCGCAAAACGGAAGGGCTCATCACCGCATTCTCGATCCGGCACAACGTGGCGATCAACAACCTCGGCAAGCACCGCAGCCTGCGCTGGTTCATCGACGCGGGAGCCGAGACGCGCGCGACGCGCGAGCTGATGAAGCGGCTCGGCGTGAAGGCGCCGACGCCCGAGACGCGCGTGGATACGCTCTCGGGCGGCAACCAGCAGAAGGTCGTGATCGCGCGCTGGCTGAACCACCACACGCGAATCCTGATCTTCGACGAGCCGACGCGCGGCATCGACATCGGCGCGAAGGCCGAGATCTATCAACTGATGCGCGAGCTGACCGCGCGCGGCTATTCGATCGTGCTGATCTCGAGCGAGCTGCCGGAGATCGTCGGGATGTGCGATCGCGTCGCGGTGTTCCGGCAGGGCCGCATCGAGGCGATCCTCGACGGCGACGCGATCGATCCGAACACGGTGATGACTTATGCGACTTCAGACGTACGCGGAGCGAATCATGAACATGCATGAGCGGACGACGCCGCCGTCGTCTTCCTCTTCCGCGCCCGCCGCCGCGGGCGCAGCGCCGGCCGCGGGCCCGGGCGCGCCGCCGCCCGCCGGCGTGCGCGCGCGGCGCGCGTTCGCCGCGCTCAGGCGCTCGACGACGTTTTATCCGCTCGTCGGGCTCGCCGTCGTGTGCGTCGCGATGATGTTCGCGAGCGAGAGCTTCCTGAGCGCCGCGAACCTCGAGAACGTGCTGCGGCAGGTGTCGATCAACGCGATCATCGGCGTGGGGATGACCTGCGTGATCCTGACGGGCGGCATCGACCTGTCGGTCGGCTCGGTGATGGCGCTGTCGGGCACGCTGACGGCGGGCCTGCTCGTCGCGGGCGTGAACGGCGCGTTGGCGCTCGCCGCGGGCGTCGGCGCCGGCGTCGCGCTCGGCGCGGCGAACGGCTTTTTCGTCGCGTTCGCCGGCATGCCGCCCATCATCGTCACGCTCGCGACGATGGGCATCGCGCGCGGCCTCGCGCTCATCTACACGGGCGGCTATCCGATCGACGGGTTGCCCGACTGGGTCCGCTTCTTCGGCAGCGGCAACGTGCTCGGCGTGCAGACGCCCGTCGTCGCGATGCTCGCCGTCTACGCGCTCGCGTGGCTCATGCTGGAGCGCATGCCGTTCGGCCGCTACGTGTACGCGATCGGCGGCAACGAACACGCGACGCGGCTCTCCGGCGTGCGCGTCGCGCGCGTGAAGCTCGTCGTCTACACGTTCGCGGGGCTCACGTCCGCGCTCGCCGCGCTCGTGCTGACGGGACGCCTGATGAGCGGGCAGCCGAACGCGGGCGTCGGCTTCGAGCTCGACGCGATCGCGGCCGTCGTGATGGGCGGCACGTCGATCGCGGGCGGGCGCGGCGCGATCGTCGGCACGCTCGTCGGCGCGTTGCTGCTCGGCGTGCTGAACAACGGCCTGAACATGATCGGCGTGAATCCGTACGTGCAGAACGTGATCAAGGGCGGAATCATCCTGCTCGCGATCTACATCGGCCGCGAGCGGCGCAAGTGATGCACTTGACGCAAGTGACGCACGCGATGCGCACGCTGCGCGCGGCGGCGACGCGTACGGCGCGCGTCGCGCACTTCATGCACCCAACGCACCCAATGCACCCAACGCGCGTCGCGCACCTCACGTGCGTCATGCACGTCACGCGCCGCGCCGCGTCGCGGCAAGCGGCGGCCGATGCGGCTTGCGCCGCGCGGGCCGCACACGTGACGTACGCGGCGCGCGGAACGCCGAGCACGCGCGCCTCGCGCATCGGCCGCCCGGGCGTTGCCCGCTCGCCGGCCGTTTCATCCGGCATCCCTTTTCATTGAACCCAGCCAGACAAGCCCAGACCATGACGAATCGAGACAACGAAACCCGGCAGATGACGGCGATCGTCTGCCACGCCCCCGAGGACTACCGCGTCGAGCGCGTCGCGAAGCCGCGCGCGCGCGCGTGCGAGCTCGTGATCCGCATCGGCGCGTGCGGGATCTGCGCGAGCGACTGCAAGTGCCATTCCGGCGCGAAGATGTTCTGGGGCGGCCCGAGCCCGTGGGTCAAGGCGCCCGTGATTCCCGGCCACGAGTTTTTCGGCTACGTCGAGGAACTGGGCGAGGGTGCGGCCGAGCACTTCGGCGTCGCGCTCGGCGATCGCGTGATCGCCGAGCAGATCGTGCCGTGCGGCAAGTGCCGCTATTGCAAGTCGGGCGAGTACTGGATGTGCGAGGTCCACCACATCTTCGGCTTTCAGCGCGAGGTAGCCGACGGCGGGATGGCCGAATACATGCGGATTCCGCCGAACGCGATCGTCCACAAGATCCCGCTCGGCATCTCGCTCGAGGATGCCGCGATCATCGAGCCGCTCGCGTGCGCGATCCACACCGTGAATCGCGGCGACATCCAGCTTGACGACGTCGTCGTGATCGCGGGCGCGGGGCCGCTCGGCCTGATGATGACGCAGGTCGCGAGGCTGAAGACGCCCAAGCGGCTCGTCGTGATCGATCTCGTCGCCGAGCGGCTCGCGCTCGCGCGCGAGTACGGCGCGGACGTGACGATCGATCCGGCGCGCGAGGATGCGCTCGCGATCATCCGCGACCTGACGGGCGGTTACGGCTGCGACGTCTACATCGAGACGACCGGCGTGCCCGCGGGCGTCACGCAAGGCATGGACCTCATCCGCAAGCTCGGCCGCTTCGTCGAGTTCTCGGTGTTCGGCAAGGACACGACGCTCGACTGGTCGATCATCGGCGATCGCAAGGAGCTCGACGTGCGCGGCGCGCATCTCGGCCCGTATTGCTATCCTGTCGCGATCGATCTGCTCGCGCGCGGGCTCGTCACGTCGACGGGCATGGTCACGCACGGCTTCTCGCTCGAAGAGTGGGACGAAGCGATCCGGGTCGCGAATTCGCTCGACTCGATCAAGGTGCTGATGAAGCCGCGCGGCTGACCGCGCGCCGCTCACCGAAACGCGGAGGCGACATGGAATGCGTGATTGGTGTCGACATCGGCACCCAGAGCACGAAGGCGATCTTGGCCGGCGTCGACGGCGCGATCGTCGCGCAGCACGCCGTGGCGTACCGGCCGGACACGCCGAAGCCGCTGTGGGCCGAGCAGTGGCCCGCCGTGTGGTTCGACGCGGTGCGCGAATGCATCGCGCGCGTGGCGGCCGACGCGCGCGCGGCGGGCATCGGCGCGGCGTCGATCAAGGCGCTTTGCGTGAGCAGCCTGTACGGCGGCTCGGGCATTCCGGTCGATCGCGACATGCGGCCGCTCCATCCGTGCCTCATCTGGATGGACCGGCGCGCGACCGACGAAGTCGACTGGGTGCGCGCGCACGTCGACGTCGAGCGGCTCGGCGCGATCACGGGCAACGGCGTCGACAGCTACTACGGCTACATGAAGATGCTTTGGCTGCGGCACAAGCGGCCCGACGTGTGGGCGAACGTCCGCTACTTCGTGCCGCCGAACGCGTACGTCGCGTATCTGCTGACGGGCGAGCTCGCGGTCGACCACAGCGCGGCGGGCAACATCGGCGGCGTCTACGATCTGGGCCGCCGCGATTGGTCCGACGAGGCGCTCGACATGCTCGGCATCCCGGCGACGATGATGCCGGAGCGGCTCGTCGATTCCGACGCGGCGGTGGGCTGGCTGCTCGGGCGATGGGCGGACGAGCTCGGCCTCGCGGCCGGCACGCCCGTCATCGCGGGCGGCGTCGACGCGGCCGTCGCGACGTTCGCGGCGGGCGCCGCACGCCGAGGCCGGCACGTCGCGATGATCGGCACGAGCATGTGCTGGGGCTACATCGCCGAGACGACCGACGCGCGGCGCGGCCTCGTCAGCATGCCGCACGTGTTCGACGGCCGGCGCGACCTGTACGTGTTCGGCGGCGCGATCGCGGCGGGCGCGTCGGTGTCGTGGTTTCGCGAGCAGTTCTGCCACGCGGAGATCGAGGCCGCGCGCGCGAGCCCGGGCGGCGACGCACATCGCCTGCTCGAAGCCGCCGCCGCACAGGTGAGCGCGGGCAGCGACGGCGTGATGTTCCTGCCGTACCTGATGGGCGAGCGCAGCCCCGTGTGGGACGCGAAGGCGAGCGGCGCGTTCGTCGGCCTGTCGCTTTATCACACGCGCGCGCATCTGTATCGCGCGGTGCTCGAAGGCGTCACGTACGCGCTCAGGCACAACATCGCGGCGGGCGCGGCCGGCGCGCTCGCGCTCGACGAGCGGCTCGTCGTGGTCGGCGGCGCCGCGCATTCGGATCTGTGGATGCAGACCGTCGCGGACATCACGGGCTACCCGGTGTGGACGATCGCCGAGGACGTCGAAGCCGCGATGGGCGCGGCGCTGCTCGCGGCGCTCGGCGCGGGGCTCGTGTCGCGCGCCGCCGCGCGGCGCGGCTGGGTCACGCTCGCCGAGCGCGCGCGCCCTGACGCGCGGCGCACGGCGCTTCACGACGCGCGCTTCTCGCTCTACGCCGGGCTCTACCCGGCGCTCAAGCCCTTCATGCACGGATTGCAGACATCATGAGCGTCGCCTTCGATTTCAACGGCCGGTCGTTTCTCGTGACGGGCGCGTCGAGCGGGATCGGCCGCGCGACGGCGGTTGCGCTGCGCGGCTGCGGCGCGCGCGTCGTCGCGGCCGCGCGCAATCGGGGCGCGCTCGGGCGGCTCGCGGACGAGACCGGCTGCGAGCCGCTCGAGCTCGACGTCGGCGACGACGCATCGGTGAGCGCGGCGTTTTCCGGCGAGCGGGTGCGCGGCGCGTTCGACGGGCTCGTCAACTGCGCGGGCGTGACGAGCCTCGCCGCGGCGATCGACACGACGGCCGACGACTTCGACCGCGTGATGGCCGTCAACGCGCGCGGCGCGTTCGGGGTCGCGCGGCGCGTCGCGCGCGCGATGATCGGCGCGGGGCGCGGCGGCAGCATCGTCAACGTGTCGAGCCAGGCGGCGCTCGTCGCGCTGCCGTCGCATCTGAGCTATTGCGCGTCGAAGGCTGCGCTCGACGCGATGACGCGCGTGCTGTGCGTCGAGCTCGGGCCGCACGGCATCCGCGTGAACAGCGTGAATCCGACCGTCACGCTCACGCCGATGGCCGAGGCGGCGTGGAGCGATCCGGCGCTGAGCCGGCCGATGCTCGCGTCGATTCCGCTCGGGCGCTTCGCGAGCGAAGCGGACGTCGTGGCGCCGATCTTGTTCCTGTTGAGCGATGCGGCCGCGATGGTGAGCGGCGTCGCGCTGCCGGTCGACGGGGGCTACACGGCGCGGTAGCGCGGGCGGTTCGGCGCGTGGCGGGCGAAGAGAGCGAAGAGAGCGAAGAGAGCGAAGAGAGCGAAGAGAGCGAAGAGGGTGAAGACGGCGAGGCGCGCCGGACGCCTGGCGCGGGGGCCGCGCACGCCGGCGGGCCCGCTCGCGCCGCCGCGCATCACGAACACGTCACGAGCGCATCACGAGCGCATCACGAACACGTCACGCGCGCAGAAGGCTCGCGAGCGCGGCCTGCGGCACCGTGAGCGGCGGCGGCCCGAGCGTCACGTCCGGCGCGGCGATCGCCATCGACGTCTGCGCGAACGCGACGACGTCGAAGCGCTGCGCGTACGCGGCGTCGGCCGCCTGCGCGAGGCGCGCGCGGTAGCCGGCCGCATCGCCCGCATGAAAGCGCGCCCATGCGTCCGGCACGATTCGCACCTCCACTTGCGCGCCCGCGCCGCGCGCCGCCGCTTCGAACAGCCGGCGAGTCGGCCCTTGCGTGCTCGGCGCCGCGCACAGCACGGCAATGCGCCGGCCGGCGCGCGCGCATGCGCGAGCGAGCGCCGCGTCGGCGCGCACGATCGGCGTCGGATGCGCGGCGAGCGCGTCGACGCTCGGCCCGAGCGTCGAGCACGTGAGGAGCGCCGCATCGGCCCCGCGCGCAAGCGCGACGAGCGCCGCGCGGGTCGGCCCGGCGACCGATTCGGGCAGGCCGGCGCCGGCCGCGGCCGCGCGCTCGGCGGCGGCGAGCAGGTCGGAGCGCACGCCGTGCATGAGCGATCCGGGCGCAAGACCGAGCGCGGCGGCCGCCTGCTCGAAGAGCGGCACGTTGCTGTCGGCGGTGTGCAGGCATGCGATGAGCGGCATCGAGGGAAGGGTCGCGACGGACGCGATGGAAAGGGCGGATGCCGCATCGTACCGTCATCGTTGCATCCGCAGCAATGATTGACGACCGAAGCGCCGCAATACGAGATATCCCGCGAGATTATCAGGTTATAAATAAATCAGATTGAGAACGATTCGCGTTTACGTTAGATTGCCGCCATTGGGCAAACATCTGGAGAATCCATGGCGGCAGTGCTCGCCCGGCCGGCGCCGGCAAAACCGTTACCGATCCCCGATTCGCACGCGGTGCTTCCGCCTGGCCCGCGCGCGGCGTCCGCTCCCGCGCACGGCGCGCTCGTGGACGTGCTCGTCGCGAACCGGCCGATGCTCGTCAAGCTCGCGCGCGGCTTCGTCGGCTGCGCGAGCCGGGCCGAGGACGTCGTGCACGACGTGTTCGTCAAGCTCGTCGATTTCCCGAACCAGGAGGCGATCCGGCAGCCGGTCGCATACGTGACGCGGATGGTGCGCAACGCGTCGATCGACGCGTGCCGCCGCCAGACGCTCGAGAACACCTACCACGCCGACGAGGACGACGGCCTCGACGTGCCTTCGCCGGAGCTGTCGCCCGAGGCGGCGCTCGTCGTGCGCGACACGCTGCGCCACGTGTACGACGCGCTCGCGCAACTGCCCGCGCGCAGCCGCGCCGCGTTCGAGATGGTGCGGCTGCGCGAGGAGACGCTGCAAAGCGCCGCGCGCGCGCTGAACGTATCGCAGACGCTCGTCCATTTCATGGTCCGCGACGCCGAGCGGCACTGCATGGCGTGCGTCGACGCGTCCGAGCGCGGGCTCGCATGCCCGGCGTTCTGCGGCGGCCGCGCGCGCGGCCGGTAAAAAAATGCGCGCGCGATTCGTCTATCGAGTAGACGCGGCGCACGCCGTGCGCCGTCCATCCAACTTTTCCAGCGAGCTTTCCCGATCATGACGCAAGCCCAGCCACCCGCGAGCGCGCCGGCCGACGCCGACGACGTCGTCTACGCGGTCGTCGTCAACGACGAAGAGCAGTACTCGATCTGGCCGACGTTCCGCGCGGTGCCGGCCGGCTGGCGCGAAGTCGGCGTGCGCGGCCCGAAGGCCGACTGCCTCGCGCATATCGAGGCCGTGTGGACCGACATGCGTCCCGCGAGCCTGCGCCGTCACCTGGACGCGGCGAACGCGTCGTAAACCGGCGCGCGTCGCGTCCGTATCGCAAGAGGATTCCCGGATGACTCAGCTTTCGATGCCGGCCGTAGCAGCCCGCCCGACGCTCGACGACCTGCGCGTCGAGCCCGGCCTGCCGACCGTCGTGTCGCCGCGCGATGGCGCGGACATCGCGCTGCACGAAGCCGCGCCGCTGTTGCGCGAGATCGCGAACGACGTCGTCGAGCGCGCGGGCGGCGTGCTCTTCACCGGCTTTCGCGTCGCGTCGATCGAGACGTTCCAGCGCTTCGCGGCCGATTTCGGCGATCCGCTGATCGGCTACGAGTTCGCGTCGACGCCGCGCAGCCAGGTGGAGGGCGCGGTCTACACGTCGACCGAATACCCGCCGCACCGCTCGATTCCGCTGCACAACGAGCAGTCGTACACGCGCGAATGGCCGCTGCGGATCTGGTTCCACTGCGCGCTCGCCGCGCGCACGGGCGGCGCGACGCCGATCGCCGACAGCCGCGCGGTTCTTCGCGCGCTCGATCCGGTGCTCGTCGCGCGCTTCGCGCAGCGCGAGCTGCTGTACGTGCGCAACTTCGGGCAAGGGCTCGATCTGCCGTGGCAGCAGGCGTTCGGCACCGGCGATCCGCGCGAAGTCGAGCGCATCTGCGCCGCGCGCGGCATCGACTGCGAATGGCGCGAAGGCGACGACGACGAGCCGCTGCTGCGCACGCGCGAGCGCTGCCAGGCGGTCGCGCGCCATCCGCGCACAGGCGAGCTCGTGTGGTTCAACCAGGCGAATCTCTTTCACCTGTCGGCGCTCGACGAGGACATGCAGGAGGCGCTCGTCGACGCGGTCGGCATCGAGAACGTGCCGCGCAACGTCTATTACGGCGACGGCGCGCCGCTCGAGGCGGACGCGCTCGCGCAGATCCGCGGCGTGCTCGACGGGCAGCGGATCGTGTTTCCGTGGCGGACGGGCGACGTGCTGATGCTCGACAACATGCTGAGCGCACATGCGCGCGATCCGTTCGAGGGGCCGCGCAAGGTCGTGGTCGCGATGGCGCGGAGCTACAGCGAAAAGAAGGGGAGTTAGCGGATGACGAAACAATGAAGAACGAAGCGGTGGCGGCACTCGCGGCGCGTGCGTTGAGTGTCGGCTACCGGGATCATCGGGTGCTCGACGGCCTCGATCTGTCGATCGCGGCGGGGCGCGTGACGGCGCTTTGCGGGCCGAACGGCTGCGGCAAGAGCACGCTGTTGCGCACGCTCGCCGGGCTGCAGCCCGCGCTGGCGGGCGCGGTCGAAGTCGATGGCGCGCCGCTCGGTTCGTACCGGCGGCGCGCGCTTGCGCGCACGCTGACGATGCTCGCGCAGTTCAACCAGATTCCCGCGGGGCTCACGGTGCGCGAGCTCGTCGCGTACGGCCGCTACGCGCACGGACGCTGGCTGCGCGGGCTATCGCGCACCGATCGCGCCGCGATCGACGAAGCGCTCGCGGCGACGGGCCTCGAGCGGGACGCGGCGCGCGACGTCGCCGCGCTGTCGGGCGGCGAGCGGCAGCGCGCGTGGATCGCGATGGCGCTCGCGCAGCAGGCGCCCATCGTGCTGCTCGACGAGCCCACCACCTATCTCGACATCCATCACCAGCTCGACATCCTGCGCGAGTTGCGCCGGCTCAATCGCACGCGCGGCCTCACGATCGTCTGGGTGCTGCACGACCTCAACCAGGCGGCCGCGTACAGCGACGAGATCGTGCTGATGCGCGCGGGCCGGATCGTCGCGCAGGGCACGCCCGACGCGATGCTCGAGCCGCATCATCTGCAGACGGCGTTCGGCGTGACGATGCTGAAGACGTCGCACCCGCTCACGGGCGCGCCGATGTGCGTGCCCGCATACGAGGGCGTGCTCGACGCCGATCCGGCCGCGGGCGTCGGCGAAATCGGCGGCGACGGTGAAGGCGACGCGCGCGGCGAAGACGAGGGGGCCGGGGAATCCGGGGAATCCGCCGCGCGTCGCGCCGACGCGCGTGCGCCGCAACGGGATCTCGCCGCATGACGACGCTCGCCGTCCGCAAGCGCCTGCGCGGCGGCGCGCGCGCGCGCGAAGCGTCGCGCGCGGCGCCGGCGAGCCGCGTCCGCGCGATTGCCGGCGCGCTCATCGCGCTCATCGTCGCCACCGCCGCGATGCGGCTCGCGCCCGAGCTGCGCGCGTGGCTCGCCGCGCCGGACGGCAGCGACGCCGCGCAGCTCGCGCACATCATGCTGTTCGAGCTCGCCGCGCCGCGCGTCGCCGCGGCGCTCGTCGCGGGCGGCTGCCTCGCGGTCGCGGGCGCGCTGTTCCAGTCGCTCACGCGCAACCCGCTTGCCGCGCCCGATCTGCTCGGCATCACGGGCGGCGCGCAGCTCGGCCTGGTCGCCGCGATGCTGGTGCCAGCGCTGGCCGCTCATGCGTCGGTGCCGCTGCTGTTCGTCTGCGGGCTCGCCGCCGCCGGCTGCGTCGCGGCCGCCGCGGGCGGCTGGCGCGCGACGCCGTTGCGGCTCATTCTCGCGGGCAGCGTGTGCATGCTGCTGTTCTCGGCGATCACGACGCTGTTGCTCGCGTTCTTCGAGGAAACGGTCGCCGGCGCGTCGCTGTGGGCGAGCGGCAGCCTGTATCAACCGGGCGCGGCCGGGCTGCGCGACGCGCTGCTGTGGCTCGTCGCGCCGCTCGTCGCGCTGCCGCTCGTGATCCGGCCGCTCGATCCGCTCGCGCTCGGCGACGACGCGGCGGCCGCGGCCGGCGTGCGCGTCGATGCGACGCGGCTCGCGGCGACGCTCGTGGCGGTCGGCTTCGCGAGCGTGGCGGTCAGCATCGCGGGGCCGCTATCGTACGTCGGCCTGATCGCGCCGAACCTGATGCGGCAGGTGCGCGGCGCGAAAGCGTCGAAGCTCGGTGCGCTCGTGCCGCTTGCCGTGCTCGCGGGCGGCGCGCTCGTGCTCGTCACCGACAGCGCGGTGCTCGCGTTCGGCCTCGATTCGACGCTGTCGACGGGTGTCGCGATCGCGTTCGTCGGCACGCCGCTGATGCTCGCGATGATCCGGCGCGGCGCGGCGTGGTCGGGCGCGGCGCAGCAGGCGGCTCACGCGCAGGCGAGCACGCGAGGCGGCGCGCGCGTCGTCCGCGCGCTCGCCGCGCTGCCGTGGCCCGCCGTCGCGGCGCTGCTGCTGTTGACGGGCGCTGCGGCGCTCGCGGCGGGCGCCTCGTTCGGTCCGGTGTGGATCGGCCCCGGGCGCTGGATCGCGGCGCTCGCGCAGCGCGACGACGTCGCGCGAATGATGCTCGAGCTGCGCGTGCCGCGGCTGCTTTGCGCGCTGCTCGCGGGCGCGCTGCTCGGCGCGTCCGGCGTGCTGATGCAGAGCGTCGTGCGCAATCCGCTCGCCGGGCCGGAAGTGCTCGGCGTCACGCAGGGCGCGGGGTTCGCGACGCTCGCCACGCTCGTCGCGTGGCCGCTCGCCGCGCACGGCACGCTCGTCGCCGCGTCGCTCGCGGGCGGCGGCGCCACGCTCGCGCTCACGCTCGCGCTCAATCGCAGGCATCGCTATGCGCCGCTCGCCGTCGCGCTGTCGGGCATCGTGATCGGCACGCTGTGGACGACGCTCGCGCAATGGCTGATCACGCAGGAGAGCGTGCAGCCCGCGCGCTTCGTCGTATGGCTCGTCGGCGGCACGTACGGGCGCAGTTGGGGCGAGGTCGTCGCGCTGCTGCCGTGGTGCGCGCTCGCGCTGCCGGCGCTCGCGCTGCTCGCGAAGCCGCTCGATCTGCTCGCGCTCGGCGACGACCAAGCGGCCGCGCTCGGCTTGCCGATCGCCGCGCTGCGCCCGCTCGTGCTGACGATCGCGACGCTCGCCGCCTGCGCCGCGGTCGCGGCGGTCGGCCCGGTCGGCTTCATCGGGCTGATGGCGCCGCATCTCGCGGCGATGCTCGGCGCGCGCGCGCATGCGACGCGTCTCTGGGTGGCCGCCGCGTGCGGCGCGCTCGTGCTCGCGGCGGCCGACATCGTCGCGCGCACGCTGCTCGCGCCGCGCGAGATTCCGGCCGGCGTGCTGACGGCGCTGATCGGCGCGCCGTATCTGCTCGCGTTGCTGATCGCCGAAGCGCGGCGCGAGCGGCGGGGCGGACGGTGACGGCGCGCGTTCGCGCGACGCGCTTTTCGACGTTCGCGCCGGCATCGATCGCGCATTACCTCGAGCATGTGTGGCTCGGCGCGCCTGACGCGGGCGACGAGCCCGCGCTCGCCGCCGACGGAGGCGAACCGCCGGAGCTGATTCCGGCCGCGGCGCTCGCCGGACGGCGCGACGCGCTCGTCGCCGCGATGGTCGCGCTGTACGGCGGCGACGCGTGCGCGCACGCGCGCGCGCTGCTGTCGCAATGGAGCAAGTACTACTTCAACCTGGCCGCGTCGGCGGGCTTCGCCGCCGCGGTGCTGCTCGGGCGGCCGCTCGACATGACGCCGCAGCGGATGCGCGTCGTGCTGCGCGCCGGCATGCCGAGCGCGCTGATCTTCGACGCCGACGCGCTGCGGCCCGCGCAAGCCGAGCCTGCGCCGCGCTACGCGGCGCTTGTCGACCACCTGCGCGCGACGATCGATTCGCTCGCCGCGCTCGCGAAGCTGTCGCCGCGCGTGCTGTGGGCGAACGCGGGCAACCTGCTCGACTACCTGTTCGAGCAATGCGCGCACGCGCCGCGCGCGGCGGCCGACGCCGCGTGGCTGTTCGGCCCCGTCGACGCGCGCGGCGAAGCGAATCCGCTGCGGTTGCCGGTGCGCCGCGTGAAGCCGTGCTCGGCGCGGCTGCCCGATCCGTTCCGCGCGCGCCGCGTGTGTTGCCTGCGCAATGAAATTCCTGGGGAAGACCAACTGTGTGGAAGCTGTCCGCTGTTGTTGACGATGTGCGACGACGAGCTCGCGAAGCAGGACGCCGCGCATTGACGGCGCGGGCGCGACGCTCGCCGGCCGGCGAGCGCGCGGCATCGTTCGTTCGGGCGATGCCGGTCGCGGGTGCGACGCTCGCGACGCGCGCGTGGCGAGCGCAGCCGTCAATCGGAGCGGCGGGCGGCGCGCGAGGAGCGCCACTGCGGGCCGCCGCCGTCGCGACGCTCACCGTCGTCGCGCTCGCATTCGCACCGCTCGCATACGCCGGCGAGCTGCCCGCCGCCTGCCGGCCGCTCGCCGGCGATCCGACCGTGTCGCAGTTCAGCCGCGCGTTGCCGGTGCGGCCGATGCGCATCATCGTGCTCGAATTCATGTTCGCCGAGGATCTCGCCGCGCTCGGCATCACGCCGGTCGGCATGGCCGATCCCGCGTACTACCCGATCTGGATCGGCTATGACGACGCGCGGCTCGCGCGCGTGCCGGACGTCGGCACGCGGCAGGAGCCGAGCCTGGAGGCGATCGCGGCCGCGAAGCCGGACCTGATCCTGGGCGTCGGGCTGCGGCATGCGCCGATCTTCGACGCGCTGTCGCGAATCGCGCCGACCGTGCTGTTCAAGTACAGCCCGAACTACGTCGAGGACGGCCGGCAGGTCACGCAATTCGACTGGGCGCGCGCGATCCTGCGCACGATCGGCTGCCTGACGGGGCGCGAGCAGCAGGCGCGCGAGGTGTTGGCGCGGGTCGACGCGGGGCTCGCGCGCGACGCCCGGCGGATCGCCGCGGCGGGGCGCGCGGGCGAGCGCGTCGCATGGCTGCAGGAGCTGGGCTTGCCGGATCGCTACTGGGCGTTCACGGGCAACAGCGCGTCGGCGGGCATCGCGCGCGCGCTCGGCCTCGATCCGTGGCCGGGCGAGCCGACGCGCGAGGGCACCGCGTACGTGACCTCGGAGGATCTGCTGAAGCAGCCGGACCTCGCCGTGCTGTTCGTCAGCGCGACGCAGCCGGGCCTGCCGCTCGACGCCAAGCTCGACTCGAAGATCTGGCGGTTCGTGCCGGCGCGCAAGGCGGGCAGGGTCGCGCTCGTCGAGCGGAACATCTGGGGGTTCGGCGGGCCGATGTCGGCGTTGCGGCTCGCCGACGAGATGACGGAGCGGTTGCTGGCGTTGCCGAAACCGGATTCGCGCGCGCAAACGCGGTGACGCTTGCTGTCGTCATCAACGACCAACAGCCAACGGCCAACAGCCAACAGCCAACGGCTAACGGCCAATGGCTAACTGCTAATGGCAATGGCCGGGGGCCGACGGCGACGGGCTGTGCGACAAGCGCGCTTGCGGATACTCCGTCCCCGGCCGAGGCCCGCTAGGGCGGTAGATTCGGGCGATTCATTTCAAGTCGTCTCCTTTCGGGAGGGGAACCCGAAAAAGACGCCCGCCCGGCGAACCGGGAGGGCGTCTTGAAACGGCTTCGATTCCGTGGGCCGCGTCACCGACCGACGACGACGCGCCGCGCGCTCACGCTACCGTCGCGTTCTCGTTCGCGAGCGCCGCGTGTCGCGCGCCGTATGTCTCGCTGACGATCTTGCCGTTGTCGAGCTTGAGCACCCGGTCCGCGATCGGGAAGTACCGATCGTCGTGGCTGATCACGACCACCGTCTTGCCGCGCGCGCGCAGCTCCGGCAGCAGTTGCTCGTAGAACACCGCCTTGAACGCCGGGTCCTGATCCGCCGCCCATTCGTCGAACAGATACAGCGGCCGATCCTCGAGATACGCGACGACGAGCGCCAGCCGCTTGCGCTGCCCGGTCGACAGCGCGCGCGTCGAGAACGCGCCGTCGACGACCTGCACCTTGTGGTCGAGCGCGAGTTTCGCGACGAGCGCGTTCGCGCGCGCGTCGGCCTGCGCGCGCGCCGCGTCGTTCGGATCGACGATGCCGAGCAGCGCGTCGAACAGATGGAAATCGTTGAACACGGCCGAGAAGCGCTCGCGGTACGCGGCGCGCTCGGGCAGGCCAACCGGCTTGCCGTCGAGCTCGATCGCGCCGCTTTCCGGCTCGTAGAGGCCCGTGAGCACCTTCGCGAGCGTCGTCTTGCCGCTGCCGTTGCCGCCGACGATGAACACCAGCTCGCCCGGCTTCAGCGTGAGATCGATCGGGCCGACGCGGAACATCCGCTCGTCGCGCTCGTGGAAGTACGAGTGCGTGACGCCGCGCAGCGCGAGCGTGTCGAACGGCGCGTGCGACGCGGATTCGTCGGGCGGCGGGGCCGTGCGCAGCGCGCCGAACTGCGCCATCAGCTTCTCGATGCGCTCGAGCGACACGCGCGCCGCGTTCAGCGTCGGCACGTTGTTGAGCAGCCCGTCGAGCGGCAGCAGCATGAACAGGAACACGACGACGTAGCCGGACGCCGCGGGCGCGTCGCCGCGCACGCCGAGCGCCGGCCAGAACGCCGCGACGCCGAGGAACACGTAGAACAGGAACACGATCCAGCCGACGCCGATCGCGTATGCGCTGAACGCGCGGCGCCGGTGGTCGCGCACTTCGGCGATCGCGGCGCCCAGTTGGCCGTCGACGAACTGGCGCGAGCGCGCCTGGTGCAGCTTCAGCTCCTTCGCGCCCGAAAAGAGCGCGCCGAGATAGCCGAACAGCTTGTCCTGCGAGCGGCCGGCGTCCTCGAGCCACGCGATCGCGCGCTTGTCGCCCGCGTGGTAGCCGAGCGAGCCGACGACGATCGCCGCGACGGCGAGCAGGCACACGGGCCACGACAGCCACGCGAGGTAGCCGAGGCAGCCGAACACGATCGAGCCGTGCATCACGAGGTTCGGCAGCGCGAAGAACAGCATCGACACGTTGGTCGCGTCGTCGGTCAGCACCGACTGGACGGGCGCCGCGCCGATCCGCTCGACGTCCTGCAGTTCGGCCGCCGCGACGCGCCGCGCGACGTGCTCGCGCAGCTGCGCCATCGTGTCCTGCGACAGGCGCGCGAACAGCACGCCCGTCACGATCCGGGTCACGAGCGCGATCACCGCGCACAGGCCGAAGCGCCACGCGAGCATCGCGTCGGCCGCCTGCGGCTCGGACAGCGCGCGGCTCAGCGTCGCGACGAGCAGCACGCTCGACGCGCCGTTCAGCACGCACGCGGCGAGCGCGATCCCGAACGTGCCGCGGGAGCGGTTCAGGAGCGCGAGAATCAGGCGCCGCGCGTACTTCGCGGCGGGTTGGGAATCGGTCGAGGGCGGGGCGTCGAGGCGCCCGGTGGCATCGGTCATCGGCGGAGCACTGGTCAAGAGGAGTCGGGGCGGCGCTTCGGCGCGGCGAAGCGAACGGCGAGGCGTGAGCGCGCCTCTCTGACTGCTAGACGAACGGGCGAGCGCAATCTTTACCCGCGCGGCGTTACCCGCGCGATGCGCCGGCGAACGGCGCAGGCGGCGCCGCTGCCCGCGGGCTCGGGAAGCGAGGCCGACGTGCCGCGCATCGGGCGTCGCGCCCGGCACGCGGGCGAGTGCGGGCGGGCGCGGGCGAGGCAGGGCGAGGCAGGGCGAGGTAAACAACTCGGTAAAAAATTTCGCGCGTGATTCGTCTCACTGTTGAAGCGGCCCTCTCGCGGCCGGCGACATGAACGAAGCGGCCGAAGCGGCCGGACCCAACGGACTTCACGCCCTATGACGAGCTTTCCGACTGCGCTGCATCATCGAATCCACGCGCTCGCGCGACTCGCCCCCGACGCGCCCGCGCTCGCGTCGTTTGCGCCCGACACCGTGCGCCTCACGCGCGGTGAACTCGACGACCGCGCGGCGCGCCTCGCCGCGAAGCTGCGCGCGGCGGGCGTGACGACGGAGGTGCGCGTCGGCGTGTGCGTCGCGCGCTCGTGCGATCTGTTCGTCGCGCTTCTCGCGGTGATGAAGGCGGGCGGCGTGTTCGTCGCGCTCGATCCGCGCCATCCGGCCGCGCGCCTCGACTGGGTCGCGCAGGACGCGGGGCTCGCGCACGGCATCGTCGACGCGTCGGCCGACGCCGCGATGCGCGCGCGCTTCGCGCAGTGCTTCGATGTCGCGAGCGTCGCCGGGGCGGCCCCGTCCGAGCCGCGCGTGCACGGCGACGAGGCGGGCGGCGCGGTCCATCCGCGCGCGGCCGCCTACATGATCTACACGTCCGGCTCGACGGGCACGCCGAAGGCAGTCGTCGTCGAGCACGGCCCGCTCGCCGCGCACGGCGATGCGCTCGCCGAATCGCTGCCGATCGGCCCCGACGACCGCGTGCTGCATTTCGCGTCGGTGAATTTCGACGTCGCGATCGAGGCGTGGCTCGTGCCGCTCGCGGTGGGCGGCAGCGTCGTCATCAGCGATCCGCCGCCGTTTCCGCCCGACGCCGCGCATGCGCTGATCCTGCGCGAGCGCGTGACGAACACGACGCTGCCGCCCGCGTACCTGCGCGAGTTCGCGGCGGTGTGCGCGCGCGAAGGCGTGCCGCCGTCGCTGCGCGTGCTGCTGTTCGGCGGCGAAGCGATGTCGCAGGACGCGTTCGACGAGATCCGCCGCGTGTTTCCGTCGATCCGGCTCGTGAACGGCTACGGGCCGACCGAAACCGTGATCTCGCCGATGCTCTGGCCGGTCGATCCGGGCACTGCGCCCGCGCTCGACGCCGGCAACGGCTACGCGTCGCTGCCGATCGGCTGGCCGATCGGCCGGCGCGTCGCGCGCGTCGAGCAGGCGAACGGTCCGGTCGCGCGCGGCGACGCGGGCGAGCTCCTGCTCGGCGGCACGTGTCTCGCGCGCGGCTATCACGGCCGCCCCGCGCTGACGGCCGAACGCTTCCTGCCGGACCCGACCGGCGAGCCGGGCGCGCGGATCTACCGGACGGGCGACCTTGCGCGCGAACGCGCGGACGGCTCGTTCGACTATCTCGGCCGCATCGACGATCAGGTGCAGGTGCGCGGCGTGCGCGTCGAGCCGGGCGAGATCGCCGCGTGCCTGCTCACGCACGCAGGCGTGCGTGACGCGGGCGTGCTCGCCGAGACGGCGGGCGGGCGCACGCAACTGATCGCGTGCGTGGCGCTCGCTAACCGTCGGGGCGACGCGCACGCCGGCGCCGGCGATTCCCGGTCGAACGCGCAGCCGGACGACGACGCGCTGCGCGCGCACATCGCCGCGCACCTGCCCGCCGCATGGCTGCCGCACCGGTTCGTGCGTTTCGACACGCTGCCGTACACGCTGAACGGCAAGCTCGACCGCGCGGCGCTGCGCGACGCGGTCGCGGCGCAGCCGATCGAGGCCGCCGCCGATTTCGACGCGCCGCGCACCGACACCGAGCGCCGCGTCGCCGCGCTGTGGCGGCGCCTGTTGAACGATCCCGCGCCGATCGGTCGCGTCGACCGCTTTTTCGTGCGCGGCGGCGATTCGCTTGCCGCGATGCAACTGCAGGCGGCGATCCGGCTCGAATGGCGCGTGAACGTGCGGCTCGACGCGATTTTCGACGACGCGCCGCTCGCCGAGCTCGCCGCGCGCATCGACGGCGCGCAGCCCGAGATGGACAGGCCGGCGGCGAGCGCCATGCCGGCGATGCGCGCCGCGACGGCCGACGCGGCCCAAGCGGGCGGCGCCGTCGAGCGCCCCGCGTCGTTCGCGCAGCAGCGCTTCTGGGTGCTCGCGCGCACGCAGGACGCGGGCGCCGCGTATCACGTGTCGTTCCATTGGGACGTCGACGGCGCGCTCGACATCGATACGCTGCAGCGCGCGCTCGACGCGCTGATCGCGCGCCACGAGGCATGGCGCACGACGCTCGTCGAGAACGACGACGGCATCGTCGTCCAGCGAATCCACGCGGCGCTGCCGGTGCGGATCGCCGCCGTCGATCTGCGCAGCGAGCTCGAATCGTCGCGCGCCGCGCGCCTGGCCGAGCTGACCGAGCGCCACACGAGCGCGCCGTTCGATTTGTCCGACGGCCCGCTCGTGCGTGCGCTGCTCGTGACGCTCGCCGCCGGCGCGCAGCGCTTGCTGTTGACGACGCACCACGCGGTCAGCGACGGCTGGAGCTCGCGCTGCGCGTTCGACGAGCTGACGCGCGCGTATGCGGCGTTCGCCGGCGGTCGCGCGCCCGAGCTGCCGGCGCTGCCGATCCAGTATGCGGACTATGCGCAATGGCAGCGCGACGCGCTCGACGCGGACGAGACCGCGCGCCAGCTCGCCTACTGGCGCGACGCGCTCGCCGACGCGCCCGCGCCGCTCGCGCTGCCGCTCGACCGGCCGCGCGCGGCCGAGCGCGACTATCGCGGCGGGCGGCTTGCGCGGCGTCTTTCGCCCGCGGCGTCCGGCGCGGTGCGCGACGTCGCGCGCCGGCTGCACGCGTCGCCGTTCACCGTGCTGCTCGCCGCGTTCGACGCGTGGCTCTTTCGCGTCACGGGCGAGCGCGACGTCGTCGTCGCCGCGCCGATCGCGCAGCGCGCGCGCCCGGAAACCGCGCCGCTCGTCGGCCTGTTCCTCAACACGCTCGCGCTGCGCGCGCGCGTGTCGCCCGAGCAGTCGTTCGAGTCGCTCGTCGCGTCGGTGCGCGACGCCGCGTTCGGCGCGTTCGCGCATCAGGACGTGCCGTACGACAAGGTGATCGACGCGGCGAAGCCGCCCGTGCGGCGCGGCGACGAGTGGCTGCGGGTCAAGTTCGCGCAGCAGTTCGATCTCGAGCTGTCCGCAACGCTGCCGGGCGCGGCCGTGCGCATGGCGCCGGGGCTCGATCCGGCCGCGCGCTTCGATTACGCGCTCGATTTCACCGACGACGCGCGCGGCATCGAATTCGTCGCCGCGTACGCGCAGGACGGGATCGACGAAGCGACCGCGCACGCTTGGCTCGACAGCTTCGCCGCGCTCGTCGAGGACGCGGTGCTTCACCCGCGCCGCGCGATCGCCGAGCTCGCGATCGCGCACGGCGGCGCGCCGCGCGCGTGGCTCACGGGCCGGCCGCTCGCGACCGCGTCCGACGTGCTCGCGCTCTTCGCGCGCGAGGCGGCCGAGCATCCGCATCGCGTCGCGCTCGCGGACTCCGACGCGCAGCTCACGTTCGCCGAGCTCGACGACGCGTCGAACCGCGTCGCGCTCGCGCTGCGCCGCGACGGCGCGCGCGCGGAGACGCCGGTGGCGATCTGCATCGAGCGCTCGGCGCGCTTCGCGGCCGCGTTCGTCGGCGTGCTGAAATCCGGCGCGTACGCGGTGCCGCTCGATCCGGCGTCGCCGCGCGAGCGGATTGCCGCCGCGCTCGCCGCGTGCGGCGCGCGCCGCATGCTCGCGGCGGGCGATCTCGACGCGCTCGGCGCGTTCGACGGCGTCGCCGTGCAGGACGTCGACGCGTGCGCGCGCGACGCGTCGCTCGCGCACGCCGCCGCGCCGCGCGTGCCGCCGCTGCCCGAGCAGGCCGCCTATCTGATTTTCACGTCGGGCTCGACGGGCGAGCCGAAGGGCGTCGTCGTGCCGCATCGCGCGCTCGCCGACTACGTCGCCGGGATGCTCGACGAGCTCGCGTTCGCGCCCGGCGCGTCGATGGCGATGGTGTCGACGGTCGCGGCCGATCTCGGCCATACGACGCTGTTCGGCGCGCTGTGCTCGGGCCGCACGCTGCATCTGCTGCCCGCGCACGCGGCGTTCGATCCGGACCGCTTCGCGCACGAGATGGCGACGCGCGACGTCGGCGTGCTGAAGATCGTGCCGAGCCATCTGCACGCGCTCCTCGACGCGCAGCGCGCGGCCGACGTGCTGCCCGCGCACGCGCTCGTGACGGGCGGCGAGGCGCTGCCGTGGGCGCTCGTCGAGCGGATCGAGGCGCTCAAGCCCGGCTGCCGCGTGATCAATCACTACGGGCCGACCGAGGCGACCGTCGGCGCGCTCGTGTGCGACACGTCCGCGCCCGAGCAGGCGGATCTGCGCGCGACGGCGGCGGGCGCGAACGGCGTGGCGACGCCCGTTGAGGTGACGCCCGATGCCTCGGCGCGCGGCGTGCCGCTCGGCCGGCCGCTGCCGAACGCGCACGCGTGCGTGCTCGACGCGCACGGCGCGAGCGTGCCCGTCGGCGCGATCGGCGAGCTGTACCTGGGCGGCCCCGGCGTCGCGCGCGGCTATCTGGGCCGCGCGGGCGCGACCGCCGAGCGCTTCGTCCCGCATCCGCACGAGGCGGGCGCGCGCGTCTACCGGACGGGCGACCGCGTGCGGCTGCGCGCGGACGGCCGGCTCGACTTCCTCGGGCGTCTGGACGATCAGGTGAAGATCCGCGGCTACCGCGTCGAGCCGGGCGAGGTGAGCGCCGCGCTGCGCGCGCTGCCCGGCGTCGCGCAGGCGCAGACGCTCGCGATCGAGCAGGACGCGCGGCTGCGCCTCGTCGCGTTCGCGACGCCCGCATCCGGCGCGCGCATTGCGGGCGAAGCGTTGCGCGACGCGCTCGCCGCGCGCCTGCCCGACTACATGGTGCCCGCCGCGCTCGTCGTGCTCGACGCGCTGCCCGTGACCGCGAACGGCAAGGTCGATCGCGCGGCGCTGCGCGCGCTCGCGGCGACGCCCGCCGCCGCGAGCGCCGCCGACGAGGACGCGCCGCAAGGCCACGTCGAAGAAACCCTCGCGGCCGTCTGGCGCGACGTCCTGAAAGCGCCGCGCGTCGGCCGTCGCGACAACTTCTTCGAGCTCGGCGGCGATTCGATCCTCGTGCTGCAGGTGATCGCTCGCTCGCGCAAGCGCGGCGTCAAGTTCACGCCGAAGCAGCTGTTCGACGGCCCGACGGTTGCCGAGCTCGCGCGCGTCGCGGTGGAAATCGACGCCGTCGCGCCGAAGGACGGCGCGACGGCCGCCGCGCGGCAGGCTTTCGCCGCCGTGCCGGACGAAGCGCGGCTCACGCCCGCGCAGCTGCGTTTCTTCGCGCTCGACATTCCGCGCCGCGGACACTGGAACCAGTCGATCGAGCTCGACGTCGCCGGCGCGTTCGATTTCGACGCATTCGCCCGCGCGTTCGACGCGTTGCTGACCCACCATCCGGTGTTCCGCGAGCGCTTCGTGCAAACGGGCGCGAGCGGCGCATGGCGGCTTTGCGTCGCGCCGCGCGCGTTCGACGCGCTGCCGCTCGCGGCCGCCGCCGCGCGCGACGAGGCGGACGCGCTCGCGCAATTCGACGCGCTGCAAAGCACGCTCGACGTGACGCACGGCCCGCTCGCGTGCGCGTTCGCGGCGGCGCTGCCGAATGGGACAGCGGGAACAGCGGGAACAACGGCGGGCGCGACGAAGCTCTATCTGGCGATCCATCACGCGATCGTCGACGGCGTGTCGTGGCGCGTGCTGCTCGACGATCTCGACGCGGCGTACCGCGCCGCATGCGAGCGCCGCGCGGTGCGGCTCGGGCCGACGGGCGCGAGCGCGTCCGAATGGGCGGCCCGGCTCGCGCGCGCGGCCCGCGATCCGGCGGGGCCGTTCGCGGCCGAGCTGCCGTACTGGGCGGCGCTCGCCGCGCCGCACGACGATCTGCGGCTCGACCGCCCCGACGCCGCGGCGACCAACGCGCACGCCGACGTCGTGATCCAGACGCTCGATCCGGCGCTCACGCGCGGCGTGCTGACCGATGCGAACGCCGCGTACCGCACGCATGCGGTCGAGCTGCTGATCGCGGCGCTCGTCGCCGCGCTCGGCCGGCATGCGGGCGCGGCGTCGTGCCGGCTCGAACTCGAAGGGCACGGCCGCGAGGCGCTCTTCGACGACGTCGACGCGAGCCGCACGCTCGGCTGGCTGACGAGCCACTATCCGGTTGCGTTCGCCGTCGAGCCGACGCCGGCCGCCACGCTCGCCGGCGTGAAGGACGCGCTGCGCGCGGTGCCGAACAAGGGGCTCGGCTTCGGCGTGCTGCGCCACTACGGCGACGACGCGACGCGCGCGGCGCTCGCCGCGGTGGAGCGGCCGCGCGTGACGTTCAACTACCTCGGCCAGTTCGACGCGCCGCGCGACGCGGCGCTCGTGCCGCGCTTCGGCGGCGCGGGCCGCGAGCGCGACCCGGCTGGGCCGCTCGGCAACGCGCTCGCGATCCACGCGTACGTCGACGCGAACGATGGCCGTGCGCTGAAAGTGCATTGGGTGTACGGCGCGACGCAGTTCGAGCGCGCGACGATCGAGACGCTCGCCGCGCGATTCGACGCCGCGCTGCGCGAGCTCGCCGCCGCGTGCGCGGCGCGCGTCGCCGAGCGCGGCGCGGGCGCGACGCCCGGCGACTATCCGCTCGCACGCGCGGGCGGCCTCACGCAGGAAGCGCTCGAGCGCCTGCCGTTCGACGCGCGCGCGATCGACGACATCTATCCGCTGTCGCCGATGCAGCAGGGGATTTTGTTCCATTCGCTGTTCGCGCCGGAGCGCGCGACGTACGTGAACCAGCTCGTCGCGACGCTCGTCGCGCCGGACGTCGAGCGGCTGCGCGCCGCGTTCGACGCGGCCGTTCCGCGCCACGACATCCTGCGCACCGGCTTCGCCGCGCACGAGGCCACGCCGATGCAGATCGTCCATCGCCACGCGCGGATGCCGGTCGAGATCGTCGACTGGCGCGGCGCGCACGCGAGCGCCGAGCGGCTCGATGCGGCGCTCGACGCGTGGCTCGCCGCCGACCGCGCGCGCGGCTTCGATCTCGCGACGCCGCCGCTGATGCGCGTGACGCTGATTCAGACGGGCGAGACCGAATGGCGTCTCGTCTGGACCCGCCATCATCTGCTGCTCGACGGCTGGAGCACCGCGCGACTCTTCGCGGACGTGCTGCGCGATTACATCGAGCCGCCGCGCGCGAATCCGTTCGCCGCGCCTGCGCGCACGCGCTATCGCGATTTCATCGCGTGGCTCGCGCGCCGCGACGCCGATGCCAACCGCGCGTTCTGGCTCGAACGCCTCGCGCGGCTCGACGAGCCGACGCACGTCGCCGAGCGCGAACATGGCGCGCACGATGCCGCGCGCGGCGGCGACGCGGCCCGCCGCGCGAACTGGCGCGCGGCGCTGCCCGCCGCCGACACCGCGCGCGTGGCCGAAGCGGCGCGCCGCCTGAAAGTGACCGTCAACACGATCGTGCAAGGCGCCTGGGCGCTCGCGCTGCAGCGCACGACGCACCGCGCGGCGGTCGCGTTCGGCGCGACGGTCGCGGGGCGCCCGGACGCGCTGCCCGACGTCGATACCGTGCTCGGCCTTTTCATCAACACCGTGCCGGTGATCGCCGCGCCGCTGCCGCAGCTCGTCGCGCGCGACTGGCTCTCGAGTCTGCAGCGCGAGAACGCGGCGGCGCTCGAGCACGCGCACACGCCGCTCTACGAAATCCAGCAATGGGCGGGCGCGGGCGGCGCGCTCTTCGACACGCTCGTCGTGTTCGAGAACTACCCGGTCGACGAAGCGTGGCAGGGGCGCGATCCGCGCGCGCTGCACAAGCGCGATCTGCGCAACATCGAGGCGACCGACTTCGCGCTGACGCTCGTGGTCGAGGCGGGCGACGCGCTCGCGATCGACTACGGCTACGATCCCGCGCGGATCGGGCAGGCGCGGGTCGAGGCGCTGCACCGCGCGTTCGCCGCGTGCATCGACGGGCTGATCTCGAACCCGGACGCGCCGCTCGGCGCGATCTCGTGCGCCAGCGCCGACGATCTCGCGCTGATCGCGCGCAGCAACGCGACGAGCGTGAACTGGCCCGACGCACAGCGCGCGCCGCTCTTCACGCAATTCGAAGCGGCCGCACGCGCTCGGCCCGATGCGATCGCGCTCGAATTCGCCGACGCGGCCGACGGCGGCGACGGTGCGCTCGCGCGGATGCGCTACGCCGAGCTCGACGCGAAGGCCGACCGCGTCGCCGCGGCGCTCGTCGCATCCGGCGTGCGGCCCGATTCGGTCGTCGCGCTGTGCGTCGAGCGCTCGTTCGACATGGTCGTCGCGCTCCTCGGCGCGATGAAGGCGGGCGCCGCGTATCTGCCCGTCGATCCGGACTATCCGGCCGAGCGGATCGCCCACCTGCTCGGCGACGCGAAGCCGCCCGTCGTGATCACGCAAGCGCATCTGCGCGCGCGCGTCGACGCGGCGCTGTCGGGCGGAGCCGCCGCCGCCGTCGTGACCGTCGACGCGCTGCTCGAGCGCGCGCCGGCCGCGCGTCCCGGCGGGGCGGCCGAAGGGGCTGAAGGGGCCGAAGGGGCTGAAGCGGCAGAGCTCGCCGAAACCGCTGAGTGCGCCGCTGCGCGGGCCGCCGCGCCCGGCCAGCTCGCCTACCTGATCTACACGTCGGGCTCGACCGGCAAGCCGAAGGGCGCGGGCAACACGCACGCCGCGCTCGCGAACCGGATCGCATGGATGCAGCATGCGTATCGCCTCACGCCCGACGACGTCGTGCTGCACAAGACGCCGTTCGGCTTCGACGTGTCGGTGTGGGAGTTCGTGTGGCCGCTCGCGGTCGGCGCGAAGCTCGCGATCGCGGCGCCCGGCGACCATCGCGATCCGGCGCGCCTCGTCGCCGCGATCGAAACGCACCGCGTGACGACGCTGCATTTCGTGCCGTCGATGCTCGCCGCGTTCGTCGCGCATCTCGACGATTTCGGCGCGGCCGCGCGCTGCGCGAGCGTGAGAACGATCATCGCGAGCGGCGAGGCGCTCGCGCCCGAGCTCGTCGCGCGCGTCGCCGCGCTGCTGCCGCACGCAAGGCTGCACAACCTGTACGGCCCGACCGAAGCCGCGATCGACGTGTCGCACTGGAGCTGCACCGCGGACGACGCGTCAGCGGCCGCGGTGCCGATCGGCCATCCGATCGCGAACGTGCAACTCCATGTGCTCGACGCGGCGCTGCAACCGGCGCCCGTCGGCGCGGCGGGCGAGCTGTACCTCGGCGGCGCGGGGCTCGCGCGCGGCTATCTCGGCCGCGCGGCGCTCACGGCCGAGCGCTTCGTGCCCGATCCGTTCGCACCGGGCGCACGCCTCTACCGGACGGGCGACCTCGCGCGACGGCGCGCCGACGGCGCGCTCGACTATCTCGGCCGGATCGACACGCAGGTGAAGCTGCGCGGCCAGCGAATCGAGCTGGGCGAGATCGAGGCGCTGCTGCGCGCGGCCCACGGCGTGCGCGACGCGGTCGTGATCGTGCGCGACGAGCGGCTCGTCGGCTACGTCGCATGCGCGGCGCCCGCCGAATTCGACGCCGCCGCGCAGATCGAGCGGCTGCGCGCGCAGTTGCCCGCGTACATGGTGCCCGCGCAGCTCGTCGCGCTCGCCGTGCTGCCCGTGACGCCGAACGGCAAGTGCGATCGCCGCGCGCTGCCCGAGCCCGCGTTCGACGAGCGCGTCGTCGACGCGCCGCAAACCGACACCGAGCGCGCGCTCGCGGCGATCTGGCAGCGCGTGCTGAAGCTCTCCGACATCGGCCGCGACGACGATTTCTTCGCGCTCGGCGGCCATTCGCTGCTCGCCGCGCAGGCGAACGCGCAGGCGAACCTGCAGTGGTCGCTGACGCTGCCGCTGCGCGTGATCTTCGACGAACGCACGCTCGCGCGCTGCGCGGCGGCGATCGACCGCGCGTGCGACGCCGGCCGCGACCACCACGCCGCGAGCGCGATCGACGCGCTGCTCGGCGAGCTCGAAGCCCAGTAAGGAGCCCGCATGACCACACCCGATCTGCTGTCGCTCGCCGCGCGCTTCGCGCGGTTGCCCGACACGCAGCGCAAGCAGTTCCTCGCGAAGCTCGGCGACGCGGGGATCGATTTCCGGATGCTGCCGATTCCGCCGCGCGAAGACCGCGCGGCGAGCGTGCCGGCGTCGTTCGCGCAAACGCGCCTCTGGCTGCACGCGCGCTTGCTCGGCGAATCGGCCGCGTATCACATCACCGAGCGGCTGCGCCTCGACGGCGCGCTCGACGCGAACGCGCTGCGGCTGTCGTGCGACGCGCTGATCGCGCGCCACGAGGCGCTGCGCACGACGTTCGCCGAAGGCGCCGACGGCGTGCTGCAGACGGTGCACGCGCCGATGCGCTGCCCGTGGCGCTACACGGATCTCGCCGACGCCGATGCCGATGCGGCCGACACGCCCGCCGCGCCGCGCGACGCGCGCGCCGCGGCCGTCGCCGCGCGGGAGGAGGCGCAGGCGTTCGACCTCGCGCGCGGCCCGCTCGTGCGCGCGCACCTGATCCGGCTCGACGCGGCGACGCACTGGCTCGTGCTGACGACGCACCACATCGTGTCCGACGGCTGGTCGGCCGACGTGATGCTCGCGGAGCTGTCGTCGTTCTACCGGTCGTTCGCGACGGGCGAGGCGGTGTCGCTCGCGCCGCTGCCGATCCAGTACGCCGACTACGCGCTGTGGCAGCGCCGCTGGCTCGACGCGGGCGAGGGCGAGCGGCAGCTCGCGCACTGGCGCGCGGCGCTCGACGCGAGCCGCGACGCGCTGCTTTTGCCGGGCGCGGCGACGCGCCCCGCGCAGCGCAGCGCGAGCGGCGCGCGCCACGCGTTCGACGTGCCCGCCGCGCTCGCGCGGCGCGTGCGCGCGCTCGCGCAGGCGCGCCGCGCGACGCCGTTCGCGGTGCTGCTCGCCGCGCTCGCGACGCTGCTCGCGCGCGCGTCGGGCGAGCCCGAGATCCGGATCGGCGTGCCGTCGGCGAACCGCGAGCGCGGCGAGACCGTCGGGCTGATCGGCTTTTTCGTCAACACGCTGACGCTCGCGGCGCAAACGGGCGCGACGCGCGCGTTCGACGCGCTCGTCGACGCGACACAGCGCGGCCTCGTCGATGCGCAGTCGCATCAGGACGTGCCGTTCGATCAGGTGGTGGACGCGCTCGGCGTCGCGCGCAGCGCGAGCCACCATCCGCTCTTTCAGGTGATGGCCGCGTACGGCGCGCGGCGCGCGCTGCCGTCGTTCGCCGACGTGCGCGCAACCGAATTGCCCTCGGGCATGCCGTACGCGAAATTCGATCTCGCGCTCAGCTTCGACGAGCGTGACGACGGCGGGCTCGACGCGCGCTTCGTGTACGCGACCGACATCTTCGACGCCGACGCGATCGAGCGCTTCGCCGCGCGCTACGTCGAGCTGCTCTCGCACGCGCTGGAGGCGCCCGGCGCGGCGCTCGGCGATCTGCAATGGCTGCCCGAGGCGGAGCGCCGCCAGCTCGCCGCGTGGAACGGGCAGACGCACGATTTCACGGATCGCGAGCGCGGCGGCGCGGCGTCGGCGCGCGTTGTCGTCGAGACGCCGGGCGAGCGGGCCGGCAGGCCCGTCGACGCAACTTTCGGCGAGCTTGCCGGCACGCCTTCGGGCGCGGCTTTCGATGAACCGTTCGTGTCGGTCCACGACCGGATCGCGGAACACGCGCGGCGTCGCCCGGATGCGCGCGGCGCCGCCGACGTCGAGCGCGCGCTCACGCGCGGCGAGGTCGAGCAGCGCGCGACGCGGCTCGCGAAGCGGCTCGTCGCGGCGGGCGTGCGCGCGGAGACGCGCGTCGGCGTCGCGCTGTCGCGCTCCGTCGATCTGCTCGTCGGCCTGATCGCCGTGCTCAAGTCGGGCGGCGCGTTCGTGCCGCTCGATCCGAGCCACCCGCGCGAGCGGCTCGCGCAGATGCTGGACGACGCGCAGATCGCGCACGTGATCACCGAGCGCGGCAGCATCGACGCGCTGCCGCTCTCGGGCGCCGCGCACGCGTGGCTCGTCGACGACGCGATCGCCGACGCCGGGATCGACGGCGTCGCGCTGCCGGAGGTGTCGCCGCACCAGGCCGCGTACGTGATCTACACGTCGGGCTCGACGGGCAAGCCGAAGGGCGTCGTCGTCGATCACGGCGCGTTTGCACGCCATTGCGAGGCGATCGCCGCGCGCTACGGAGCGACCGAGCGCGACGTGTTCATGCTGTTCCAGTCGGTCAATTTCGACGGCGCGCACGAGGGCTGGTTTTCGCAATACATGTCGGGCGCGGCCGTCGCGGTGACGGCCGACACGCTGTGGCCGCCCGCGCGAACCTGCGCGCTGATCGCGCGCGAGGGCGTGACGATGACGTACGTGCCGCCCGGCTGCGCGACGCAGCTCGCCGAATGGGCGCTCGAGCACGGCGCGCCGCCGTCGCTGCGCTCGATCACGGTGGGCGGCGAGGCGACGTCGCGCGAGGCGTTCGCGCTGATGCGCCGCGCGTTTCCGAACGCGCGCGTCGTCAACGGCTACGGGCCGACCGAAACGGTGATCACGCCGATGCTGTGGATGTTCGAGCCGGGCGACGATCCGGCAAAGCTCGCCGACGCGGCGTATCTGCCGATCGGCACGCTGGTCGGCGCGCGCACCGCGCACGTGCTCGACGCGCGCCTGAATCCGCTGCCCGTCGGCGTGATCGGCGAGCTGTATCTGGGCGGCGAGGGGATCGGGCTCGCGCGCGGCTATCTGGGCCGCGCCGCGCTCACGGCCGAGCGCTTCGTGCCCGATCCGTACGGCGCGCCGGGCGCGCGCCTGTATCGCACGGGCGACCTCGTGCGCCGCCGCGCGGACGGCGTGTTCGATTTCCTCGGCCGCATCGACCATCAGGTGAAGCTGCGCGGGCTGCGCATCGAGCTGGGCGAAATCGAGGCGCAGCTCGCCGCGCACGGCGACGTGCGCGAGGCGGTGGCGGTGGTGTTCGGCAAGGGCGCGCAGGCGCGGCTCGTCGCGTTCGTCGAATTGACGGGCGACGCGCGCGAGCGCGCGGCGCGCGCCGACGCGGCCGAGCTCGACGCGCACCTGCGCCGCACGCTGCCCGACTACATGGTGCCCGCGCACATCGTCGTGCTCGACGCGCTGCCGCGCAACGCGAACAGCAAGGTCGACCGCGCGGCGCTGCCCGAGCCCGCGCACGCCGCGCGCGCGTACGAAGCACCCGTGAACGACATCGAGGCGGCGCTCGCCGAGATCTGGCGCGAAGTGCTCGGCGCCGAGCGGATCGGCCGCGCCGATCACTTCTTCGAGCTGGGCGGCCATTCGCTCGCCGCGGTGCGCGTCGCGACGCGCGTCGCCGAGCGGCTCGCGCGCGACGTGCCGGTGCGCGCGCTCTTCGAGGCGCCGATTCTCGCGCCGTACGCGCTGCGCGTCGCGGCCGCCGCGCAGGTGGAAGCGGCGCACGGCGCGGGCGATGCGCCCGCCGCGCCGTACGCGCGGGACGCCGACGGCGTATTGCCGCTGTCCGCCGCGCAGCGCGGGCTGTGGTTCCTGTGGCGCGCGCAGCCGGACAGCGCCGCGTACAACATTCCGGTCGCGCTGCGGCTGCGGGGCGCGCTCGACGCCGACGCGCTCGCCGATGCGTTCTCGCATGCGGACGCCCGCCATCCGGCGTTGCGCACGCGGATCGTCGCGCGCGCGGACGGCGCGCCGGGGCAGCGGATCGCGCCCGCGCGGCGCGTCGAATGGCCGATCGTCGATCTGCGCGCGGCCTCGGGCGCGGCGGACGACGACGCGCGGCTCGCCGCCGCCGTCGCGCTGACCGACGAGGACGCGCTCACGCCGTTCGATCTCGCCGCCGACGCGCCGCTCTGGCGCGCGCGCGTGATCCGGCTCGGCGCTGACGATCACGTGCTGTCGCTCGTCGTCCATCACATCGTGTCGGACGGCCAGTCGATCGAACTGTGGCTCGACGAGGTCCGCTCGGCGTACGTCGCGCGGCGCGTGGGCGGCGGGCAAGCGGCCGCGGAGCCATCCACGGCGTCCGGCGCGCCGGCGGAATCGCTTGCGGAAAAGCGCTCGGCCGCGCCGCCGGCAACGCTTGGCGAAACAGTTGCCCAAACGCGCGCGGATTCGCTCGACATCGACACGCCGGTGCTGCCCGCCGCCGCGCCGCACGCGCGCCTCGCGTTCTGGCGCGAGGCGCTCGCGGGCGCGCCGTCGCACGCGCTGCCGCCGCCGCGCGCGGGCCGCGCGGCGGCGCCGCGCTGGGACGCGGGCCGTCTCGCGTTCGAGCTCGACGGCGCGCTCACGCGCCGCGCGCGCGCGATGGCGCTCGACGCGCACGCGACGCTGCCGATGCTGCTGCACGCGGCGTTCAACGCCGCGTTCTACCGCACGACGGGCGCGACCGACCAGCCGGTCGGCGTGCTCGCGTCGACGCGCGAGCTGACGGGCGAGCCCGCCGAGCGCGCGCTCGGGCTCTTCATCAACGCAGTCGTCGTGCGCACGCGCATGACGAGCGCCGATACGCCCGCGACGCTCGTCGCCGCGGTGCGCGACGCGGCGCTCGCCGCGTATGCGCACGCGGACGCGCCGTTCGGCGACGTCGTGGCCGCGCTGCGCACGCCGCGCGCGGTCAACGGCAATCCGCTGTTCCAGGTGATGTTCAACTACCTGCGGCCAGCGGGCGCCGCCGCGCGCGACTGGGCGGGGCTTGCCGTCGAGGCATTCAACGACGTCAGGCACCGCGTGGTGTTCGAGCTGGAGCTCGACCTCGTCGAGCATCCGGACGGCCGCGTGACGGGCGCGTTCTCGTACGCGACGGAACGCGTCGACGGCGCGTTCGTCGCCGCGCTCGCGGCCGATTATCTCGACGTCGTGCGCGGCTTCGTCGACGCGCCCGCGCGCGCGCTCGGCGCATCCGCCGCGCGTTTTCCGCTCGACGCGCACGACGTGCACGACCCGCGCGACGTGTGCGACGCGCTCGCCGCACGGTCGTCGTCGTCATCGCGCGCGGCGGGCGGCGACGAGCGCGCGCGCGAGGCGGGCGGCCGCGCGCACGCGCTCGCCGACGTATGGCGCGCGTGCTTCGGGCGCGCCGCGCCCGCGCCGGAGCACGACCTGTTCGAAGCGGGCGCGACGTCGTTCGACGTCGTGCGCTTCGTCGACGCGGCGCGCTCGGCCGGCTTCGCGCTCGCGATCGCCGACGTGTTCGCCGCGCCGAGCTTCGCGGCGCTCGCCGCGCTCGGGGCGCACCCGGCCCGCGCGGCCGGCCAGCCCGCCACCGAGGCGCGCGATGCCGATTGAGCGCCGCCTGCCGCCGTCACGCCCGGCCCGGATCGGCCGCGTCGCCGATGCGCGCGATCCGCGTCACGTTTTTGTCCAGCCGGCGCCGTCAGCGCGCCGGCCACACCGTTAAGGGAATCAGAGACATGCAGAGAGATACCGTATTCGACCTGATCGGCGTCGGTTTCGGACCGTCGAACCTCGCGCTCGCCGTGCGCCTCGCGGAAGCGGGCGACGCGGCCGCGTTCACGCATTGCCATGTCGAGCGCCAGCCGGCCTTCGGCTGGCACCGCGGGATGCTGCTCGACGACTGCCGGATGCAGATTTCCTTCCTGAAGGATCTCGTCACGCTGCGCGATCCGAAGAGCCGCTTCACGTTCGTCAATTACCTGTACGAGCACGGACGCCTGAGCGAATTCGTCAACCTGAAGAACTTCTATCCGACGCGCGTCGAGTTCCACGATTACCTGAGCTGGGTCGCGAACGCGTTCGACGATCGCGTCCACTACGGCGAGACGGTGACGGCGATCGAGCCCGTCGCCGCGCCGGGCGCGAGCGGCGAGATCGACGCGCTGCGCGTGTTCTCGAAGGACGCCGACGGCCGCGAGCGGCAGCGCGTCGCGCGCGCGCTGTCGGTCGGCGTCGGCGGCGCGCCGAGCGTGCCCGACGCGTTCGCCGCGCTCGGGCCCGATCTCGTCGTCCATTCGTCGAACTACCTGACGTCGATCGACCGGCTCGTCGGCGCGCCGGAAGCCCGTACGCCGGATGCCCGTTCGAAGAAACGCGTCGCGGTGATCGGCGCGGGGCAGAGCGCGGCGGAGGTGTTCGTCGATCTCGCGCGGCGCTTTCCGCACGTGGAGGCGAGCCTCGTGATCCGCTCGGGCGCGCTCAAGCCGGCGGACGACAGCCCGTTCGTCAACGAGATCTTCAATCCGGCGTTCACGGACGTCGTCTACGCGCAGCCGGCGAGCGGCCGGCGCTCGCTGATCGAGCGCTTTCGCGACACGAACTACGCGGTCGTCGACCGGCCGCTCATCGAGCAGATCTACGAAATGCTCTACCTGCAGCGCGTCGCCGACGCGAAGGGCGATGCGCCGCGCCACCGGCTGCTCGCGAACGCCGCGATCGAATCGGCCGCGCGCACCGCGAACGGGCAGGCTGAACTTGTGCTGCGCGACCGCCTGACGGGCGACGCGCGCACCGAGCGCTTCGACGCGCTCGTGCTCGCGACGGGCTATCGCCGCGACACGCATCTCGCGCTTCTCGACGGACTCGCGCCGCATCTCGGCGACGCGCTCGCGGCGGGCGACGTCGCGCGCGACTACCGGCTCGCGACGCCCGCGCACTTCAAGCCGCGCATTTATCTGCAAGGTTGCTGCGAGGACAGCCATGGGCTGTCCGACACGCTGCTGTCGGTGCTCGCGCGCCGCGCCGACGAAATCGCCGCGTCGCTCGCCGAGTGCGCGCACGGAGCAGAACACGAAGAAGCCGCCCGGCCTGAAGGCCGCGCGCGGCCACGACACGATAACAACGGGGTGAGCGGCGGCCGGCTGGCCATCGCTCTTTGATGAAGGCGCGGCCTCGCGGCCGCTTTGCAACTTGGAGCAACGGAAGATGGAGTGGGCAACCAGCACGCGCGTGCGTGCGATCGCGGCCGCGGCGGGCGTGGCGTTTTACGCGGCGGCGAGTCATGCGCAGGCACAGGCGGTGCAGCCGGGGGGAGACGCGCGGCAGCCGGGCAGTCAGGTGAATGGGGATACCGCGTCGGGCGGCACGTTGCCCGCGATATCGGTGTCGGCGGATGCGCCGCGCGACGCGACCATCGGTCTCGTCGCGCGGCGCAGCACGAGCGGCACGAAAACGGATACGCCGATCGTCGAGATCCCGCAGACGATCAACATCGTCACCGCGCAGCAGATCGAGGCGACGGGCGCGACCGACATCAATCAGGCGTTCCGCTACATTCCGGGCTTTTCGAGCTACGGATCGGACAACCGCTCGGACTGGTACGCGGCGCTGCGCGGCTTCACGCCGACCGTGTTCGTCGACGGGCTGCAGGTGCCGAACACGCTGAACCTGTCGAGCTGGCGCGTCGATCCGTACATGGTCGACAGCATCGCCGTGCTGCGCGGCCCGACGTCGGTGCTGTACGGGCAGGGCGACCCCGGCGCGATCGTCGACGTGCAGAGCAAGCTCGCGAACGGCGAGCGGATTCGCGAAGTCGGCGTGCAGGTGGGCAACTACGCGCGCAAGCAACTGATGTTCGACGTCGGCGACAAGATCGACAAGGACGGCACGCTGTCGTACCGGATCGTCGGCGTCGGCCGCGACGGCAACGCGCAGACGGGGCCGCTCGCCGATCAGCGCGTGTCGTTCGCGCCGTCGCTCAAGTGGCAGCCGAACGCGGACACGTCGCTCACGCTCGCCGCGACGTACCTGCAGGACTGGGGCGACACGTCGAGCAACTTCCTGCCCGCGCAGGGCACGGTGCTGCCGAACCCGAACGGCACGATCTCGGACGATCTGTATACGGCCGACGCGAATTTCGATCACTACCGGAAGAAGCAATGGTCGCTCGGCTATCAGTTCGAGCACAAGCTGAACCCGGTATGGACGTTCCGTCAGAACGTGCGCTGGATGCACCTGTCGCTCGACGACGCGTCCGTCTACGGCGGCGGCCTCGACGGCGCGGACCCGACGATGGCGACGCTCACGCGCTACGCGGGCCTGTTCCAGTTCAACTACAGCCGCTTCGACGTCGACAACCAGGCGCAGGCGAAATTCACGACCGGCCCGCTTTCGCACATGCTGTTGTTCGGCTTCGACTACAACCGCCAGACGACGACGGACAGCGAATGGCTCGCGAAGGCGCCGAGCCTCAACCTGTACCGGCCGGTCTACACGCCGATCCCGGCCGACATCTTCAGCGGGCCGGGCGCGTATCCGCGCACCGACACGAAGACGACGCTCAACGTATTCGGCCTGTACGTGCAGGACCAGATCAAGTGGCAGCGCTGGGTGCTGACGCTGGGCGGCCGGCAGGACTGGACGCGCACGTCGCAGGACGACATCGCGAATTCGGCGAGCTTCAAGCAGAACGATCACGCGTTCAGCGGGCGCGTGGGCCTGACCTATCTCGGCGACTACGGCCTCGCGCCGTACATCAGCTATTCGACGTCGTTCAATCCGCAAATCGGCCTGAAGCTCTCGGGCGGCGGGCTCGCGGTGCCGACCAAGGGCCGCCAGATCGAGGCCGGCCTGCGCTGGCAGCCGCCCGGCAAGAACCTGATGCTGAACGCGGCCGTGTATCAGATCAACCAGACCAACGTCGCGATGAGCAATCCGAACGATCCGACGAGCAGCACGTTCGTGCAGGTGGGCGAAGTGCGCTCGCGCGGCATCGAACTGAGCGCGGTCGGCAATCTGTCGCGCGAGCTGTCGGTGATCGCCGCGTATGTCTATCAGGACGTGAAGAACGTGCAGGCGAACGACAACACGCTGAACAAGTGGCCCATCGACGTTCCGCGTCCGCGCCAGATCGCGTCGCTGTGGGCCGACTGGACGTGGCGCAACGGGCCGCTCACGGGCTTCGGGATCGGCGCGGGCGTGCGCTACATGAGCGCGGCGGCGGGCGCGGCCGACAACTCGCTGACGGTGCCGAGCTACACGCTCTTCGACGCCGCGCTGCATTACGAAATGCGCAACTGGCGCTTCGCGGTCAATGCGACGAATCTGTTCAACCGGCGCTACGTGTCCGGCTGCCAGTCGGATTCGGTATGCATGTACGGCAACCAGCGCACCGTGATCGCGACGGCGAAATACAACTGGTGAGCGCGTCTCATCATCCCATGGGCGGCGCGGCGGCGCGCCGCCCGAACGAGAGGACAACACTGCGATGGCAAAGAAGAAACTCGTCTACATCTGGTCGCTCAGAAACGCCGCCGCCGACAAGGCGGGGCAGCAGGTCGACTACAGGGGCGGCAAGCGCTACATGAAATCGGTGCTCGAATCGCTCGTCGGGGCGTTGAACGACACCGAGCTCGGCGACGCGTACTCGCTCGAGCGCGTGATCTACGACGACGACGCGGGTTCGCCGCTCGACCGCGAAAAGCTCGCCGAATACGGCTTTGCGTACGAGCCCGGCAAGCGCTGGTTCTATCCGCCCGAGCTGCGCGTAGCGGGCCGGCTCGTCAACGACCTGCTGCTCGCGATTCCGTCCGAATACCGGCGCGAGCCGCTCGATTCGCCCGCGCGGCCGGCGGGCAAGCGCGCGTTCGAAGCGCATCTGCGCGACACGCTCGACGCGCTCGGCGCCGATCTCGTCGTGCTCGACGGGCTGCTCGTGATCCTCGACGAACTGGTGCGCCCGGGCGCGCCGTACTGCCGGCGGATCGTCAACATCCATCCGGGCATCACGCGCGCGGAGTCGCCGTACGAGCGACGCGGCGCATATGCGACGCTCGACGCGCTCTTCGGCGCGCGCGGGCAAAAGGTCGTCGACTGGAAGACGATGGAGACCGTGCCCGTCGAGCCGGTGAAGATGACGGGCGCATCGTTTCATTACGTCGACAACGGCGTCGATTCGGGCGAGGTGATCCACGACGTGCTGAACACCGAGATCGATCCCGGCGACACGATCCTCGAGCTGCGCTGGAACAATTTCAACCGCAGCCTCTTTCCGGCGTTGAACGAAGGGCTCGCGATCATGGCGGGGCTCGACGCGCGCGTCGAGTGAGCGGGCCGCGCAAGCAGCGGTTCTTTCGGCTCGGTAAATGAACGAAGCGGGTACGCCGTATCGGCGGCATGCCCGCTTCGTTGCGTGTCGTTTGCCGGCAAGGCGAGTGCGGCGCCATCGCGCACGCCGGCCGGGCCCGTCGAGCCGGCCGGCCACGCCGCGCCGTGCCGTCGATTTTGGCGTCGTATAATCCGATGCGCATCGCCAGTCCGACCGAAGCAGCCTTTCTTTTGCCACGACCCGGCAGGCGCTGACCGACCGCAATGCTTCGCGAAAGAAGGGGTGTGTGACATGGAAAACGACGCGTCGCAAGTATTCCAGAAGATCTACGACGAAAAAGGTTGGCATTCGCAGGAGAGCGTGTCCGGCTGGGGTTCCGAGCTGAAGAATGCGGCGCAGATCATTCGCGAATTGCCCGGGCTGCTGCGCCGCTTCGGCGTGAAGTCGATGCTCGACGTGCCGTGCGGCGATTTCAACTGGATGCGCCACGTCGATCTCACCGGCATCGACTATATCGGCGCCGACATCGTGCCGGATCTCGTCGCCGCCAACCAGCAGGCGTGGGCGGCGGCGAACCGCCGCTTCATGCATCTCGATCTCCTGCACGACGCGCTGCCGCAAGCCGATCTGATTCTGTGCCGCGACTGCCTGTTCCATTTTTCTCACGCCGACGTGTTCCGCGCGTTCGAACGTTTCGCGAACACGTCCGCACGCTTTCTGCTGACCACCACCTTCGTGTATCGCACGTATCCGCGCAACGCGGACATCGTCACCGGCCAGTGGACCCCCATCAATCTGGAGATGGCGCCTTACGATCTCGATGCTCCGCTGTCGCTGCTGATCGAGGGGAGTCACGAAAGCATCATCTACGGGCCCGACATCGGCGTGGTGCCGATGTCCGATCGCTGCCTCGGGCTATGGGACATGGACAGCGTGCGCAAGCGGGTCCGGCGCCGGGCCGAGGAGCTGCAGGCCACGCCATGATCGTGCTCAGCCATTTTTGCCATCCCGCGCCGGCCAGCCTCGCCAATCATCGGCAGTATGCGCGGTTGCACGGATATCGCCACGAGGTGATCGACGCCTGCGCGATGCCGCAAGCGCTTCCGCTGCGTGCGCTGTACCGCTACGAAGCGCTGCTCGACGCGTTGCGGCGCGCGCGGCCGGGCGAGCTCGTGCTGCTGCTGAGCGAAGACGCGGCGATCGTCGAGCCCGTTGCGATCGAGCGCCTGATGGCCGGTCGCGACATGCTGCTCGTGCGCACGTCCTCGCATGCGCTGCCGCAGGTCGACGTGCAGTTCTGGCGCAACACGCAAGCCGTGCGAGAGGCCGTGCTGCGGCTCGTGAAGCAATGCCGGCTCGGCGGCGAGGGCCCGCCGACGTCCGAAGCCGCGTTGCTCGCCGGTCTCGACACGCAGCACTACATGACGTTGATCGACGGGATCTGCGCCGTCATGCCGACGGGATACAACTACGATCCGCTCTGGAGCCGGGTGCCGACGTTCGCGGTCAGCATCGACGACGCGCCGGATTCGCCGGATCACAAAGGCGTGACGCCGCGCTTCCGGGACGTGCTCGTCGAGCACGTCAACCGGTGCCGCGCCGCCGCGCTGCCGATGTTTTCGTTTCCGCAGTATCCGGCCGCCGACGCCGCCGAGCGCAGCACGTACAATCCCGGCCGCGCGATCGCGCTCACGACGCTCTATACCTCCCACATCGAAAGTTATGCGCGAATCGCGGAAGGCAATTTCCGCCGCTACTGCGAAGCGCAGGGCTACACGCTCTACGTGCATCGCGACATTCCGCGCGAAATCGGCCTGGACGCAACCGGCAACTGGTTCAAGCCGTGGCTGCTGCACAGCTACCTGCAACATCACGACTGGGTCGTCTGGCTCGACGCCGACGTGCTGATCGCCGACCCGCATCGCAAGCTCGAGCCGATGCTCGAAGGCCGCGACGTGCTGCTCGCGCGCGACGTCGGCCAGTGGCCGTTCAACTCGGGGGTGATGGGCTTTCGGCGCACGCCGCGCAACGACGCGATGCTGCGCGATCTCATGGCGACGATCGCCGCGATGCCCGACCGATCCGGCGTCTACGCCGGCGACGGCGACCAGCTCCAGTTCATCGAGGCGATGTCGAGGGCCGGCTTGCTTCAGGACGAAGCCGTCTTGGACATGATCGGCATCAACACGCCCTGGCTGTTTCGCCGCCCCGACAGCTTCATCGTGCATTACTACGGAATGTGGCACGACATGCGCACGCTGATGATGGCGCACGACGACACGCTGCTCGCTTGATGCCCGCGGCCGCCGCGGCGAGAGGCGCTTGCGGCGCGCGCCGCGCGCGGGCGAAGCGTCGCCGCCGAGCGTCGCGCCGGCCGGCTGCCGCGCGTGTGCGGAGCGGCTGCCGCGGCGCGAACGCGCGGCCTGCTGAAATTCAACCCCGCGTTGCAATTCCGCGTTGCCGCCCGGCGAGGCATGACGGCGGGCGCGACCCGGCTGCCCGAGCCGGGCGGCAACGCGTCAGAGCATGTCGCCCGCGAAAAGCGCCGCCGCCGCGCGCGGATTCGACGGCCAGTACGCATGCAGATAGGTCGCGACGATCGGGCCGTGCCGATACACGGCTTCGCCCGCCGCGCCGTCGTCCGGCCGCGTCGCGGCGGCGGCGGGCGCAAGCGGCGTCGCGAAGCGCGAATAGTGGAACGTATGGCCCGTCATCGCGCCGAAGCGCGTCGCGAGTGTCTGCATGCCGAGCGCGGCGAAGCGCCGCTGCATCGCCGCGTGGCCCGGCACGAGGCCGAGCATCGGCGTTTTCACGCCGTCGGCGTCCGTCAGCGAATCGCTCAGGTACAGCATGCCGCCGCATTCCGCGACGACGCGCCGGCCCGCCGCCACGTGCGCGGCGATCGAGCGCGCGGCCGTCGCGTTCGCCGCGAGCCGCGCCGCGTGCAGCTCCGGATAGCCGCCCGGCAGATAGAGCGCATCGGCGCCGTCCGGCACCGGCTCGTCGGCGAGCGGCGAGAAGAACGCGAGCTCGGCGCCGAGCGCCTCCAGTTGATCGAGGTTCGCCGGGTAGATGAACGAGAACGCCGCGTCGCGCGCGATCGCGATCCGTTTGCCGGCGAGTCGCGACGCGGCGTCGTTGGTCGCGCGGGCCGGCGCGGCGGACGCGGCGCTGTCGCCGTCGCCGTCCGAGTGATTGGCCGCCGCGATCGTTTCGCGCGCACGATCGGCGGCGTCCGCCTCATCCGCCTCATCCGCCTCATCCGCCTCATTGGCCTCATTGGCCTCGTTCGCCTCGGTGGCCTCGTTCGCCTCGGTGGCCGCATTCGCCGCCGCCGCGACATCGTCGCGATCGTCGGCGGCGCGGGGCGTCGAAGGCGCGCGATGGCGGGCGTGAGCGGCGCACGGCGTCGCGATGGTGCCGCCGCCGTCGCGGCCCGCTTCGAACGCGAATTCGACGACGGGCGGCAATTCCGCGAGCGCCGTGTGCGCGATCGCGTCGGCCGCGCGGTCGAGGCGCGCATCGAGATCGGCGACGTCGTCCGGCTGATGCAGCCCGAGATGCCGCTCCGGCAGCGCGATCTGTGCGTCACGCGGCAGATGGCCGAGCCAGCGGATCGAGGCGGGCAGCGCGCCGCGCAGCAGCTGCGCGTGACGCTCGGAGCCGACGCGGTTCGCGAACACGCCGTGAAACGGCACGCCGGGGCGGAAACGCGCGAGCCCGAACGCGAGCGCGGCGAAGGTCTGCGCCATCGACTGCGCGGAGATCACCGCGGCGACCGGCACGCCAAACGCCTGCGCGAGATCGGCGCTCGACGGCGTGCCGTCGAAGAGCCCCATCACGCCTTCGATCAGGATCACGTCCGCGTCGGCCGCCGCGCGCGCGAGCAGCGTGCGGCAGCCGCGCTCGCCGACCATCCCGAGATCGAGCGAATAGACGCTCGCGCCGCTCGCGCGCGCGAGCAGCATCGGGTCGAGAAAATCCGGGCCGGTCTTGAACGCGCGCACGCGCCGCCCGAGCCGCCGGTGATGGCGCGCGAGCGCCGCCGTCACCGACGTCTTGCCCTGGCCGGACGCGGCGGCGCTCACGAAGAGCGCGGGGCAGGCGGGCATCGCGTCAGAACTCCACGCCGCGCTGCGCCTTCACGCCTTGCTCCTTGTACGGATGCTTGACGAGCCGCATCTCGGTGACGAGATCGGCCGCGTCGACGAGCGCGTCGGGCGCGTGCCGGCCCGTCACGACGACGTGCAGCGTCGGCGCGCGCGCGGCGAGCGTCGCGAGCACTTCGTCGAGCGGCAGGTATTCGTACTTGAGCACCGTGTTCAGCTCGTCGAGGATCACCATCCGGTAGTCGCCGCTTTCGATCATCCGGCGCGCCTCGTCCCAGCCGCGGCGCGCGGTCGCGATGTCGGCGTCGCGGTTCTGCGTGTTCCACGTGTAGCCGTCGCCCATCGTGACGAAATCGCACTGCGCGTTCGCGCCGAGAAAATCGCGCTCGGACGTATGCAGCGCGCCCTTGATGAACTGCACGACGCCGACCCGCATCCCGTGGCCGAGCATGCGCACGGCCATCCCGAACGCGGCCGTGCTCTTGCCCTTGCCGTTGCCCGTGTGGACGATCAAGAGGCCTTTCTCGGCGGTCGCGGCCGCCTGCTTTTTCTCGTGGCCCGCGCGGCGGCGCTCGGCCATGCGTTGATGCGATTCGGAATCGGTTTTCATCGACTGGAGTCCTGTGAGTCGTGTCGTTCGTGGATCGGAAGAGGGCGCGCGTTACAGCGGGCCGGCGAGCGCCGCCGTCACGCCGTCGAGCGCGAGCTTGCGCACGACGAGCGCGCCGTTCGGCGCGGCGAGGAGCGCGCATGGCTCGCACACGCCGTCGACGCCGAAGCGCGCGCGCGCGGCGAGCGACGGCGCGGCGCCGGCCGCGCGCCGCGCGTCGCGGGCGAAACGCGCGAGCTGCGCGGCGATCTCGTCGCGCGAGAACGCGGCGAGCGGCCAGCCGTTGCGCGCGCAGCATTCGACGAGGCCCGGCTCGCGCGCCTTCGCGTCGAGCGTGGCGACCACGCCGACGTCGGCGAGCGACGCATCCGGCAGTTGCGCGAGCGCGGCGCGAATCGCGGCCTCGATCGCATCGGCGGGCCGTCCCGCGCGGCAGCCGATGCCGAGCGCGACGCGCATCATCGGGCGGTGCGCGAGCGAGTCGCGCTCGCGCGGGTTCCGGCGGCTTGGAGCGAATGGAGTCATGCGGCCTCGGCCATCGACGGCCGGCTCGCGAGCCGGCACGTCATGCTGCGTGGGTTGCGCGCCCGGTTCCGTCCCCCGCGGAACCGGGCGTTCGGCGAGCGCGGCTCGCCCCTTGCGTCGGCCGGTATCCGGGCTGGCCGCTTGCCATTCCGCCGCCTTCCCGTCCGTGGCGAGGACAGTGGCGCGATGGCGGAATGCGCGAACGCGGCGGGCGCGTCGCAGGCGGCGTACCGTTGCGGGGACAGCACAGGCTGCGCGGGCTCGCCGCTTCCTGTTTCCCGTTTGACTGAGCGCGCGGGTCGCGCGCTCGAGCACCGAACGCGCGCATACGATAGCACAGCGCCGAACACGCGAGGGCACGCCGCCGAAGGCGCGCGGCGGGCGGGCAGCGGGCGTCGGCGCTCGCGGCCGGCGAGGGCCGACGGCTCCGCCCGGATCGCGCCGGGCGGGCGGCGCGGGCAGCGCGGCATGCGCAGGCGGCCGACCGGGCCGACCGCGCGGGGCGGCGCGAGCCGGCCGTCGGCGCGGCGTCCGGCTTGCGCGCGCGAGCGCCGTCTGCGCCCGCTCGCGCGCCGGGCAGCCGTGACACGCCGCATCCGGCGCGCGGTGTCGGCTGATCCGGCGCGGCTCCGATCGACGCGCCGCTTCGGCCGCGGCGCGGCGATCGACGCCGCTCGCGCGCCGGCCCGCCATCGGTCGTGACGTGTTCCAGCCGCCGTGCTGCGCGACACCCGCCGCGCCCGCGTCGTCCTTCCGCGCCTTTTGTCCGCCTTGACGCACCGCGCCCGCGCGCCTACACTCGCTCGCGTTTCGGTGCTCGCGTGCGGGTTCTTGTCGCACGCAGTCAAACGGGAAGCAGGGAGCGTCGCCGCGTCGCGGCTCGCCAACCTGCGCTGCCCCCGCAACGGTAAGCGAAGGCATCGCGCGAGCGATGCGGCGCCCGCTTCTCCGCATGCCCGCCGGAATGCGCGGCCAACCACTGGACGCATCGCGTCCGGGAAGGTGAAGCGGCGTTTTCGTCAGCCCGGATACCGGCCGAGACACGGGGCCCGTTCGCCGTTCGAGCGCATCCGCCGCCGCGACGGCGAGCGGCCCCAGGGTTCAGCGCCGCGGGGATGCGGCGCGTCGTCCACGGCTTCATCGCGTCGCTCGACGCCGCCTTGCCTGGCTCATCCCCGTCCGGTGCCGCGTGCTTCGGCCCGCGCCGCGCGAGTCGCATCTGCGCGAGCGGCCGGCGCGCACGTTGCATATGCGCATGTCGCAAACGCGCGCGTTGCAAATGCGCAGCGGCGCGCAGTGCGCGCGGACGGACGACGAACCGGGCGCGGCGGCACGCGCATCGCGCACGATGTCGCGCGTGTTGGCATTCGTCTTGTTTGTCGACCGGTTCGCAAAGGGAGCGCCATGCTCAAATCGTTTCTCCGTCTCTTCAACGACAGCCCCGCCGAGCTCCGCAGCAAGATCGTCGGCATCTACGCGCTGCTGATCGCGTTCAACGTCGGCGCGTGGATCTGGGCGTTCGCCGCGTTCCACGGCCAGCCGGTGCTGCTCGGCACGGCGCTCCTCGCCTATACGTTCGGGCTGCGCCATGCGGTCGACGCCGACCACATCGCCGCGATCGACAACGTCACGCGCAAGCTGATGCACGAGAAAAAGAATCCGCTCGGCGCGGGGCTCTTCTTCTCGCTCGGCCACTCGACGGTCGTGATCCTGATGACGGTCGCCGTCGCCTTGACGGCCGCGACGCTCGCCGAGCGCTTCGAAGGGATGAAGGCGTGGGGCGGCGTGATCGGCACGAGCGTGTCGGCGTTTTTCCTGCTCGTGCTCGCGTTCGCGAACCTGCTGATCCTGATCTCCGTGCACCGGACGTTCCGCGCGGTGCGGCGCGGCGAGCCGCTCGTCGAGCAGGATCTCGACCTGCTGCTCAACCGGCGCGGCTTCTTCGCGCGGATCTTCCGGCCGCTGTTCGCGATCGTGTCGCGCAGCTGGCACCTGTATCCGATCGGCTTCCTGTTCGGCCTGGGCTTCGACACAGCGACCGAGATCGCGCTGTTCGGCATCTCGGCCACGCAGGCGCACGGCGGGCTGTCGTTCTGGTCCGTGATGGCGCTGCCCGTTCTCTTCACCGCGGGCATGACGCTCGTCGACACGACGGACGGCATCATGATGATGGGCGCGTACCGCTGGGCGTTCGTGCGGCCGATCCGCAAGATCTACTACAACATGACGATCACGTTCGTGTCGGTGCTCGTGGCGGTCGTGATCGGCGGCATCGAGGCGCTCGCCCTCGTCGGCGACAAGCTCGCGCTCAAGGGCGGCCTCTGGGACTTCGTCGCGATGGCGGCCGAGCACTTCGGCGTGCTCGGCTATTTCGTGATCGGACTGTTCGTCGCGAGCTGGGCCGTCTCGGCGCTCATCTACCGGATCAGGCGCTACGACGACATCGACGTGACGATCTCCGCATGAGCCGCGCGTTCGCGGCCGCCTTGACATCGAACCGATTCGAACCGATACCGACCAACGGAACCACCATGCAAATGCGCAAAATTCCCGTGACGATCGTCACGGGCTTTCTCGGCAGCGGCAAGACGACGCTCTTGCGCCACATCCTCCAGAACGCGGGCGGCCGCCGCATCGTCGTGATCGTCAACGAGTTCGGCGAGCTCGGCATCGACGGCGAGATCCTGAAGGGCTGCGGCTTCGGCTGCGACGAAGCGGGCCGCGCAGCCGACGGCCAGCTCTACGAGCTCGCGAACGGGTGCCTCTGCTGCACCGTGCAGGAAGAGTTCTATCCGGTGATGGAAAAGCTCGTCGAGCGCCGAGCCGGCATCGACCACGTGCTGATCGAGACGTCCGGCCTCGCGCTGCCGAAGCCGCTCGTGCAGGCGTTCAACTGGCCGTCGATCAAGAACAGCTTCACCGTCGACGCGGTGCTGACCGTGGTCGACGCGCCGGCCGCGGCGCTCGGCCAGTTCGCCGAGAACCCGGTCGCCGTCGACGCGCAGCGCCGCGCGGACCCGAACCTCGATCACGAATCGCCGCTGCACGAGCTGTTCGCCGATCAGCTGTCGTCGGCCGATCTCGTGATCGTCAACAAGACCGATCTGCTCGACGACGGCGCGCTCGCGTCGGTCGAGACGACGATCCGCGACGAGATTGCGCCGCAGGTGAAGATCGTGCGCGCGCAGCGCGGCGAGCTCGATCTCGCGACGCTGCTCGGCCTGAACGCCGCGTCCGAGGAGACGATTCACCTGCGCCACGATCACCACGGCTCGGCCGACGATCCCGATCATCACCACGACGAGTTCGATTCGGTCGTCGTCGAGGCGCGCGTGAGCTCGCGCGAGGCCGCGCTCGCGGCGCTCGCGGCGCTCGTCGAGGCGCACACGATCTACCGCGTGAAGGGCTTCGCCGCGCTGCCGGGCGCGCCGATGCGGCTCGTCGTGCAGGGCGTCGGCCGGCGCTTCGACAGCTATTTCGACCGCCGCTGGCGCGACGGCGAAGCCGACCTGAGCCGCTTCGTGCTGATCGGCGAGGACCTCGACGCGGCCGCGCTGCAGCGCGCGTTCGACGCGGCGCTCGCGGCCCGCGCGCAGGCCGCGTGATGCCGCGCGGCGCGGAGTAGAGCGATGCATCTGTTGCGCACGACGCCGGGCGGCTTCGTCGACGATACGCAGGGCGTCGTCCGGATCGACCAGCGTCCGGCCGACATCGTGATCCTGAGCTCGGCCGACACGACGCTGTCGCTGCTCGCGAGCGTCGTGCCGACGCTCGGCGACGGCTTTCCGAGCGTGCGCCTCGCGAACGTGACGTTCCTGAGGCAGCCCGCGTCGGTCGATTTCTACGTCGACGACGTGCTGCGTCACGCGCGCGCCGTCGTGATCGACCACCTCGGCGGCGAGACATACTGGCCGTACGGGATCGAGCAGGCGGTCGCGCTCGCGGCGCACGCCGGGCAGCAGCTCGCGATGTTCTCGGGCGACCTGCAGGAAGACCCGAACCTGATCGCGAAGAGCACGGTCGCGCCCGAGCTGTGCCGGCTGTGGTGGCGCTATCTGCGCGAGGGCGGGCCCGCGAACGCCCGCGCGCTGCTGCGCAGCATCGCGCACCACGCGCTCGGCGTCGGCGACGAGCCCGAGCCGCCGCGCCCGCTGCCCGCCGCCGCGCTCTATCATCCGGCGCTCGCGAGCCCGAGCCTCGACGACTGGCGCGCGCGCTGGCGCGAGCATGCGCGCGTGGTCGCGATCCTGTTCTACAAGGCGCACTGGCAGGCCGCGAACACCGCAGTGTTCGACGCGCTTGCCGCCGCGCTCGAGCGAGAAGGGCTCAACCCTTTGCCGATCGCGGTGACGTCGCTCAAGGACGCGATGAGCCGCGCGGTCGTCGAGAAGCTGTGCGCGGACGCGAACGTGTCGCTCGTGCTGAACACGACCGCGTTCGCGGCGGGCGCGCTCGGCGCCGACGAGCCGGAGGTGCTCGCGGGCGACGCGCCCGTGCTGCAGGTGATCCTGTCGGGCGGCAATCGCGACGCATGGCTCGCCGATCCGCATGGCCTGAACGCGCGCGACATCGCGATGCACGTCGCGCTGCCGGAAGTCGACGGGCGGATCGTCACGCGCGCGGTGAGCTTCAAGGGGCTCGCGTACCGCTGCCCGCACACCGAGGTCGACGTCGTGCGCTATCAGCCGGACGACGAGCGGATCGCGTTCGTCGCCGAGCTGAGCCGCCGCTGGTGCCGGCTGCGCACGCTCGAGAACGCGGACAAGCGCGTCGCGCTCGTGCTCGCGAACTATCCGGCGAGCGAAGGGCGGATCGGCAACGGCGTCGGGCTCGATACGCCGGCGTCCGCGCTCGCGGTGCTCGCGATGCTGCGCGACCAAGACTATCGGATCGGCGAGCTCCCCGAAGACGGCGACGCGCTGCTCGCGCGGATCACCGAAGGCGTGACGAACGATCCGTCGACGCGCGCGCTGCGCCCGGCGTTCCAGAGCTACCCGCTCGACGATTACCTGCGCCGCTTCGCGCAATTGCCCCAAGCGGCGCGCGACGCGCTGAACGAGCGCTGGGGCCCGCCCGAAGCGGACCCGACGCTGCGGCAGCGGCGCTTCCCGATTTCCGGCTGGCGCGCGGGCCACGTGTTCGTCGGCGTGCAGCCGTCGCGCTCGCGCGGCGACGACGATTACGCGAACTACCACGACGCCGATCTCGTGCCGCCGCACGCGTATCTCGCGTTCTATTTCTGGCTGCGCGACGCGTTTCGCATCGACGCGCTCGTCCACGTCGGCAAGCACGGCAATCTCGAATGGCTGCCGGGCAAGAGCGTCGCGCTGTCGCCCGCGTGCTGGCCGGACCTGATCCTCGGGCCGATGCCGCACCTGTATCCGTTCATCGTCAACGATCCGGGCGAGGGCAGCCAGGCGAAGCGGCGCGCGCAGGCGGTGATCGTCGACCATCTGATGCCGCCGCTCACGCGCGCGGAAAACTACGGGCCGCTGCAGGATCTCGAGCGGCAGGTCGACGAATACTACGATGCGCTGATGGTCGACGCGCGCCGCGCGAAGGTGCTGCGCGAGACGATCCTCGAGACGATCGTCGAGCACAAGCTGCACGAGGAGCTGAGCATCGCGCCGCCCAGCGGGCGCGATGCCGAGGATGCGCTGCTCACGCGCGTCGACGCGTGGCTTTGCGAGCTGAAGGAGGCGCAGATCCGCGACGGGCTGCACACGTTCGGCAGCTCGCCGCGCGGCCGCCAGCGGCGCGATACGCTCGTCGCGCTCGCGCGCTTTCCGTCGGGCGACGGGCGCGGCGAGCACGCGGGGCTGATCGGCGCGCTCGCGCGCGATCTCGCGCTAGGCGAGCACTTCGATCCGCTCGCGTCCGACTGGGCCGCGCCATGGACGGGGCCGCGGCCCGACGCGTTGCGTGCGGTGAGCGGCGAGCCGTGGCGTCACGCGGGCGACACGCGAGAGCGGCTCGAAGGGCTGGCGCGCCGGCTGATCGAGCGGATATGCGGGGAGGGCGGCGACGCGCCGGATTCCGCGCGCGGATCGACCGGCGCGCGCGACGACGGCAGCCATGCCGACGCGTGCGGCGGCGACGCGCCCGATCGCGCGCGTGGCCGGCACGGTGCGCGCGACGACGGCGAATACGCGGCCGACGCGTGCGTGGCGAATTCGCGCGACGTGCGCGGCGCGGAGCGCGATCCGAATGGCGCGGCGCGTTCGGCAACGCTTCGCGGCGCGCCCGCGAACGGCCGCGCGCCGCACGGCCGCCCGACGGAGCGCGGCATCCGCGCGGCGGACCGGCAGACGGCGGATCGCGCGTCGGCCGCCCACGCGGCGCAACCCACGCAGGCGAAGGACGGCGACGTGCCGACAGGCGTCGAGCCGCGCGCCGGGGGGCGGCCGGCCGCCCACGCCGCGCATGACGATTCCGCGGCAAGCCCCGCGTTCCCGAACGCCGCGCCGCGATCGAACGCAACGGACTTCGCCGATCCCGCATACGTCGCCGCGCACTGGCCGCACACGCACGCGGTGCTCGAGCGGATCGCGCGCGACGTGCTGCCGCGCCTCGACGCATGCGGCGACGAAGAGCTGCGCCAGTTGCGGCGCGGCCTCGAAGGCCGCTTCGTGCCGCCGGGGCCGAGCGGCTCGCCGTCGCGCGGGCGGCCGGACGTGCTGCCGACGGGCCGTAACTTCTATTCGGTCGACACGCGCGCGGTGCCGACGCAGGCCGCATGGACGATCGGCCTCAAATCCGCACAGCAACTGATCGAGCGCCATCTGCAGGAACACGGCGACTACCCGCGCGCGGTCGGCCTGTCGGTGTGGGGCACGGCGACGATGCGCACGGGCGGCGACGACGTCGCGCAAGCGCTCGCGCTCCTCGGCGTGAGGCCGAAGTGGGCGCACGGCAGCCATCGCGTGACCGATTTCGAGATCCTGCCGATCGAGATCTTCGACCGGCCGCGGATCGACGTGACGCTGCGCGTGTCGGGCTTTTTTCGCGATGCGTTCGCGAACGTCATGCACCTGTTCGACGCGGCCGTGCAGGCGGTCGCCGAGCTCGACGAGCCCGAGCATCTGAACCCGGTTCGCGCGCGCGTGCGGCGCGAGACCGACGCGCTCGTCGCGCGCGGCGTGCCCGCCGACGAAGCGCGCCGGCGCGCGGGCTGGCGCGTGTTCGGTGCGCGGCCGGGCGGCTACGGCGCGGGGCTGCAGGCGCTGATCGACGGCCGCCGCTGGCAGACCGATGCCGATCTCGCGCACGCGTACCGCACCTGGGGCGGCTACGCGTATGCGCAGAACAGCGCGGGCGAGGCCGCGCACGACGCGTTCGGCGCGCGCCTCGCGACGATCGACGCCGTCGTGCAGAACCAGGACAGCCGCGAGCACGACATCCTCGATTCGAACGATTACTATCAGTTCCACGGCGGGATGGCGGCCGCTGTGCGCCACGCGTCGGGGCGGCAGCCGAGCCTCTATCACGGCGACCACAGCAATCCGGCCGCGCCGCGCATGAACACGCTGCGCGAGGAGATCGCGCGCGTGATCCGCTCGCGGGTCGTCAATCCGAAGTGGATCGACGGCGTGAAGCGGCACGGCTACAAGGGCGCGGCGGAGATTGCGGCGACCGTCGACTACCTGTACGGCTATGACGCGACCGCGCGCGTGATCGCCGATCATCAATACGCGCTCGTCGCCGACGCGTACCTGCACGACCCGGACACGCGCGCGTTCCTCGAGCGGCACAATCCGCACGCGCTGCACGGGATCTGCGAGCGCCTCGTCGAGGCGATGCAGCGCGGCCTGTGGCAAGCGCCGGGTGTGCACCGCGACGCGATCGAAGGCTATCTGCTCGACAGCGAGCAGCGGCTCGAAGGGGCGCGGCGATGAGCACCCGGGCGATTGCAGGCGGGCGCGCCGCGTGCGGCGTGACGGCAATGAACGAAGCGGCACGCGCGGCGCGATCGGCGCACGGCGCGCGCGCACCGGATGCGGCGAACGGCGCGACGGCGGCGCACGCACCCGCACCCGCGCACGCGCCGCAAACCGCCCGGTCGATCCGAACCTCGCGCACGATGCGCGCCATGCAACCGTCACCATCACGGGAAGCCACGTGAACGACACGAACCCATCGCACGCGGCGGCCGCCGCATCCGACGAGCGCGCGCTGCCCGCCGCGTATCCGTTTTCCGCGCTGATCGGCGAGGAGGCGCTGCAGCAGGCGCTGCTGCTCGTCGCCGTCGATCCGGGCCTGGGCGGCGTGCTCGTCAGCGGCCCGCGCGGCACCGCGAAATCGACCGCCGCGCGCGCGCTCGCCGAGCTGCTGCCCGAAGGGCGCTTCGTCACGCTGCCGCTGTCGGCCACCGACGAGCAGGTGACGGGCTCGCTCGACCTCGCGAGCGTGCTCGCCGACAACGCGGTGCGCTTCTCGCCCGGCCTCATCGCGCGCGCGCATCTCGGCGTGCTGTACGTCGACGAGATCAACCTGCTGCCGGACGCGCTCGTCGACGCGCTGCTCGACGCCGCCGCGAGCGGCGTCAACACGGTGGAGCGCGACGGCATCTCGCACAGCCATGCGGCGCGCTTCGCGCTCGTCGGCACGATGAATCCGGAGGAGGGCGAGCTGCGGCCGCAACTGCTCGACCGCTTCGGGCTGATGGTCGAGCTCGCGAACTGCTACGACGCGGCGACGCGGCAACGGATCGTCAAGACGCGGCTCGCGTTCGACCTCGATCCGGACGCATTCCGCGCGCAACACCGCGACGCGCAAGCCGCGCTCGTCGCACGGATTCGCAGCGCACGCGCCGCGCTGCCGGCGCTCGCGTTCGGCGACGACGCGCACGCGCGCGTCGCCGAACGCTGCATCGACGCGGCCGTCGACGGCCTGCGCGGCGACCTCGTAATGTTGCGCGCGGCGCGGGCGCTGGCGGCGCTCGAAGGCGCGACGATCGTCGAGGCGGCGCATGTCGAGCGCGTCGCGGCCGACGTGCTGCGGCATCGGCGCACGCGGCCGGAGGATGAAGCGGGCGCGCGGGCCGGGCGGCGCGAATCCGCGCGCGCCGGCGAAACCGACCGCGCGAGCGATTCGGCGCGGCTCGACGCGCCGCCGCGCGACGCCGCGGCTGACGCTCACGCAGACGACATGCGGCGTGCAAGCGGCGCCGGTTCGCCGCGCGAGCGATCGTCCGCCGCAACCGGCACCGCGCGGCACGCAGCCGGCAATCGCGATGCGGCACGCGAAAGCGGCCGCCCCCCGCAAACTGACGACGGCGACTGGGGCTACCTGCCGCCCGAGCCGGCGGGCATGACGCCAGTCAAGGGCGTGATCCCGTTGTCGCCAAAAAAACGCTGAGCCATCGGACGGATGCCGCCGCTGCCGTCGCGAACGCGCCGGGCAGCGGACTTCGATGGCTCGAACGAGGCATGCGCACGGACGACGCGCGGGGCCGCCCCGGCGCGCGCATCGCGTGGCGCGCGACACTCGCCGCGACGCGCGGCGCTGCGCTGCGCGCCGATCATCTGCGCTACCGGCCGCAGACGGGGGCGCCCGGTGCGCTCCACTGCTTCGTGCTCGACTGCTCGGCGTCGATGCTGACGGCCGAGCGGCTCGCGCGCGCGAAGGGGCTCGTCGTCGCGCTGTTCGATTGTCTGGCGCGCGAGCGCGCCGACGCGGCGCTCGTCTGCTTCGGCGGCGGCTCGGCCGACGTGCGCTTCGGGCCCGCCGTGCCGCGCTGGTGGAACGAGCGCTGGCTCGCCCCTGTCGGCGGCGGCGGCGGCACGCCGCTCGCGCAAGGCATCGACGCCGCGGCGCGGCTGCTCGCGCGCGCGGCGCGCCGGCGCCCGCAACAGCGGCGCTGGGTATGGCTGCTGTCGGACGGGCGCACGGCCGAAGCGCCCGCGCGGCCGGCGCTCGCCGACCGAATCGTCGTCGTCGACTTCGACGACGCGGCCGTGCGGCTCGGCCGCTGCGAGCGGCTCGCGCATGCATGGGGCGCGACGCTCGCCACGCCCGATGAGCTCGCGCGCGGGATCGCTTGACGCTCGGGCGATCGCGGTGCCGGCGCACGCCGCGGCCGCGCCGGCCGTCCATACCGCGCGCGGCAGTCGATTGCCGCGGCGATATGCGATCATCGATGCGCTGTTCCCCATCCATCCCATCTCGCGGAGCCTCAGCATGCTCGACGACCAGCCGACGATCGAAATCGAAACCGGCCCCAACCCCGCGTTCGCGGTGATCCTGATGCACGGCCTCGGCGCCGACGCGAACGATTTCGTGCCGCTCGTCCCCGAGCTGCGGATCGCGAACGGCCCGGCCGTGCGCTTCGTGTTCCCGAACGCGCCCGAGATCGCGGTCACCGCGAACAACGGCTATGTGATGCGAGCGTGGTACGACATCCTGTCGTTCGAGGGCGTGAACCGGCAGGTCGACGAAGCGGGAATCGACGCATCGTGCGCGACCGTGCGCGGTCTGATCGACGAGCAGAACCGGCGCGGCATTCCGACATCGCGGATCTTCGTCGCGGGCTTCTCGCAGGGCGGCGCGATGACCTACACGGCGGGGCTCACGCATCGGGACGCGCTCGCGGGCCTGATCGTGCTGTCCGGCTACGTTCCGTCGCCGCGCTTCATCGACGAGCGGCTCGCCGACGCAAATCGCGCGACGCCGATCTTCGCCGCGCACGGCACCGACGACGACATCCTGCCGATCGCGCTCGGCGAGGCCGCGCGCGATTTTGCGCGCGGGAAGGGCGCGAGCGTCGACTGGCACGCGTATCCGATGCCGCATTCGGTGTGCATCGAAGAGATCGACGCGTTGCGCCAATGGCTGCATGCGCGGATCGCGGCGCTGCACGCGGCGTAATCGCTCCCTTTGCGCTGCGAAGCACGTGCGGCAGCAAGCGGCATGACGCGGCCGTCCACGTCATGCACCCGTCGCCGACGTGTTGCGCGGCGGGGCATGTCGCCGCGCGACGCATCCGATCGGCGGCCGGCGCTTGCAAGGTCGGGCTCGGGCGAATCGCGGAGCGTCCGGCGCAACTGCAAGATCGCGGCAGCAAGATCGCGAGTAAGCCGCCGGAGCTCGCACAACCGGGCGCATCGATGACATCCGCCGCGCCGCGCTCGCGCGAGACGTTCGAGCTCGAGCGCGCGTCAGGCGCGCTTGCGGCCGCCGTTGGCGCGAAGCCGCGGCCCGTCCGGGCGACGCCGTGACCGCGCCGATCGAACGGGCAGGCGCGCCATGAGCACCACGAGCACCACGAGCGCCACGAACGTCACGGATGCGAATAGAAGCTGTCGCGCTGCGCGCCGCGGGCGCGGCGGTGCGTCCGGTGGTGCTTCTTGCGGTGCACGGAATGCCGATGCGGCTTGGCCTGATGCGTGCGCGCCTGAGCGGGTGCCGAGGCAGGCTGGGACGTGACGCCCGTCGGCGTCGTGCCGCCTTCGTCGAAGTGGTAGATCTGTGTTTGGGCATGCGCGGCGGGTAGCGCGAAGCAGAAGGCGGCGACGCACGGCAGGAAGCGTTTCATGGCGACTCCGGAAAAAAGCGACGTGCCCAGCATACTGCAGCCGCGCGGCATCGTTCCATCGTCCGATCGTCATATTCGCGTCGCGCGCCCGCGCGTGTTGGCGATGCCGGAACGATGCCCGGCGACGTTTTGACGGACAGCGTCGGTCGCATGCCACGTGACACAAAGGTTCGCGCACAAGGATATGACGTCGTCAGCGAGAACGTCGTCAGCGAGAATCTGTTGCGGCAACGTGAACGCAGCGAATCGGGCGCGCGAGCGCGACAAACCGGTCGCCCCCGCGCGTATCCGGCGGCAGAGCCGCCGTACGCCACGTGCTTCGCACCGCCGCCGCGTTCCCGAATTCCCGCATTCCGGGCGCCGAACGAGCCGAGCATCCTGCCCGGCGACGCGCATCGCCGGCCAGGCGGGAGCGGCCCGCGCGAGCGCCGATCCCGCGCGGCGGCCGGCTAGCGCGCGTCGCCGCGCGGCCCGGCCGCCGCCGTCAGGCCTTCGCCCACGGTCCGCCCGCGGTCGGCACGTCGCCCTGCGTCCACCATTTCGCGCAGTACTTCGCACCCTGATACATCACGCACGCGCCGCCCGGATACGCGGTCGTCGCGGACCACGCGGGCGAGTTGCCGCCGACCGGCTTCCACACCGACGACTGCCCCGGAATGTCGCCCTGCGTCCACCATTGCGCCTGATAGGTCGTGCCCTGATACGTGACCGTCGCGCCCGCCGTGTAGACCTGCGTCGGCGACCACGGCGCGCCCGGCTGCGGCTTGCCGCCGCCATCCGAGCCGCCGCCGTAGTTCGGGTCCTGCGTGACGCCCGAGCCCCAGTGCGCGCCCAGTTGCTTGAAGATCGACGAGAACGCGTACGGCTGCTGCGCGACGCCCGAGCAGATCGGCGATGCATACTGCGAGCCGCCGTCGCACGGCTTGTCGCGCGTGATCGACCAGATGCCGACGAAGCCGTAGCTGTTGTTCGCGACCGCCGTCTGCACGCTCTGCGCGTTCGCGAGCGTGAAGGTCTCGCCCTGCACGTCGTTCACGCCGATCATCGGCGTCACGCCGACGAGCTGCTTGAGTTGCGCGTCGGTCTGCGGCTGGCCGACCGATTTGTACGCGATGTCGAGCTGCGAATAGAGGCCCTGCGCGGCGCTGATCGCGGCCGCGCCCATGTCGATGCCGGAGGGGCCGTAGTCCATCGTCATGATGTTCACGGCATCGAGCGCCACCTTGTTCGCGAGCGCCGCGTTCAGCACGTTCAGGCCGTCCTGGACGAGCCCCGTCGGCATCGCCGGCAGCGTGAGCGTCACGTGCAGCGGCTTGCCTTTCGCCGCATAGTCGGCCTGCAATTGCGCGACCGTCTGGAAGTTGCGCGCGACGGCCGCCGAATCCTGCTGCGACGCGCCTTCGATGTCGAAGTCGACATGCGTGAGGCTGTACGTGTCGATCACGGTCTGATACGCGCTCTTCAGCGCGGCCACGCTCGAGCAGGCCTGCATCAGCGGCAGGCCGGCCGCGCCGCCGAACGACACCGCGACGTCGCCGCCCTTGGCGCGATAGTTCGACACCGACGTCGCGATCGTGTTGAGCAGGTCGCCCGTCGCGCCGTTGCCGATCGACTGCACGCCGCCCCACGACGGCGCGCACTGGTTGCCGCCCGATACGACGAAGGCGAGCATGAATTGCTGGATGCCTTGCTGCACGCCGATCTGGTCGACGAGCGGCGTCGGATAAAGCGTCACGTCGACGTACGGCGCGTAAGCGCTCGCCGCGTGCGACGCGCCCGCGGCCGCGAGAAGACAGCCCGCCGCGATCGCGCGCGGGACGATGCGTGACGACATGCTGAAGTTCATTGTTCTCTCCATGTTGATGGGTGGATATGCTGGCCTGCATATCGCCGTCGCGCCGCCGCGCTCGATGGGCGGTCGGCGTTTCGGCTCGCACATCATGGAGGAATCGTCCGCATTATGGAATCGTTAGTCGTTCTTTTTATTATTCGGATTCAAGGTTTGGCGAGCGACTTGATTCGCGATCCGAAATGATCGCGCGCATTGAGCGCGGCGATGCGATCGCGGCGCGGACTGCATGCGCGCCGCGCCCGGTTCGTCGCGCGCGGCGCGACACGCGATGCGCGCCGCTTCACTCCGCTTCGGGATCAGCGATACCAGCGCGGCGTGTACACCCATTCGCGCGCGCCGTCGCGCATGATGCGCCGCGTCGTCGACGAGCCGACGATCACCATCGTGCGCATGTCGACCTGCTGCGAGGACAGCGCGCCGAGCGTCGTCGTCGCGAGCGTCGCGCCGGGGCGGCCGATGTCGCGCCCGAGCACGACGACCGTGTCCGGCGCGCGATGCCGGCGCACGATGTCGAGCGCGCGATCGAACTGCACGGGCCGCGCGCGCGACACCGGGTTGTAGAACGCGAGCGCGAAATCGGCGGCGGCCGCGCAATCGATGCGTTTTTCGATGATCGCCCACGGCTTCAGGTTGTCCGACAGCGAGATCAGGCAGAAGTCGTGGCCGAGCGGCGCGCCCGCTTCGGCCGCCGTCGCGAGCGCGGCCGACACGCCGGGCACGACGTCGAGCTCGACGGCCGACCAGCGCACATCGTCCGATCCGTCGAGCGCTTCGAGCACGGCCGCCGCCATCGCGAACACGCCGGGGTCGCCCGACGACACGACCGCGACACGCCGGCCTTGCGCGGCGAGCTCGAACGCATGCCGCGCGCGCTGCAGCTCTTCTCGGTTGTCGGACAGGTGCAACTGCTGATCCGCGCGGAACGGGCCCGCCATGTTCACGTAGGTCGCGTAGCCGACGACGTCGGTCGCATCGGCGAGCGCCGCGCGTGCGGCAGGCGTCATCAGGTCGGCGCGGCCGGGGCCGAGGCCGAGCACCGTGAGGCGGCCGCGCGCGGTGCCGAGCGTGTCGGCGTCGACGGGCGCGTCGGCGACGGCGATCGCGACGCCGGGCGATGTCGAATCGACGTGCGGCATGCTGACGCGGCGGCTCGCGAGCGAGGCGGGCAGCGCGGCGTCGAGCACGCCGGCGGCGTCCTGCGCGGCCGTCTCGACGAAGCGCAGCGGCACGCGCAGCGCGCGAGCCGCGTCGGTCAGCGCGGGATCGGCGATGCGACGCGCCGGCGCGACGACGGCCGCGAGCGCGAGCGGCGCGAAGTCGTGCGCGGCGAGCGTCGCGACGATGCGCGCGGCGAGCGGCGGCAGGCCCGGCGTCGCGGCGTGCGCGGTTGCGCCCGAGCGCGGTGCATCCGGGTGCGCCGTCGGGCTGCGATCCGACGCGCCGCATGCGCCGCCGTCGCCCGCGCAGCCCTCGTCGCCGAACGCGAAGACGACGCTGCGCGGATGAATCAGCAACTCGCGCGCATCGCCGCGCGGCGCATGCGGCGTGATCCGGATCACGCGCGCCGCGTGTGCGTCGCGCGGCAGCGCGACGCCGTCGAGCCACGTCGCGTCGCCGTCGACGCGCGTGCTTTCGCCCGCGAGCAGATCGGACACGAAGCGCTTGCCCGCGTCGAGATCGGCGAGCGCGTAGCCTTCGGGCGGATTCAGCACGCATGCGCCGAAGCGCAGCTCGCCGCTCGTCGTGATCGCGGCCGCAACGCCGAGCGCGCCGGCGATCTCGCGCGCGAGCACGTTCGCGCCCGCGAGGCCGCCCAGCAGCGGCACGACCGCGCTGCCGTCCTCGGCGACCGCGAGCACGGGCGGCTCCGCGCCCTTGTCGGCGAGGCACGGCGCGACGCAGCGAATCGCGATGCCGGCCGCGAAGAGCGCGACGATCGGCGCGCCGCGCGCATACAGCTCGCGCAGGTGCGGACCGAGCTCGGCGAACGCGACGTCGACATCGGCGCCGACGTCGAGCCGCCCCGCGAGCGCATGCACCCGCGCGCCGTCGCAGCGCGCCCGAATCCGGCGCGCGGTCTCGAGCGCGCCGGGCCCGAGTATCACGATCGCGGGCGCGGCCGTCATCCTTGCCATTTTTCCCCCGGCACGACGAGCAGCGAAAAATACGGCGACGCCATCGGATCGACGTCCGCGAGCGGCACGATCCGCTGCGCGGCCATCGTCGCGCGCTCGACGTACAGCGCGCGCCGCGCGAGCCCGAGCTCGTCGAGCACGCGGCGCACCTTGTCGAAGTTGCGGCCGAGCTTCATCACGACGGCCGCGTCGGCCTTCGCGAGGCGCTCGCGCAATTCGTCCTCGGGCAGCACGCCGGAGAGCACCGAGAGGCTCTGGTTGCGATAGACGAGCGGCACGCCGAGCACCGCCGCGCCGCCGAGCATCGAGCACACGCCCGGCACGACTTCGGCGTCGTAGCGCGGCGCGAGGCGGTCGTGCAGGTACATGTAGGAGCCGTAAAAGAACGGATCGCCCTCGCAGATCACCGCGACGTCGCGGCCCGCGTCGAGATGCGCGGCGACGAGCGCGGCCGCCGTGTCGTAGAAATCGGCGATCACGCTTTCGTAGCAAAGGGGCGGCGGCAGCGCCTCGGTCGTCACCGGATAGACGAGCGGCAAATGCGTCTGCGCGTCGCTCAGATGCGTCTCGACGATGCCGAACGCGTTGCCTTTCTTGCCCTTTGCGACGAAATACGCGACGACGGGCGCGGCCCGCAGCACGCGCAGCGCCTTGATCGTCAGGAGTTCGGGGTCGCCCGGCCCGACGCCGAGCCCGTACAGGCGGCCGGTGTTGCGCGTCATTCGGCCTCCGAAGCGAGCGCGTTGACGGCGGCGGCGACCATCGCGCTGCCGCCACGGCGGCCCGCGACCGCGACGAACGGCACGCCGCGGCTGTCGGCCGCGAGGAGCGCCTTCGATTCGGCCGCGCCGACGAAACCGACCGGAAAGCCGAGGATGAGGGCGGGGCGCGGCGCGCCCGCGTCGATCATGTCGAGCAGATGGAAGAGCGCGGTCGGCGCGTTGCCGATCGCGACGATGCTGCCCGCGAGGTGCGCTCGCCACAGTTCGAGCGCGGCCGCCGAGCGCGTGTTGCCGATCTCGCGCGCGAGCCGCGGCACGTCCGCTTCGCCGAGCGTGCAGATCACCGGGTTTGCCGCGGGCAGCCGCGCGCGCGTGATGCCTTCGGCCACCATCCGCGCGTCGCACAGAATCGGCGCGCCGGCCGCGAGCGCCGCGCGGCCCGCCGCGCCCGCGCCGTCGGAGAATCGCAGGTCGCGGACGATGTCGACCATCCCGCACGCGTGGATCACGCGCACCGCGAGTTTTTCGAGGTCGGGCGGCACGCCCGTCAAATCGGCTTCCGCGCGAATCGTCGCGAACGATTCGCGGTAGATCGCTTCGCCGTCGCGAAGGTAGTCAAGCATCCAAGTCATCCTGAGTGGGCCGCGCGTCGCGCGCGAGCGCGGCGGCGGCCTGGTCGATCGTCAGTTGGCGCGCGACGGCGCGGCCGAAGCCCGTCGCGCCGTCGCGCCGATAGAGGTCGTAGCGGCCCGCCGCGTTCGCGACGAGCGTGTGCTCGGCCGCGTGCGGCAACGCGCAGGAGCGCGCGCAGCCGCTCACGTGCACGTCGACGGGCGCGGCGAGCCGCCCGGCGAGCGCGAGCGCGTCGCCTTTGGTGTCGGCGGGCGAGCGCGCGCAGCCCGTCGAGCCCGCGCACGCGACCACGTGCGCGAGCGGCGCCGACGCGTCGCAGACGAAGCCGAGCGCGGCCAGGCGCGCCAGCGCGTCGCGCCCGGCGTCGCGCGCGACGCCGGGCAGCATCACGCCTTGCCATGGCGTGATGCGCAGCGTGCCGTCGCCGTGCGTGTCGGCGAGCGTCGCGAGCGCGTCGAGCGTGTCGGCGTCGAGCCGGCCGAGCGGCGGCTGCGCGCCGACGACGCGGCGCGCCGGGTCCCGCTCGGGGAGGATGCCGAAACGCAGCGACGCGTCGACGCGCGCGCGTCGCCAGCCGGCAAGTTCCGCGCCGCGCCGCAGCGCGAACGGCAAGCTTGCTTCGACATCCGAAAGGAACGCGTCGGGCGCGCACGTCGCGAGCAGATCGCGCATGCGCGCCGCGCCCGCCGGCGCGCGCTCGACGAAGCGCGTCACGAGCGCGCGCACGCATGCGAGCGCCTGCGCCGGCGCGACGGCGGCGAGCGCGCCGGCGTGCGGCGCGACGGGCTCGCCGTCGACGGGCGGGCAGCCGGCGAGGCCGAGCGCGAGCCATGTGTCTCCGTGTGCGTCGCGCAGCGCGGACAGCCAGATGTCGTGCGGATGATCGAGCGCGGCGAGCCGCTCGCCGCCGTCGAGCAGCACCGAGAACTTCGGCGACAGCGCGGCGCAGCGCGGCTCGGTCTGCAGCATGTCGAGAAGGCGCGCGGCGAGCGCGGCGCTGTCGATGAGCGCGTGCGGATCGCGGCCGGCCGTCGGGCTCAGCATCACGTTACGCACGTCGTCGCGCGCGGCGACGCATGCATCGAGCGACGCGGCGGGCAGGCCGTCCGCGAGCGGCCCGAGCCCCGCGTCGATCAGCGCGCGGCTCGCGCGCGCTTCGCTGCCCGCCTTCACGCCGCGCAACTGCAGGTTCGCGCGATTGGTCGCCTCGATCACGCCCGAACCGAACGCGCGCGCGACGGCCGCCACCGCGCGCGCCTGCGCGGCGCGAAGCGCGCCGCCCGGCAGCTTGATCCGGCACAGGCCGCCGTCGCGCGCGGCGACGATGCGCACGAGCCCCGGGCACGCGCTCGCGGCGCGAGCGGCGTCGGAAGAAAAAACGGCGGCGGAAGGGTTCAACGGCGCTCCGGATCAGGCGTCGCGCGGCGGCCCGAGCCGGCCGGTCCGCGCGGGATGCGCACGGGCGGCGGGCTGCGGCATCGGTACACCCCGCCCGATGTTGGATGGCACGAACGAAACGTCCCGGCAGGTCTCCTGGCTGGCAGGTCGTCATCCGCAGCGGGCCTTCCCGGCGGCCGCGGGTGGGCGGCGTGACCAGTGGCGTGGATCGGATGCGGACTCGCTGCTCACAGTTGCGGGGGCAGCCGCAGCGGCGCGGCGCGCCCTGCGTTCCCTCTTGGGCCCCGTGGGGCGCCGGTCGACGGACGCTGTATTATGCCTTTTTTCGTGACGTCCGAGCGCGGGATGCGCTGCGCGGGCGACGCTTTCAGGATCGACAGGAACACGATGGAGTACGACGGATGACCGCGTGGCTGACGGTGGTGGGCATCGGCGACGACGGATACGCGGGGCTCGGCAGGAGCGCGCGGCGCGCGCTCGCCGAGGCGGCGGTGGTGATGGGCGGCGAGCGGCATCTGGCGATGCTGCCGGCGCGGCGTGGGGCCGAGCGCGCGCCGTGGCCGAAGCCGTTCGATCTCGCGCCGCTCCTCGCGCGGCGTCCGGCGCGCGTGTGCGTGCTCGCGAGCGGCGATCCGATGCTGTTCGGCGTCGGCGCGACGCTCGCGCGCGCGCTCGCGCCGCACGAATGGCGCGTGCTGCCCGCGCCGTCTTCGCTGTCGCTCGCGGCCGCGCGCGTCGGCTGGGCGTTGCAGGACGTCGACGCGGTGTCGCTCGTCGGCCGCCCGCTCGCGTCGCTCAATCGGCATTTGTATCCGGGCCGGCGTCTCATCGTGCTGAGCGCGGACGGCGCGACGCCCGCCGCGCTCGCGCTCGCGCTCGCCGCGCGCGGCTTCGGGCCGAGCGCGATGACCGTGTTCGAGCATCTCGGCGGCCCGCTCGAGCGGCGCATCGACGCGCGCGCCGACGCGTGGGGCGACGCGCGAACGGCGGCGCTCAACCTCGTCGCGATCGAATGCCGCGCATGCCCCGCGCGCGCCGACGCGCCGCGCCTCGCGCTCACGCCGGGCCTGCCCGACGACGCGTACCGCCACGACGGCCAGCTGACCAAGCGCGATCTGCGCGCGCTCGCGCTCGCACGGCTTGCGCCCGCGCCCGGCGAATTGCTGTGGGACGTCGGCGCGGGCTCAGGGTCGATCGGCATCGAATGGATGCGCGCGCATCCGAGCTGCCGGACGATCGCGATCGAAGCGCATCCGGAGCGGCAGCGCTTCATCGAGCACAACCGCGACGCGCTCGGCGTGCCGGCGCTCGAGCTCGTCGCGGGCCGCGCGCCTGACGCGCTCGCGGGCCTGCCCGCGCCCGACGCGGTGTTCGTCGGCGGCGGCGTGAGCCGCGACGGCGTGCTCGACGCGTGCTGGGCCGGCCTGAAGCCCGGCGGCCGTTTCGTCGCGCACGCGGTGACGCTGCAGGGCGAGGCGGCGCTCGTCGCGTGGCGCGAGCGGCACGGCGGCGCGCTCACGCGCGTATCGGTCGCGCACGCGCAGCCGCTCGGCGGCTTCGACGCGTGGCGGCAGGCGCTGCCCGTCACGCTGTACGACGCGCGCAAACCGCGCGACGCGCAGCCGGAGCACGGGTGATGCGCGACGAAACGCCCGAGCAGCCGGCACCGCTGCGCTTCGGCTACACGACGGGCAGTTGCGCGACCGCAACGTCGCTCGCGGCCGCGCGCCTGTTGCTGAGCGCTCAGGCGAGCGACCTGGTCGAGATCGTGTTGCCGAAGGGGCAGCGCGTCGCGATGCGCCTCGAGTTCTGCCGCGTGACGGGTGACGGCGGCGCCGAGGCGGGCACGATCAAGGACGCGGGCGACGACCCGGACGTCACGCACGGCGCGCTCGTGTTCGCGCGCGTGAAGCTCGCCCACGAGCCGGGCGTGCGCTTTCACGCGGCGGCGGGCGTCGGCACGGTCACGCGCGCGGGGCTCACGATCCCGATCGGCGAACCGGCGATCAACCCGGTGCCGCGCCGGATGATGGCGGAGCACCTCGCCGCGCTCGCGGCCGAGCACGGTTACGCGGGCGGCTTCGACGTGTCGATCGGCGTCGAGAACGGTGAGACGCTCGCGTTGAAGACGATGAACCCGCGCCTCGGGATCGTCGGCGGCCTGTCGATCCTCGGCACGACGGGCATCGTGCGGCCGTTCTCGTGTTCCGCGTACATCGCGTCGATTCATCAGGGGATCGACGTCGCGCGCGCGAACGGCGTGTCGCACATCGCCGCGTGCACCGGCAACGCGAGCGAGGACGCGGTGCGCGCGCGCTACGGCCTGCCCGACATCGCGCTCATCGAAATGGGCGACTTCGCGGGCGCGGTGCTCAAGTATCTGCGCCGCGCGCGCGTCGCGCGGCTCACGCTGTGCGGCGGCTTCGGCAAGCTCAGCAAGCTCGCCGCGGGGCACCTCGATCTGCACAGCCGACATTCGAGCATCGACTTGCCGCTCCTCGCCGCGTGGGCGGGCGAAGCGGGCGCGAGCGCCGTGCTGCAGCACGAGATCCGCGCGGCGAACACGAGCCAGCAGGCGTTGGCGCTCGCGCTCGCGCACCACGTGCCGCTCGGCGACATCGTGTGCGCGCACGCGCGCCGCGTCGCGCGCGATATCGTGCCCGACGAGGTCGACGTCGAAGTGCTCGCGATCGATCGAGCGAGCCGCATCGTCGGCGTCGCGCCATGAGCGCGCGCCGCGTGTTGCTGCTCGGCGGCACGGGCGACGCGCTGCGCGTCGCGCGCACGCTCGCGCCGCGCGACGTGTACAGCCTCGTGGGCCTCGGCAAGGTGCCGGACGATCTGGCGTGCGACGTGCGCGTCGGCGGCTTCGGCGGCGCCGACGGGCTCGCGCGCCATCTGCGCGAGCACGCGATCGCGCTCGTCGTCGACGCGACGCATCCGTTCGCCGCGCGAATCAGCGCGAACGCGGCCGCCGCGTGCCGCGCGGCGGGCGTGCGGTACTGGGCGCTGCGCCGCGCGCCGTGGCGGCCGCAGCCCGGCGACGACTGGCGCGGCGTCGCCGATTGGCACGGCGTCGCCGCCGCGATCGCGCCGTTCGCGCGGCCGCTGTTCACGCTCGGGCGCGAGCCGCTCGCGCATCTCGACGAGATTGCTCCGCATCAGCACTGGCTCGTGCGCTGCCTCGACGCGCATCCCGGCAACGCGCGCGCGCACGTGCTCGCCGCGCGCGGGCCGTTCTCGGCCGACGGCGAGCGCGTGCTCTTCGCGACAGCCGGAATCGACGTGGTCGTCAGCAAGAACAGCGGCGGCGCGGCGACCGAGGCGAAGCTCGACGTCGCCCGCGAGCGGGGCATTCCCGTCGTGATGGTCGAGCGGCCGGCGCTGCCCGACGCGGATCGCGAATTCGGCGACACGGCCGCGCTCGTCGACGCGTTGCGCACGTTTCGTGCAATTCGCGCGTCGTGACGGGCCGCGTGTGCGGTACGCTCGCGCGTCGACGCGGGGCCGGCATGATGATCGAAGACGGCGGGCCGGATGTCCCGCGGGCCGCACGCGCCGGGCCGAGTTGCGTGCGCGGCGAGGCGTCATCAAAGCGGGACAGGTCGCGTAGGCGAGAAGAGCGACGAAAGTGACGAAAGTGACGAAAGCGGGCTGCCCGAGCGATGCGCGCAATGCGCGAGAACGCGCCCCGCGGCGCGCGCATCGCATCCTCGAATCGAATCATCGAATGACGGAGTATCTTGAATGACGGTGTATTTCATCGGCGCGGGTCCGGGCGATCCCGAGCTGATCACGGTGAAGGGCCAGCGCCTCGTGCGCAGTTGCCCGGTGATCCTGTACGCGGGCTCGCTCGTGCCGGCCGCGGTGCTCGACGGCCATCGCGCCGAACTCGTCGTGAACACGGCGGAGCTCGATCTCGATGCGATCGTCGCGCTGCTCGCTCAGGCGCACGCGAACGGGCAGGACGTCGCGCGCGTGCATTCCGGCGATCCGTCGCTGTACGGCGCGATCGGCGAGCAGATGCGCCGGCTCGCCGCGCTCCGGATTCCTTACGAGATCGTGCCCGGCGTGACCGCGACGGCCGCGTGCGCGGCGGCGCTCGGCGTCGAGCTGACGCTGCCGGGCGTCGCGCAGACCGTGATCCTCACGCGCTACGCGGGCAAGACGACGATGCCCGAAGGCGAGTCGCTCGCGAGCCTCGCCGCGCACCGCGCGACGCTCGCGATCCATCTCGGCGTGCGGCATCTCGCGCGAATCGTCGACGACGCGCTGCCGCACTACGGCGCCGATTGTCCGGTGGCCGTGATCTACCGTGCGAGCTGGCCCGACGAGGAGCGCGTGACGGGCACGCTCGCCGACATCGTCGACAAGGTCGCCGGCACGCCAATCGAGCGCACCGCGCTGATCCTGATCGGGCGCGTGCTCGACGCGCAAGGGTTCGACGAGTCGACGCTCTACGCGAAAGGGTGAGGACGGCGGCACTCGGCGCAGGTCAGCATATCGGCAAGCGCCGGCGTGCGCAGGCATGCGGCGATTGCGCGCGTCGAGCGCGCGAACGGGCATGCAAGAGGCAAGGCAAGCTTGGGGCGGCACGCGCATCGATGCCGAATCCGACATCGATTCCTGCATCGACTCCGCCCCCCGACGCCGATGCGACCGTCGCTGCGCGAAGCGCGGGCTCGAACGCGTCGGCGACACATCGCGATCCACGCGCGGCGTCCCGCATCGAGCCGAGCGCGAAATATCAGATGCCGAAGCGCGGCGTCGCCCGTGTTCGCGTGAACGACGCTCCGCCGCCGGCGCATCCGCGCGAGCGCTTCAATGCGATCGCAAAGCCGGCGTCACGACGTCGACCGGCTCGCTTTCGTTCCAGAGACGATCGAGCGCGGTGACGACGTAGCGGTAGTCGCGATCGGCGTGCGCGGTGATGTCGACATAATCGGTTCCCCGAACCGTCGCGAGCAAATGGCGCGCGTCGTGGTCGTCGCACATGTCTTGCCGTCCCGTCTCGTGGCGATAGACCGCGTAAGACGCCGCCGCATTCGAGCGCGGCTTCCATCGCAGCCGCACGCCGTCCGGCGTGCGTTGCGCACGGAGATCCTCAGCGGGCGGCGGCGGCGCTCCGTCGAGCGGGCGCATCGCCGGCACGAGCGCCGGCCGCGAATACCAGGTGCGGTTCACGCGCGTCGTCGCGCCGAGCCGGTCCGCGCGCACGTCCTTCGCGGAAAAGTAGACGTCGCCCTTCACCTCGGGCACGGTGAGATTGAACGCCAGATGATTGCTCAGCTCGGCCGGATCGGACCAGCCCGGCGATTGATTCGACGTGCCGACCTTGTACGCCGCCTGCCCGATGTACAAGTGCACGTCGCGGCCGCGCGCCTCGTTCGCCCACCACGACACCACCTTGTCGTAGTCGGCGGGTGCGAAGCCTTGCGCCCAGTACACCTGCGGGACGACGTAATCGATCCAGCGCTCGCGCAGCCATCGGCGCGTATCCGCATACAGGTCGTCATAGGTCTGCACGGCAGCCGACGTCTGCGAGCCCTGCGGATCGGTGGCCGCGTTGCGCCAGACCGCGAACGGCGAGATTCCGAACTTCACCCACGGCTTCGCGGCCTTGATGCGATGCGCGAGCGCTTCGACGAGCCGATCGACGTTGTCGCGGCGCCAGTCGGCGAGCGTCGGGAAGCCCGCGCCGTATCGAGCGTAGGCCGACGCATCGTCGAACGTCTCGCCCGCGACCGGATACGGGTAGAAATAGTCGTCGAGATGCACGCCGTCGATATCGTAGCGGCCGACGGCGTCCATGATCGCGTCGACGACGAACGCGCGCGCGGCCGGCACGCCCGGGTTGTAGTACAGTTTCCCGCCGTAGCGAACGACCCAGTCCGGGTGCTGGCGGGCCGGATGCGTCGCGACGAGCGCGTCGATGCGCTCGTCCATCGCGATGCGATACGGATTGAACCATGCGTGCAGCTCGAGATTGCGCCGATGCGCTTCGGCAACCGCGAACGCGAGCGGATCGTAGCCGGGGTCGCCGCCTTGCGCGCCCGTCAGATATTTCGACCACGGCTCGAACGGCGACGGCCAGAATGCGTCCGCGGTCGGGCGAACCTGGAGGATCACGGCATTTCGATTCATGCGGGCCGCGTCGTCGAGCCACGCGCGCAGCTCGGCCTCCTGGTCGGCGACGGACAGGCCCGGGCGGGACGGCCAGTCGATGTTGATCACCGATGCGATCCACGTACCGCGAAACTGCCGCTTCGGCATCGTCTCGTCGGGCCGGCACGCGACATCGGGCGCGGCGCTCGCCGGCGCCGCGAACGCGCCGGCGGACACCACGAGCGCGGCCGCGGCGAAATGACGGAATCGAGTCGACATCATGGGCATTTCCTTGGCCGGATCGGCGCGTTGGGGTCGTGACGTTCAATAGGGACCGTGGCGTGCCGTACGAGTTCCGGCTCGGGCAAAGCGCGATCCGTGCGGCCGATGCGCGGGCGCGCTCGGGATCGGGCCGGCGGCAGCTCGAGCATGAACAGGCACGCGCGGGCACGCGCGCTTCGCGGCGAAGATGTGCGCGGCCGATTTGAGGAGGGCGCATCGCAGGCGTTCGCCGCCGTGCGATCGGGCCGCGCGACGCGACATGGCCGCATTCGCGCATGTCAGCATGCGTAGTTCATCGGCGCGACGAACGCGCGCCATGCGTCGATTCGTAGTTTCGTCGTCGACACGCCGTCGAAACGTTGCGTCTTCGACGCGAGACGCAAATCGGCGCGCGCCATGCCGCCCCGAAGCGACGCCCGCGCATCGGCGATAGGGTAGCCGCCGCGCGCGCGTCGCGTCGCGTCGGCGGCGCGCCGGCACCGAGCGAGCGGGGATTCCTCCGGCCGCACCCATGCGGCGATACCGGCGAGCGGCGCTGCCGATATGACCGCAACGCAAGCAACCCACACCACGAATGCAACGCGACGTCGCGCAAACGCCAGACGATACGCGTCGCGCGCCGCCCATGCGCCACTCACTCGCCGCTGACTCGCCCCTCACGCGCCGTTTCGCGCGACGGCGAGCCGCAGCGGCGCGAAGCGCGCGGCCATCGCCGCCATCGCGACGCACACGGCGGCCATGAAGCCCCATGCCGGCGACAGATCGGCGACGTTCTGCCGGATCACGCCCGCGACGAACGGGAAAAGGCCCGCGATCAGATAGCCGATTCCCTGGACGAATCCGGTAAGCGCGCCGGCCTCGGCCGCGCTCGGCGCGTGATCGAGCGCAACGATCAGCGACAGCGGAAACAGCGCGCCGATGCCGAGGCCGAGCAGCAGCGACGCGGGCAGCGCGAAATCGATCGGCGCCGCGATCAGCACGATCAAGCCGACGAACAGCGACGCGATCGCGGCGAAGAGCGCGGGACGGCGATCCGTCAGGCGGTCGATGAACGCCGACACGGTGAGCCCCGCGGCGACCTCGGCGAGCGTCACGCCGCCGAGCAGCCCGCCCGCCGCTTCGGGCGACCATCCGAGCGCCACGTAATACGGCGGCAGCCACGCGAGCACGAGCGTGTACGCGCCCGTGCCGAGGCCGAAGAACGCGGCGAGCAACCATGCGCGCGCGCCGCTCGTGCGCCGCGTGGCCGAGCGCGCCTGCGCGTCGCGGGCCGCCGCGCGCGTCGCGAGCGGCCACAGCAGCGCGGCGGCGACGGCGGGCAGCGTCCAGCCGGCCAGCGCGAGCGGCCAGCCGAGCGCGTGCGACGCAAACGGCGTCGCGACGCTCGCGAACACGGCGCCGCCCATGATCGACGTCGAATAGAAGCCCATCACGCTGCCCGCGCGCGCGGCGAACTCGGCCTTGATGAAGGCGGGCAGGAGCGCCTGCACGGCCGCGATGCCGAGCCCCGCGCACAGCGCGGACGCGAGCAGCACGGCGGGCGCGCTCGCCGCGACGCGCGCCGCGCATGCGAGCCCGATCAGCGCGACGCCGAGCCATACGCCCGCGCGCACGCCGGCGCGGCGCGCGAGCCACGGCGCGCTCAGCGCCCCCGCGCCCATCAGCAGGATCGGGACGGTCGTCAGCAGGCTCGCCGCGCTGTCGGACAAGCCGGTCGCGCGCTGGATCGTATCGAGGAGCGGCCCGACCGACGCGAGCACCGGACGCAGGTTGAGGCCGACGAGGACGATGGCGGCGAGCCGCCAAGCAGGAGAAAGAAGCATGTGCATAGGAATGGAAGCGGCGCGCGTCCGGACGGCTGCCGGGTACGCGCATTGCGTATAATTGTCTCGACATCAAGATAGATTCGATCTATCTCGACGTCAAGATAACTTGGACGAACAGGAGGGGTAATGGATCGCGCAGCACATGCGGTCGAGCAATGGCGTCGCGAGCGCCCGGATCTCGACCCGTCGTCGATGATCGTGCTCGGCAGGCTGCAGGAGGCGGCGCTCGTCATCGCGCGGGACAGGCTCAACCCGCTCTTCGCGCGCTACGGCTTGCAGCCCGGCGAGTTCGACGTGCTCGCGACGCTGCGTCGCAGCGGCGCGCCGTACGCGCTGACGCCGACCGCGCTTTACGACGCCGCGATGATCTCGTCGGGCAGCATGACGAACCGGATCGATCGCATCGAAAAGGCGGGGTGGGTCGAGCGCCGCCCGAATCCGGCGGACGGGCGCGGCACGCTCGTCGCGCTGACGCCCGCGGGGCTCGCGTTGATCGACGACGCCGTCGTCGCGCACGTCGACAACCAGCGGCGCGTGCTGGCCGCGCTGAGCGACACGGAGCAGCGCCGGCTCGCGAAGCTGCTCGGCAAGCTGCTGCAAGGGCAGGCCGACGGCTGACTGCACGTTGATGGGCCCGGCGGCGCGGGCGAGCCGATAAGGACCGGCGCGGATCGCCGCGAATCGGCGCGAAATCGCCGCGAAATCGCTCGAAACGGCGCGGCGCTCGATGCGCCGCTCGCGGAATGATTCGCACCACTTCGCGTTTGGCGCATCGTGAACGGATGCATGTGGCGCGCGGATGCCGGACGGAGGCGACGCAAACGCCGGACGTCGAAGGCGCATGCGATTCGGCGAGAGGAAGGAGGCAAGAAGGAGGCGAGATTGAAACGTTGAAGCGGCGTGACTGGTGACTTTTCGCGTATGCCGTCGCATTCGCGATGGCGTTCGTTGCGAGCGCGAAAAGGAGAAGCGGAAGCGGGCAGAGGATCGAGGAGGCCGGCGACGCGGCGAGCCGCGCGTGCGTCCGGCCGCCCGTCGGCGCAAGGCGTCGCACCGCACGGACGCGGCGCGACGCCGGCACGCGGTTACGGCCGCGCCGGAATGTTCAGCCCGCGCGCGACCGTCGGCCGTGCGAGAAACGCGTCGAGCACGCGCGCGACGTTCGGAAAGCGCTCGAATTCGACGAGCTCGCGCGCCTCGTAGAAGCCGATCAGGTTGCGCACCCACGGGAACGTCGCGATGTCGGCGATCGTATAGGCGTCGCCCATGATCCACTGGCGATCCGCGAGGCGGCCCTCGAGCACCGCGAGCAGGCGCTTCGCTTCGCCGACGTAGCGATCGCGCGGGCGCTTGTCCTCGTATTCGCGGCCCGCGAACTTGTGAAAGAAGCCGACCTGGCCGAACATCGGCCCGATGCCGCCCATCTGGAACATCAGCCACTGGATCGTCTCGTAGCGGCGCGCGGGATCGGCCGGAATGAACCGGGCCGTCTTGTCGGCGAGATAGAGCAGGATCGCGCCCGATTCGAACAGCGCGAGCGGCTTGCCGCCCGGGCCGTGCGGATCGATGATCGCCGGGATCTTGTTGTTCGGGTTCAGCGACAGGAACTCGGGCGACATCTGGTCGTTCGTGTCGAAGCGCACGACGTGCGCCTCGTACGGCAGCCCCGTTTCCTCCAGCAGGATCGACACCTTGACGCCGTTCGGCGTCGGCAGCGAATAGAGCTGGATGCGCTCCGGATGCTGCGCGGGCCATTTCTTCGTGATCGGAAACTCGGAAAGATCGGACATGGATGAACTCGGTCGATGAATCGATGAAGAAGTCGCCACGCGCCCGCCCGTGATCCGCGCGGGCGGCGCGGTCCGCACAATGTAGCCGATCCCGCGCATCGTTGCTGGCGGCGGCGCGACTTCGTGATATCGCGAAATCATGCAAGCGCATTGCGCCGCGCCGGCGCTTTTGCATGGGGCGGCGGACCAGGCCGTCGCCGGACGCGGACGAAGCACGAGAGCGACGCACAAAAACGACGCACAAGCGCGCGGCACGAGGCGGCATCGCGCCGCAACGGCGAACGCGAAGCCGTCAGCGCCGCGCGTCGGCCGCCGCGTGCTCGCGCAGCACCGCGATGAACGCGCGCAGCTTCGGCGGCACGTGCTTGCGGTTCGCGTAGTAGAGCCACATCGGCGGCAGCGTCCGGCATGCGCCCGGCAGCACCTCGCGCAGCGTGCCGCGGCGCAGGTCGTCCTCGATCCGCTCGCGCATGAACACGAACGCGATGCCCGCGCCCGCGCGCGCGGCGTCGATCACGGCGCCCGTATCGGTGCTGACGAAGCGGCCCGCGACGTCGAGCTCGATGTCGCGGCGGCCGTCGCGCAGCGGCCATTTGTGCAGGCGCCCGCTCTTCGGAAAGCGAAAGCGGATGCACATGTGCCGCGCGAGGTCGGCGACCTTCGCAGGCGTGCCGTGCTGCGCGAGATAGCCGGGCGTCGCGACGAGCGCGCACGTGAGCGCGGGCGCGATCTTCACGCCGACCATACCGGGCTGCAGCCGGTCGGCCAAGCGTATCCCGGCGTCGAGCCGTTCCTTCACGATGTCGACGAGATGATCCTCGTAGCGGATCTCGACGCTCACTTTCGGGTAGCGGCGGAAGAATTCGGCGAGCACGTCGGCCGTGACGACCGATTTCGCGAGATGCAGCGCGCTGATCCGCAACAGGCCCTCGGGCTCGTCGCGCGCGTCGTTCAGCGCGTCGCGTGCGTCGGCGACCTGCCGGTACGGCTGCGCGGTCGCGTCGTAATAGCGCTGGCCGGCTTCCGTCAGGCTCACGCCGCGCGTGCTGCGGCTGAACAATTTGACTTTCAGCTCGCTTTCGAGCTGCCCGATCGCGAGGCTCACCGCGGCGGGCGTGAGGCCGAGCGCGGCCGCCGCGCGCGTGAAGTTGCCGTGCGTGACGACGCTGATGAACACATGCAGGCCGCCGAGCGGATCGCGTCGCAGAGTCATTAGAAAAACTTGATACGTTTGTGAGCGGAACACTGATTCTCGCAGATACCGCCGATCCTTACACTGGCTCCCAGTCGAATCGCACAAGGAGCCGCCGATGTCCACCGAACTCACGCTCGAACGCGCGCGGCGCGTCGTCGACGCCGGCGTCGCGAACGCCGCGCATCTGAACGCGGCGGGCGTCGCCGTCGCGATCGCCGTCGTCGACGCCGGCGCGCATCTCGTCGCGTTCGCGCGGATGGACGACGCGTTCATCGGCGCGATCGATCTCGCGACGCGCAAGGCCGGCACGGCCGCGCGCTTCCGGATGCCGAGCGCGTCGCTCGGCGTGTTGTCGGCCGGCGACGGGCCGATCCGCAGCATCGAGCACAGCAACGGCGGGCTCGTCACGTTCGGCGGCGGCCTGCCGCTTCTCGACGCAAACGGAAGCTGCGTCGGCGCGGTCGGCGTGTCGGGCGGCACGGTCGACGACGACAGCGCGATCGCACAGGCGTGCGTCGATGCTTTCGCCACTCTTCTCAACGCAGGACAAGGAGCAAGGACATGACTCGGAAACGCATTCTGGTGACGGGCGCAGGCTCGGGTTTCGGCCGCGAGGCCGCGCTGCGGCTCGCCGCGAAAGGCCATCACGTGATCGCGGGCGTGCAGATCGTGCCGCAGATCACCGAACTGAACGCCGAGGCCGCGCGGCGCGGGGTCGCGCTCGACGCCGTGAAGCTCGACGTGACCTCGGCGCGGGACCGCGCGCAGGCCGCGCGCTGGGACGTCGACGTGCTGCTGAACAACGCCGGCGTGGGCGAGGCGGGCGCGCTCGTCGATCTGCCCGTCGACATCGTTCGCGAGCTGTTCGAGGCCAACGTGTTCGGCCCGCTCGAGCTCACGCAGCAGGTCGCGCGCGGGATGATCGCGCGCGGGCGCGGCAAGATCGTGTTCGTGTCGTCGATCGCCGGGCTCATCACGGGCGCGTACACGGGCGCGTATTGCGCGTCGAAGCACGCGGTCGAATCGATCGCCGAGGCGATGCACGCGGAGCTCGACGCGCACGGCATCCAGATCGCGGTCGTCAATCCGGGCCCTTATAGCACGGGCTTCAACGACCGGATGATGGAGACGCCGCGCCGCTGGCTCGATCCCGCGCGCGACGCGGCGACGCCCGAGAAGCTGACGTTCCCGTTCGAGCAGTTCGACCCGCAGGAGATGGTCGAGAAGATGGTCGAAGTGACGGAAAGCGACGGCGGGCTGTTCCGCAACCTGCTGCCCGCCGCCGTCGAGCAGTTCGTGCGCGACGAGCAGACGCATGCGTGGACGCGCCGTCAGAACGACAAGCGCGGCGCGTGAGCGGACGAAGAGCGCGGCGGGCGGCGCGCTCGCCGGTGCGGGACGTCGATGCTGCGGATCAACGCTGCGGATTGCATCGGCGGTGCGATACGCGAGGGCTCGAAGCGCGCCGCGGCCGCACTGGCCGCGGCGCGCGCGACGACAGCCGCGCCTCGCCGCCGGCGCGCGTCGCGCGGCGGCGGATCGCCATGCCGCTCGCCGCCGTCTCGCTCAGTGCGGCTTGCGGTAACGAATCCCGTCGACCTTCGTGCTGACGCGCGTGCCCGCGCGGCCCTCGGCGATCGCGACGATATCCGCGAGCGAGCCGATCACCGCATCGTGTCCGGTCTGCCGTGCGAACTCGATCGCCGCCTGCACCTTCGGCCCCATCGAGCCGGCCGCGAAACCGAGCCGTTCGAGCTCGTCCGGATGCGCGGCCTCGATCTGCGCTTGCGTCGGCTTGCCCCAGTCGACGTACGCGCCGTCGACGTCGGTCGCAATCACGAGCAGATCCGCGCTCAATTCGCGCGCGAGCAGCGACGCGCACAGATCCTTGTCGATCACCGCCTCGACGCCCGAGAGCTTGCCGCTCGCGTCGTAGCGCGTCGGAATGCCGCCGCCGCCCGCGCAGATCACGATCGTGCCTTTCTCGAGCAGCCACTTGACCGGCCGGATCTCGAAGATGCGCCGCGGCCGCGGGCTCGCCACCACGCGGCGGAACTGGTCGCCGTCGGGCGCGATGCGCCAGCCTTTTTCCTGCGCGAGCCGCTCGGCGTCCTCGCGCGAATAGACGGGGCCGATCGGCTTGGTCGGATGCTCGAACGCCGGATCGGCCGGATCGACCTCCACTTGCGTCAGGAGCGTCGCGAACGGCGCGTCGGGCGGCAGCAGGTTGCCCATTTCCTGTTCGATCAGATAGCCGATCATCCCTTCCGTCTGCGCGCCGAGCACGTCGAGCGGATAGGGCGCGACTTCGGTATATGCCGCGCCCTGCAGCGCGAGGAGCCCGACCTGCGGCCCGTTGCCGTGCGCGATCACGAGTTCGTTGCCGGGCGCGATCTGCGCGATCTGCGCGACCGCGATCTTCACGTTCTCCCGCTGCTGGGCCTCGGTCATCGGCTGATTGCGCTGCAAGAGCGCGTTGCCGCCCAATGCGATGACGATACGCATCGTGTTTCTCCTTGAAGATGCGCGCGGCGCGGCGCCCGATGATGCAGGGCGCCGCACGGTCGCGCGCGTGGGTTCGTCAGATGCCGCCGAGCGTCGACACGAGTACCGCCTTGATCGTGTGCATGCGGTTCTCCGCCTGCTCGAACGCGATGCAGCGCGGCGATTCGAACACTTCGTCGGTCACTTCGATGCCGTCCTTCAGACGCGGATAGCGCTCGGCGATCTGCTTGCCGACCTTCGTCTCGCAATTGTGGAACGCCGGCAGGCAATGCATGAAGCGCGTGCGCGGATTGCCCGTCGATTCGATCAGCTTGCGGTTCACCTGATACGGCAGCAGCGCCTTGATCCGTTCGTCCCATGCCTCGACGGGCTCTCCCATCGACACCCATACGTCGGTGTGGATGAAGTCGACGCCCTTGACCGCCTCATGCGGATCTTCGCTCAACATGATCCGCGCGCCGCTTTCGGCCGCGAACGCCTCGCATTGCGCGATGAACTCCGCAGCGGGCCAGAGCGCCTTCGGCGCGCCGATGCGCACGTCCATCCCGAGCTTCGCGCCGATGAGCAGCAGCGAGTTGCCCATGTTGTTGCGCGCGTCGCCGAGATACGCGTAGCTGATGTCGTGCAGCGGCTTGTCGCTGTGCTCGCGCATCGTCATCACGTCGGCGAGCATTTGCGTCGGGTGGTATTCGTCGGTGAGGCCGTTGAAGACGGGCACGCCCGCATGATGCGCGAGCTCCTCGACGATCTCCTGGCTGAAGCCGCGGTACTCGATCGCGTCGTACATCCGGCCGAGCACGCGCGCGGTGTCCTTCATGCTCTCCTTGTGGCCGATCTGCGACGACGCCGGATCGATGTACGTGACGTTCGCGCCCTGGTCGTACGCGGCGACTTCGAACGCGCAGCGCGTGCGGGTCGACGTCTTCTCGAAGATCAGCGCGATGTTCTTGCGCAGCAAACGCGGCTGCTCGGTGCCGCTGTACTTCGCGCGCTTGAGATCCCGCGCGAGATCGAGCAGGTAGCGCAGCTCGCGCGCGTTGTGATGCATCAGGCTCAGCAGATTGCGGTTGTGCAGGTTGAAGCTCATCTGGATTCTCCGTTGGGTGTCAGGCAGCGGCGCCAAAGCGCCGCGACGCTCGCTTCGGTGTTCGCCTCAGTAGTCGACCGGATCGCGCAGCACCGGGCAGGTCATGCAGTGGCCGCCGCCCCGGCCGCGGCCGAGCTCGCTCGAGCCGATCGTGATCACCTCGACGCCCGCCTTGCGCAGCAGCGTGTTCGTATACGTGTTGCGGTCGTAGCCGACGACGACGCCCGGCTCGACGCAGACCATGTTGTTGCCGTCGTCCCATTGCTCGCGCTCGGCCGCGAAATCGTTGCCGCCCGTCTCGACGACGCGCAGCGCCCTGAGGCCGAGCGCCTGCGCGACGACGTCGACGAACGGCTTGTCCTCGCGCTCGATCTCGATGCCGTAACGCGCGTCGCCGCCCGGGCGCAGCGAGAACGGCACGATCCGGCTCACGACGTCGGGGAAGACCGTCACGAGATCGCGGTCGCAGAAGCTGAACACGGTGTCGAGGTGCATCGACGCGCGCGAGTTCGGCAGGCCCGCGACGATCACGCGCTCGGCCGCGCCCTTTTGGAACAGCGCTTGCGCGAGCTGGCCGATCGCCTGGCGCGAGGTGCGCTCGCCCATTCCGACGAGCACGACGCCGCGGCCGATCGGCATCACGTCGCCGCCTTCGAGCGTCGCCATCCCGTGATCGCGGTCGGGATCGCCGTACCAGATGTCGAACTTCGCGTCGGCGAACGCCGGATGGAATCTGTAGATCGCGGCGACGAGGAGCGTTTCCTGCCGGCGCGCGGGCCAGTGCATCGGATTGAGCGTGACGCCGCCGTAGATCCAGCATGACGTGTCGCGCGTGAACATCATGTTCGGCAGCGGCGGCAGCACGAACGACGATTTGCCGAGATAGTCGCGGAACAGCGTGAGCACCTTCGAGCGCTCGGCGCCCGGGATGTCGCTCGCCGCGACGCCGCCGATCAGGAACTCGGCGAGCGTGCGCGGCTCGAGGCCCTCGAGCCACGCGCGCACTTCGTCGACGAGGCCGATGCCGACGCTGTCGGGCGTGATCTTGCGGTCCAGTATCCACTTGAGCGCGGCCGGATTCTTCACGGTCTCGGTCAACAGGTTGTGCATCTCGAGCACTTCGACGCCGCGCTCGCGCATCTTCGACACGAAGTCGAAATGGTCGCGTTTCGCCTGGTTCACCCACATCACGTCGTCGAACAGCAGCTCGTCGCAATTGCTCGGCGTGAGCCGCTGATGCGCGAGCCCCGGCGAGCAGACGAGCACCTTGCGCAGTTTGCCGACTTCGGAGTGGACACCGACTTGAGGGATGGCGTTGGTCATGTTGGTTACCTCTTCGATCAAAGGGTGATGAGCCCGCTATGGAGCGCGTAGGCCGCGAACACCGCGGCGGCGGACGCCGCCGCGAAGATCAGCTTTTCGACGGCGGTGAAGACCGGCTTGCCGAGCTCGCGCTTCGCCTTCGCGAAGAAGAGCGCGCCCGGCGCATAGAGAAGGGCGGACAGCAGCAGATACTTGGCGCCGCCCGCGTACAGCAGCCACACTGCGTAGAGCACGGCGAGCGCTGCGACGAAGCCGTCCGTGCGGCGCGCGCGGGCGTCGTTCTCGTAGGTCTCGCCGCGCACGGCGAGAAGGAGCGCGTAGGCGGCCGACCAGAAGTACGGGATCAGGATCATCGACGTCGCGAGATAGATCAGCGACAGATAGGTGCTTTGCGAGAACAGCGTGATCAGCAGGAACACCTGGACGAGCGCGTTCGTGAGCCAGAGCGCGTTGGCGGGCACGTGGTTCGCGTTCTCCTTGCGCAGGAACGCGGGCATCGTGTGGTCCTTCGCGGCCGAGAACATGATCTCCGCGCAAAGCAGCACCCACGACAGCAGCGCGCCGGCGAGCGACACGACGAGGCCGACGCTGATGAGCACGGCGCCCCAGTGGCCGACGACGTGCTCGAGCACGGCCGCCATCGACGGGTTCTGCAGCTTCGCGAGCTGCGGCTGCGTCATGATGCCGAGCGACAGCACGTTGACGAGCACGAGCACGAGCAGCACGCCGACGAAGCCGATCACGGTCGCGCGCCCGACGTCGCTGCGCTTCTCCGCGCGCGCCGAGAAGATGCTCGCGCCCTCGATGCCGATGAAGACCCAGACCGTCACGAGCATCATGCTGCGGACCTGGTTCATCACCGAGCCGAGCGACGGGTTCGCGCGGCCCCAGATGTCGGCCCTGAACACGTCCAGCTTGAACGCGAAGAAGCAGATCAGGATGAATACCGCGAGCGGGACGATCTTCGCGACGGTCGTGACGAGGTTGATGAACGCCGCTTGCCGGATGCCGCGCAGCACGAGAAAGTGCACGGCCCACAGCAGCACCGACGCGCCGGCGATCGAGGCGGGCGTGTTGCCTTCGCCGAACACCGGAAAGAAGTAGCCGAGCGTCGAGAACAGCAGCACGAAGTAGCCGACGTTGCCGAGCCACGCGCTGATCCAGTAGCCCCACGCGGACGAGAAGCCCATGTAGTCGCCGAAGCCCGCCTGCGCGTATGCGTACACGCCGCCGTCGAGCTGCGGCTTGCGGTTCGCGAGCGTCTGGAACACGAACGCGAGCGTGAGCATGCCGACCGCGGTGATCGCCCAGCCGATCAGGATCGCGCCGGCTTCGGCCGTGGCGGCCATGTTTTGCGGCAGCGAGAAGATGCCGCCGCCGATCATCGATCCGACGACGAGCGCGGTCAGCGCGCCGAGTCGCAGCTTGCTCGCGGCGGGTTTCGCCGCGACGTCTTGAATCACTTCAGCCATGATGTTTCCTCGCAGTCGCGTTGTTGCAAAATCGCGGCGCGCACGCGGCCATCGCGCTTCCGCCGGGGCGAAAGCGCGCGGCGGTCTGCCGCTGGCATGCGCGTATCCGGCGGAACGCGCGTTGTTAGAAATCCGAAAGTGCGTGCTCGATCGAGCGTTATCGGCGGAGTGTCGTCATCGGTCCGCTCCCGGGTTGTTGCGCGCGGGCTTCGCGTTGACGCCGCGCCTCGGCGGCGTCGCTGCGGTCCCAGAACGAAAAGAGCCAGACGCCGATCCGGCGCCGCTTCCAGTACATGCCGTGCAGGCGGCGACGAATTTCGGCGAGCGCACCCCAATTGGCGCTGTCCATGTCGATCAGCGCGCTCGGCCGCGGGCCCGATTGCCCGATGAATTGAATGTCGGTGAATTTCTTTCCGGTGTATTTGAATAGAAAAGCCTGCAGCTCTTCTCGCGTGACTCCCGGTTGAATATTTTCGATACAGATTCTCATCATGCTTCCTGCTTTTAGGTTCGAATCCGCTCTCGATCGCTTTTGGCGGTCGAATTTCCGCGTGTGCCTGAATCGGACGGTCTATCCGGATTCACACACCCGAAACGAGCCGATCGAAGCCATTCAAAATCCGTCAAATTCGGTATTTGAATTTGCTTTCGTCGATTCAATTCTTCCCGATTGCATAACAATTGAAAACAATTTAAACGGCACTTTATGTCATGGATCAAAAAACGCCGGAAGGCCTCCGGACAGTGTGCAAATGGTGCTAGGAACGGAGTGCATGTCGCTGTCTTTCATGCTCTCGATGAGCGCTTGATCGCCGGCGCCAGTCGCGATTACCTTCATTCGACGCAATTCCATCTTGCTGAAATCGTAATTGACCGCAGGTCGCCGGAAGCGCGCGCGCGAACGCGTGCGCGCCGTGCGCTGGCGCGCGATCGCATGTGGTGCGTGCGCGCCGAGCGGGACGCTTTCGGGAGCGAATTGTGACGAATATGTGACGATGAAGACGCGCGCGTATGTCGTCACGCAATGAAAGCGACGCGCGCAATGCATTCATCGTTTTTTTCTCGGCGCCTTGCGGCTGACGAGTAGCGACGCGCGCGGCGGCAATCGCCCGAGCGGCAAGTCGAATTGCGCGACCGGCGCAGTGCCGCTCGAACGGAATGCGTAATCGAATTCAACACACCGAATTCAACGCGCCGAATTCAACGCGCCGAATTCAACGAGGGTATGACGTGTCGGCGTCCGATGACGTCGGCGCGGCGTGCGGTCCGATGCGGCGACGCGTACGCGCCCCTATGCGTGCGATATCGTTCATGCGTTTCGCCGCTCGGAAACGGCGAAGCGGCGAAGCGGCGAAGCGGCGAAGCGGCATCGGCCGGCGAACAGTCACGCATCGCTCGACGCGGCGCGCCGGCGCGCATTCGCGCATCACGCCCGGCCGGCCGCCGTATGCGCCGCTCGACACGCCGACTTACGCGTGAACTCACGCGCCACCTTCGCGCCGCGCCGCGCCCGCAGGCGCGATCCATTGCCCGATCACGCCGAGCGCGTCGTAGATCAGCACCGCGAGCAGTGCGACGACGACGCCGCCTTGCAGCACGAACGCGGTATTCGATGTTTGCAGCCCTGCGATGATCACGTCGCCGAGCCCCTTGGCCGCGACGGTCGAGCCGATCGTCGCGGTGCCGAGATTGATGACGACGGCGAGCCGGATGCCGTTCAGGATCACCGGAAACGCGAGCGGCAGCTCGACCCACGCGAGCCGCTGCAGCGCGCTCATGCCCATGCCGCGCGCGGCGTCGACGGCGTCGGCGGGCACGTCCTGAAGGCCCGCGATCGTGCTCTCGAAGATGGGCAGCAGCCCGTACAGGATCAGCGCGATCAGCACGGGCTTCACGCCGAAGCCGACCGCGGGCACCGCGAGCGCGAGCACCGCGACGGGCGGGAAGGTCTGCCCGATGTGCACGACGCTGCGCGCCACCGGCAGGAATTCGGCGCCCGCGCGCCGCGTGACGAAGATTCCGGCGGCGAGCGCGCATATCGCGCCCGCCGCGCTCGCGACCGCGACGATCGCGAGATGCGAGAGCGTCAGGTCGAAAAGGCTTGCGCGCCGGTAGATCGCGGGGGCGCCGTTGTCGGCGAACGGCGCGAACAGCGGCTCGAGCCAGTCGGGCCGGGCGAGCAGCACGGCGAGCGCCGCGAGCGCGGCGATGCGGGCGAGCGCGAGGCCGACGCGGCGGCTCGCGGCGCCGATCGCGCACGCCGCGCCGGTCTTGCCGGTTGCTTTGGCGGCGTTCATCGTGCGCCTCATGCCGGCCGCTTCGCCTGCGCGACGATCGCGGCGAGCGTGATGCGCGTCGTCACGGTGCCGTCGGCGCTCGACACGGGCAGCGCGGGAACGCCGCGCCACAGCAGCTCGGAGATCGCGTCGCGCAGCGTGAGCGCGCCGGAGATCGGCTCGCCGGGCGCCGCGCCCGGCTCGGCGAGCGCGTCGACGCGCGTGAGCGCGAGAAGCCGCAGCGGCCGGTCGAGGCCCGCGACGAGCCGCTCGACGACGCCCGGCTGCGGCCTGCCGAGAATCTCGGCGGGCGGGCCTGCCTGCAGAATGCGCCCCGCGTCCATCACCGCGATCTGATCGCCGAGCCGCAGCGCCTCGTCGATGTCGTGCGTGACGATCACGATCGTGATCCTGAGCCTGCGCTGCAGCGCGACGAGATCATCCTGCGCCTTGCCGCGGATGATCGGATCGAGCGCGCCGAACGGTTCGTCCATCAGCAGGATGGCGGGCTCGGCGGCAAGCGCGCGCGCGACGCCGACGCGCTGCTGCTGGCCGCCCGACAGCTGATGCGGCAGCTTGCGCGCGTACGCGTCGTAATCGAGCTCGAACAGCTCGAGCAGCTCGCGCACCCGAGCGTCGATGCGCGCCGCGCGCCAGCCGAGCAGGCGCGGCACCGTCGCGACGTTGCGCGCGACCGTCCAGTGCGGAAACAGGCCGTGCCCCTGGATCACGTAGCCGATGCCGCGCCGCAGCGTCTCGGCGGGCACGCTCGCGGTATCGACGCCGCCGACGCGAATCGTCCCGCTCGTCGGCGCGATCAGCCGGTTGATCATCCGCAGCAGCGTCGACTTGCCGCTGCCCGACGCGCCGACGAGCGCCGTCACCGTGCCGCGCGCGACCGCGAGCGACACGTCGTCGACCGCGACGACGGGCGGCACGCCCCGCGAGGCGGCATCGCCGAAAAGCCGGCTCACGCGTTCGATCTCGATCATCGGCGCGCTCCTTTCGCGATCTCGGTCGCGGCCTCGAACAGCACGGCGGTGACGAGCGCGAGCGCGATCGTCGGCAGCGCGCCGAGCAGCACGAGATCGGTCGCCGACTGGCCGATGCCCTGGAAGATGAACGTGCCGAAGCCGCCGCCGCCGATCAGCGCGGCGACGGCGGCCAAGCCGATGTTCTGCACGAGCACGATGCGCACGCCGGACAGCACGACGGGCAGCGCGAGCGGCAGCTCGACCGCGACGAGCCGCTCGCGGCCCGTCATTCCCATCGCCTGCGCGGCCTCGACGACGGCGGCGCTCACCTGCGCGAAGCCGACGACGACGCTCGACACGATCGGCAGCAGCGCGTACAGGAAGAGGGCGATCAGCGCGGGCGCGACGCCGATGCCGCTCACGCCGAGGCGGGCGGCGAGCGGCACGCGCGCGGCGAGGATCGCGAGCGGCGCCATCAGCAGGCCATACAGCGCGATGCTCGGGATCGTCTGCACGACGTTCAGGAGCGGCATCAGCGCGCCGCGCAGCGCGGCCGAGCGCGTGCAGCCGATGCCGAGCGGCACGCCCGCCGCGACGGCCGCCGCGACCGAGCCGGCGACGAGCGCGAGGTGGCGGGCCGCCTCGCTGCGGAACGTGTCGGCGCGCACCGCGTATTCCTGCATCACCGACAGCCCGTCCCAGAAGCCGCCATGGATGAACGCCGCGAGCGCCGCGATGGCGGCCGCGAGCGCGACGAGGCGCGTGCCCGGCGCGAGCGCGATGCGGGCGAGCGCGTCGGCGATCAGCACCGCGAACGCGAACAGCAGCAGCCATGCGCCCGATGCGGGCGACACGCGCGCGAGCGGCGTGTCCGGCGTGACGAGATGCGCGGGCGCGTCGCCGACGGCCACGCACAGCGCGAGCACGAGCGCCGCGCCGACGGCGGCGCGCAGCGTCGCGCGGCTGCGCACGAGCGCGAAGAGCGCGCCCGCCGCCCACAGCGCGTCGAGCGCGCCGGCCTCGAGTGACGGAAACACCGCGCCGGGCGCGAGCCCCGCGCCCGCCGCGATGCGGTTCGCGCGCAGCGTGACGAATGGCTCGACGAACGCCGCGTACGCGACGAGCGCGGCGATCAGCACGCCGACCTTGTCGATGCGCGCGGCCCACGCCGGCAGCGCGCGCGGGCGCGGCGCGGGGGCGGACGCGCCGGCCCCGCGCGCCGTGCGCGCCGTCATTTGACGAAGCCCTTCGCTTTCAGATAACTCGCCGCGACGCTCGCGGCCGGCTCGCCGTTGATCTGGATTCGCGCGTTGAGCGTCTGCAGGGTCTTCAGATCGAGGCTCGCGAAGACCGGCTTCAGATAGTCGGCGATCTGCGGATGCGCCTTCAGCACCGCCTCGCGGACGATCGGCGTCGGCGCGTAGACGGGCTGCACGTGCTTGTCGTCGTCGAGGACGGTGAGCCCCGCGGCCGCGATGCCGCCGTCGGTGCCGTAGACCATCGCGGCGTTCACGCCGTCCGTCTGCTGCGCGGCGGCCTTGATCGTCGCGGCGGTGTCGCCGCCCGACAGCACGAGCATCTGCTCCGGCTTCAGCTTGAAGCCGTACGCCTTCTCGAACGACGGCAGCGCGGACGCGCTGTTGACGAACTCGGCCGACGCGGCGAGCTTCACCTTGCCGCCCGCGCCGACCCACTTGCCGAAGTCGCCGAACGTCTTCAGATGCTGCGACTGCGCGACCGAGCTCAGCACCGCGACGCCCCACGTATTGTTCGCCGGCGCGGGCGCGAGCCAGACGATCCGGTTCGCCGCGTAGTCGAGCCGCTTCGCGAGCGCGTAGCCTTGCGCGGCGTTCTTCCACGCGGGATCGTCGGCCTTGTTGAAGAAGAACGCCGCGTTGCCGGTGTATTCCGGATAGATGTCGATTTCACCCGTGGTCAGCGCCTTTCTGACGATCGGCGTCGCGCCGAGCCCGATCTTGTCGACGACGGCGATGCCGTGCGCCTTCAGCACCTGCGCGATCACGCTGCCGAGCAGGTTGCCTTCGGTGTCGATCTTCGAGGCGACCGTGACCGCGTCGGCGGCATGCGCGCCGGGCGCGGCGCAAACGAGCGGGACGGCGGCTGCGGCGGCGGCCGCGACCGCGCGCAGGGAACGGCTGAAACGGGGGATTCTCATCGGGGCGGCACTCCTGTCGTGCAACGGGCGAACGGATGAACGGATGCGATAGCGTCCGTGCGCCCGGGCGGCGGGGTTCGGCCAGGGGCGAAGCGGGGGCCGATCGCAGACGGCAGGGGTTCAAGGTACTTGAGCGGGCGCGCTTTGGCAAACGAGGGCGCGTTCGGCCGAATCCGAAACAATCGTTTTGGACTGCGCATTTCCTCATGCGTGGCGATACAATGCGACGGACGGCGCAGCGCACGCAACGGATATTGCACTGCACCGTCGTTCGTCGTTTTCGTGTCGTTTCGAGCCGCTTTTCCGCCGATTGCCGTCTACGTCAAGGAGCGTCCATCGTGAGCAGCGATTCCCACACGGCGCCACAGCCCGCGCCGCAAAACATCTACGACGACGCATCGTTCTTCGCAGGCTACCGCACGCTTCGACAAGGCGACACCGGCCTGAACGGCGCACTCGAATTTCCCGCACTGAAGCGCCTGTTGCCCAACCTCGCGGGCCTGCACGTGCTCGACCTCGGCTGCGGCTTCGGCGATTTCGCCCGCTACGCGCGTGCGCACGGCGCCGTGTCGGTGACGGCCGTCGACGTGTCGTCGCGAATGCTCGACGAGGCGCGCGCACGCACCGCGGACGATGCGATCACCTATCTGCAGCGGTCGATCGAGACCTATCACGCGGCGACGCGCGCGTTCGATCTCGTCGTGTCGTCGCTCGCGCTGCATTACGTCGAGGATTACACCGGCGTCGTCGCGCGGACCTACGACGCGCTGCGCTCGAACGGCCGCTTCGTGTTCTCGGTCGAGCATCCGATGTGCACCGCGTATCCGCACGGCTGGGTGCGCGATGACGACGGCCACAAACAGCACTGGCCCGTCGATCGCTACCGGCAGGAAGGGCGGCGCGACACGCGCTGGTTCGTCGACGGCGTGGTCAAGTACCACCGGACGGTCGAGACTTACGTGAACACGCTGCTGAAGGCGGGCTTCACGCTCACGCACCTCGGCGAGCCGGCGCCGATTCCCGACGCGCTCGCCGTGCGGCCCGATCTCGAGGCGGACTGCCGGCGGCCGCCCGTGCTGTTCCTGGCGGCCACGCGGGCGGGGAGTTGAGCGGCGGTTGCGGTAGAAGTCGCGGCGAAGCGCGGCGGCGTGCGGCGAGCGGCCGCGGCAGCCCTTGCGCCCCCATTCCTCGCGCGCGCTCGACGCGCGGAGTGCCGCCGTGGCGGCACGGCGCACGCCTGAAACGGTGGAACGGCGGGCCCCGCGCGCATCGGCGCTTTCCGCCCGATCGTCTGCCGCCGTTCCGCCATGGCCGTGCGATCCGCGCCCGATTTAAGGCGCGCCGGCGCGCACTCGCCCGGCGACGCTCGCGCAAGCCGATGGAAATGTCGTGAGCCGGCGGTCGCCGCGATTTCGTCCAGCCGGCGATCGTTCGCGGCGGCGCGCGGCTTCGCCCGGCGGCAAGTGGCTGCTGGCTGCCGCCCGGTCAACGCCGGCATCGCGGCCCTCCCTGACATGATCCACGTGGAAGAACCCATGCATCCGACCGATTCCGCCGCCTCTTCGCGCACGCGGGCGCTCTTCGACTGCGGCGACGTCCGCGCGATCGCGCTCGTAGCCGACGACATCCCCGCGATCCAGGCCTTCTTCGAACGCAACCCCGAATATTTCCGCGACACGGCAGGCGCGCCGCCCGCGCCGGACGAAGCGGCTGTCGAATACGCGGGAATGCCGTCCGCCGAATGGGGTTGCACCGCCAAATGGGCGATCGGCTATCGGCCGGCCGCGAATGCCGGCGTCGGCGCGCCGCTCGTCGCTTTCGCGACGCTCTTCGCCGACATGTTCGCGCCCGGCGTGTGGCACGTCGATCTCTTCATCGTCGAGACGGCGCGGCACGGGCAGGGCGTCGCGCGTTGCCTCTACGCGGCGCTCGAGGCGTGGACGCGGGCGCGGGGCGCGCGCTGGCTGCGGCTCGGCGTCGTCAGCGGCACGCCCCGCGCCGAGCGCTTCTGGACGCGTTCGGGGTACGGCGAAGTGCGCACCCGCTCGAACGTTCCGATGAAAGACGCGGTGCGCACGATTCGCGTGATGGTCAAGCCGCTCGACGGCGGCGACGTGAGCGCGTATCTCGATCTCGTCGCGCGCGACCGCCCGGAAGCGGCCTGACGCCGCGCGCGCCGGCCGGATCGACGGCCCCACGATCAGAGCGGACCGTCGGCCGCCGCCCGCCCCGAATCGCGTTCCTTGGCCGGCGACACGGATTCGATTCGCGCCCCGTACCTCATCGCTCAATAGCGCCCGGATCATCTTGACCTGATTACGCAAAAGGCAAGATGTAAAACGCCCGAGCGCATTTCATCGAATGTAAGCGTCCCTTGGCGTTTCTGCGGCGCCGGGCGCTCCAAGAGCGCCCGTTGCGCGACCGCATTATCGATGGCCAGCGACGAGAGCGCCGACTCACGCCCGACGCCTGCTCTGACGATAATGAACGTGTGATGTCGATGACGCCGTTCGGACTGGACGCCGGCTGGTGAATTACGGCGAAACGTGCATGTATGGATTCGTCGTTAGCGCACCGGTGATGCCGCACCCGCCAGATAGAGCGACATTATTCAGGCCGATTACGGTTTCGCCATCGGCTTCGCGTATTTGCGTCACGACTTTACTGGGGCCGCATTGTCCGCCCACTAGCGGTGCGTTGACGTTGACTGACACGTTATCGAGCGTCAATTGATTGGGGCCATCGACTTGACCACTCCAGGGTGACGTCACGCTTGCGTTGGCCTTAACGACCTTGCAAAGCGCAGATCCGCTGAAATTTGCACTGGTGACCAGGAGTTTGCCCGCGCCGTCGATCGTGCCGGTAAATACGATCGTGCATCCGATTGGAATACCCGCTTTACTGACGGTGGCCGGCCCGCTTGCGGTAAAAGGCATCGGCGCTCCTGCGCTGCCGGGCGGAGTGATGACCACCGCTTGCGAGACGGAAGTCGAGAGTAGTGCCGCGCATGCCGCCGCGGTGGAGAGCATTCCTTTTAGCTTCATGATTTATCTTCCTCGATATGAGAATGGGATTCGGCGTCACTCTCGATTGACGAGCACGTTCAATCCATCATCCGGCCGCCCAAGGGGAGCAATGAAAATTGACGGCAATCAATTTACTGAAAATGCGGCGTCTTGCGTGAATGGCGACAAAACCAATTCGACTTAGATTGGGTAAGCCGCTAACATATGAATCACCTCCATAGTTAATCAACAAAGCATTGATTACATAATTTCATCCTGGTTTTGTGTAATTTGAAAAGATATTTGTTTTATAAAACAAATGTGCCCGGCGAAGGAGCGATTTATCGTTTATTCGATTATTCATCTTACGCAAAATCGAGCGCCGCAATGAACCGGTGAAGGATCGGTGTGAATGCCATCGCATCTCGGAACAAGTATTCAACCGGCGGCGTGATAATTGGGCGGCGTGGACATGGCCGTTGCCCGTCGACTCAAGAATTCGGAAACGACGAACGAGCGGCTAAAAGGCTTGATGGCCGATCGGGCGCTCGCCCATCGATGACCTGAAGTTCATCAGCAAAAATGCGCGCCTGACCGGCCGGCGAAGTGCTGATGGTCTTGATTTCGCGAATCTGCTCGGGAATCCGGAGCCGATCCGCGAAACCAACGTTTCGTAAGATTGAGGAGCGCAGGCATGGGTGCGTCTGATTCCGACGGCGGCCTATACGAAGGAATTTCGCTGCGAGGCCGTGAAGCGGGCGTTGACCGAACCGCACACGCGTATCGGGGGCGGGCCGGCGCGGTCGAGCTCCGTCAAGACACCGGCAAACCGGGGACGAGCGGCCCGATCGCGGGTCGCGACATTGCGCGCTGGCCTATCGATCGGCCTGCCAAACCGTGCGCGCCACCCGGCCGTCCGGCCGCGACACGTCCGCGCTTCGCCCCGACGCACGCCGGCCGCCGATTTGCGCGCTGATTTGCTCGCCGCGTCACTCCCGCGACCGGCGCGCCGGCCCCGCGAGCCCTTCGCCCGCGCCCGCCGGCAGCGCGGCGAACATCGGCACCGACGCCAGCACGACGAGCGCGATCGCAACGAACGCGCACGCGAAATCCGTCTGGCTCGCGCGGCCGCGCCCGCCCGCCAGCATCGCCAGATGCAGCGCGCTCGCCGCAACGGCGACGCCGACCGCGCGCATCAGTTGCTGCGCGGTTCCCTGAAACGACGTCGCGGCGGCGAGCCGCTCGCTCGGCACGTCGGAGAACACGAGCGCGCCCATCGACGCGAAGCTGAGCGAGCGCGACAGCCCGCCCACGAGCAGCAATGCGAAGATGGCCGCATCCGGCCACGCGGCCGACAGCGTCGCGCACGCGACCAGCACCGCGGCGAACGATACGCTGCCCGCGATCAACACCGTGCGCATCGACGCGCGATGCAACGCCGCATGCGTCATCGGCCGCATCACGAGCGAGCCGAGCGCGCTCGCGAGCGTGATGGCGCCGCTTTTCGACGCGCTCGCGCCGAAGCCGACCTGCAGCGTCAACGGCACGAGAAACGGCAGCGCGCCGGCCCCCGCGCGAAACAGGCTGCCCGCGATCGTCGCCGCATGAAAAGTAGGAATCCCGAGCAGCGACAAATCGACGGCCGGATGCTCGACGCGCCGGCAATGGCGGATCGCGAGCCAGCCGAGCACGACGCCCGCGCCGACGCCGAGCGCCGGCACGCCAGCCGGCAGCACGCCGCGGCCGGCCGTTTCGACGCCGAGCATCAGCGCGGCGAGCGCCGCACCGACGAGCAGCATGCCGGCGAGGTCGGGCGGCGCGCGCCGCTCGCCCGCCGACGCGGGGATGAGGCGCGCGGCGAGCGCCGCGCCCGCGACGCCGACCGGAACGTTGATCCAGAACACCGCGCGCCACGACAGCGCATCGGTCAGGAAGCCGCCGAGCGGCGGACCGAGCAGCGGACCGACGAGCGCGGGCATCGTGAGCCAGGTGGTCGCCGCGAGCATCTCGTCGCGCGACACGCCGCGATAGAGGATCAGGCGGCCGACGGGCACCATCAGCGCGCCGCCCGCGCCTTGCAGGACGCGCGCGGCGATCAGCGCCGTGAGCCCGTTCGCCGCCGCGCACATCACCGACGCCGCCGTGAAGATCGCGATGGCCGCGATGAACACGCGCTTCGCGCCGAAGCGGTCCGCGATCCAGCCGCTCACCGGGATGAACACGGTCAGCGCGACGAGATACGACGTGATCGCGCTGCTCAGGAACACGACGTTCACGTCGAGGTCACGCGCCATGCTCGGCAGCGCGGTCGCGACGACCGTGCTGTCGAGGTTCTGCATGAAAAGCGCGCTCGCGACGACGGCCGCGGTCACGCGAAAGTTGCCGGCGCGCGTCAAGGTTCGGCTCGCATGACGGATGGGCGGTGGATCAGGCGGCGCAAGACGGCCGCGGTCACGGCGCGCGCTCGCGCTGCGTCGCCGCCTCGCATGCGGGCGCCGCGGCGGGCGCGCCGTCGCCGATCCAGTCGACCGGGAACGCATGGCGAGCGAGCAGCTCGGCGAGGGCGTCGCGCGAGCCGCGCGCGGCGATCTTCGCGACGAGCCCGCGCCGCGCGTCCTGCACGACGTCGACCTGCTCGAGCTCGATCTGCGCGTCGCGCGCGCACGCGGCGACGACGTCGGCGATTTCGAGCCGCTGCAGCTCCGGCTTGAAGATCTTGCCGACCGCGGTCGTCGGCACCGCATCGAGTATCCGCACGTGTTTCGGCACCGCCGCGCGCTCGGGAATCACGCCCGCGGCGAACGCGAGCAGCGCGCGCTCGTCGGCGCTCGCGCCCGCTTTCAGCTGGACATAAGCGACGGGCAACTCGCCCGCGTGCGCGTCCGGGCGGCCGACCGCCGCCGCCAGCGCGACGGCCGGATGGGTCGCGAGCGCGTCCTCGATGATGCGCGGATCGATGTTGTGCCCGCCGCGGATGATCAGCTCCTTCTTGCGGCCAACGAGCCAGAAATAGCCGCCCGCGTCGCGGCGGCCGAGGTCGCCCGTGTTCAGCCACCGCTCGCCCGCGATGTCGATCCACAATCCGCGCTCGTGCGCCGGATCGAGATAGCCGCGAAACACGTTCGGCCCCGCGAGCGCGATCAGCCCGACCTCGTCGACGAGCGCGTCGCGCACGTAGTGCCCGGTGTCGTCGACGATCACCGCGCGCATCCGCTGATACGGCAGGCGCAGGCCGATCGAGCCGATGCGCCGCTCGCCGTCGAGCGGATTGAGCGACGCGACGCACGCGCTTTCGGTCAGCCCGTAGCCCTCGACGATCTTCACGCCGGTCGTCCGCTCGAAGCTGCGCGCGAGCTCGGCGGGCATCGGCGCGGCGCCGCACGCCGCGTATTCGAGCGAGCCGATGTCGTGCCGGCCGACGGGCTGCTGCAACAGCGCCGCGAAAAGCGTCGGTACGCCCGAAAACGCGTTGATCCGGTATGCCTCGACGATTTCCCAGAAGCGCGCGATCACGTTCTTGCCGCGATAGCCCTGCGGCGTGCCAAGCACGACGTGATGGCCGCGCAGCCAGGCCATCAGGCCCGTCACGAGCTGGCCGTTCACGTGAAAGAGCGGCAGGCCGCAGAACACCGTGCGCGGCGCCTCGCCGTCGCGCGCCTGCGTTTCGCTCGCCGACCACACGTCGAACACCTCGGAGCCGTGCGTGCGCACCGCGATCTTCGGGCGGCCCGTCGTGCCGCCCGTGCAGAAGTACGACGACGGCTCGTCGGGCGCGATCGTGCGCGGCTTGATCAGCCGGTCGCCGGGCTGCCGCCGCATTTCGGCGTGCAGATTGACGATCCGTATGCGCTTGTCGCGCATGCGCGCCTTCTCGCGGCGCTCGATCCACGCGAGCGCCGCGCGCTTGGGCAGCGACACGTACGGCCGCAGGTCGACCCACACGACGGTCTCGACGGTCGGCATCGCGTCCAGATGCGGCGCGAGCTTCGGCCAGACGTCGACGCCCGGCGTCGGCGCGATGCAGATCAGCACCTTCGCGCGCGCCGCATCGACGAGCTCGGCGATCTGCGCGCCGTCGAGTAGCGGATTGATCGCCATCGCGATGCCCGCCGCTTCGCCGCCCCAGATCGCGAAATGCGTCTCGGGCAGGTTCGGCAGCACGAACGCGGCGACGTCGCCCGCGCCGATCCCGGCGTTCGCGAGCACGTTCGCGGTCCTGACGATGTCGGCGTGCAGCTCGGCGAAGGTCCACGTGTGCGAACGGGCGTGCCGGTCGGCGTCGAGGAAGAAGGTTAGGGCGGGCGCATCGGGCGTCTTCGCCGCGCGCTCGTCGAAAATCTGCAGCGTGCTTGCGGGCAGCGCACGCGCGTGAAGCGGCACGCGCTCGATCTGCTCGATGTCGTGGATGTCGCGAACCGCCATGCGTGAACTCCTGTTGGACTGCGAAAGTCGTGTAAAGGATGCGAACCGCGACCGGAAGGCGCGCTCGCACGGCGGCGGTTCGTTCGGGCGGCGCCGGGACGCGATGGCGCAATTGCGACGAGAGTGTAACGTGCCGCGCGCCGGATCGCCGGCCATCGCCATCCGACCCTCCATTGCGTCGCAGCAGCGGCGGCGCGGAAGGCGGCGGGGGGCGCGGCGGTCCGCGGCGCGCATCCGGATTCGTCCGAATAGAGCTCGGGCGGCTACGCCCGCGTATTCATAGACGGATTCAATTTGCGTCGACGCTTTTGGCGTCATTCAATAGGCGTCCCGCTCCAGCCGTTTTTGTCCGTTTACCTCCCTGCGGAGTGCAAACATGGTCCAGAACCGCATCGACGAGATCGTTCAGGCGATCGCTTCCGAAACCCGCACGCCCGCCGAGGCGGTGTCCAGGCTCTATGAAGAAACGCTGGCCGAATACAGCGAAGGCGCGCGGATACGCGATTATCTGGCCGTTCTCGTCGCGAAGCGGGTGAGGGAGACATTGCGCAATCGGGCGCATTGATCTCGCGCGTCGCGCCTCATTCGTGCGCGGCGGCTTTCAATCGGCGGCGAAAGCCCGTGGCGCCGCGGTCGAGGCGGCCCGGGAATGCCTCAGGCGTCGCGCAGCGAAGGCGCGAAGGCGCCGCCCGTGGATGCGGCGCTTGCCTTTGCGGCACGCCGCCGCATCGCCCAAATTCGGGAAGCCGCCCGGCCGCGCGTTCGTTTGAAACGGGTTCCGGATTCCGCAGTCCTTCACATTGATCGGCCATCGCGGCACCGCGCTCGGCAGTGAGCGCGCGCGTGGCTTTTCGGTCGAATCTCGCCTCCGTGCGCGGATCGGCCCGCGCGGCTGATCCGCGGCGCATCGTTGCCATTCACGGCCAAGACGCGATCGCCCTCCATTCCGCCCAAAGTGACCGATGCGCTTCGCACTGCGACGCTTCTTCCGCCGGAAATCGATCGGTGATGCGAATCATCGATCGATGCCGGCCTGACCGCCCGCGATGCGCTGCCCGACAAAGCTTCGCGATTAGTTGACGAATCGCTGACACTTCGGCCGTCGAAACGATTGCCTCGGCCCGTAAACCCTTACGCAAACGATTTGCATACCGAAAAATGCCTCAAGCATTCGTCGGCGCAGCCGTTAGAAGACGGCAATGCATCGCACGGCGCGACGCATGTTCCGATGTTGGATGAATCGAGGTGATACATGAATTTTCAGAAATTGACCGTGAGCGCGAAACTGACGATTGCGTTCGGCATGCTGGTCGGGCTCGTGCTGCTCGTGTCCGCGCTCGCGCTGCACGCGCTCGGCGACGCGAATGATCGCTTCGCGAACTATGTGAGCGGCATCAGCGCGCGCGCGGAAGCAGTCGAGCAGGTGCGCACGGCGGTGGACCGGCGCGCGATCGCCGCTCGCAATCTCGTGCTCGTGACGAAGCCGGCCGACGTCGAGCTCGAAAAAGCCGCCGTGATGCAAGCCGAGGATGACGTGCAGGCGAACCTGCGCCGGCTGAAGGAGCTGATCGCGAACGCGTCGGATTCGACCGACAAGGCGCGCAGCCTCGTCACCGACATCGACCGCATCGAGGCGCAATACGGGCCGGTCGCGCTCGCGATCGTCAACGCCGCGCTGAACAATCGGCATGACGAAGCGATCACGATGATGAACGATCAGTGCCGGCCGCTGCTCGCTCAGCTCGTCAAGGCGACGAACGCGTACAGCGACTACACGCGCGGCCGCGCGCAGGAAATGGTGCGCGAATCGTCCGAGCACTATGCGAACCAGCGCCTGCTGCTGATCGGCCTCTGCGCGGCCGCGCTCGGCGCGGCGGTGATCGCGGCGATCCTCATCGCGCGCGGGCTGATGCGCTCGCTCGGCGCCGAGCCCGCGGCGCTCGGCGACGTCACGCGGCGCGTCGCGAACGGCGATCTGAGCCCGGTAGCGGGCGCGCATTCGGCGCCGTCGGGCAGCGTGCTCGCGTCGATGGGCGACATGCAGGCGAGCCTCGTGCGGCTGATCGGGCAGGTGAGGACCGCGGCGGACGGCATCGCGACCGGATCGAGCCAGATCGCGACGGGCAACCAGGATCTGTCGTCGCGCACCGAGCACCAGGCTTCGTCGCTGCAGGAAACGGCGTCGAGCATGGAAGAGCTGACGTCGACCGTCCGGCAGAACGCTGAAAACGCGCAGCAGGCGAGCTCGCTCGCGGCGAATGCGTCGGAAATCGCGCAAAAGGGCAGTGCGGTGGTCGGGCAGGTCGTCGACACGATGACCGACATCAGCCAGAGTTCCGAGAAGGTCGCGGAAATCACCGGGATCATCGAGGGCATCGCGTTCCAGACCAACATCCTCGCGCTGAACGCGGCCGTCGAGGCGGCGCGCGCGGGCGAGCAGGGGCGCGGCTTCGCGGTGGTCGCAAGCGAAGTGCGCAGCCTCGCGCAGCGCTCGTCGAGCGCGGCGAAGGAAATCAAGGACCTGATCAGCGCATCGGTGCAGAAGATCCACGACGGCTCGACGCTCGCGGGCGAAGCGGGCAAGACGATGACCGAAGTCACGCAGGCGGTTGGGCGCGTGACCGACATCATGGGCGAGATCGCGGCGGCGTCCGGCGAGCAGAGCCGCGGCATCGAGCAGGTCAATCAGGCGATCGCGCAGATGGACGAAGTCACGCAGCAGAACGCCGCGCTCGTCGAAGAGGCGGCGGCCGCGTCGAAGTCGCTCGAAGAGCAGGGGCGCCAGCTGACGCAGGCTGTCGCGTTCTTCCGAGCGAACATGGACGGCGCGGCGCAGCACACGCAACATGCGCACCACGCGCAGCACACGGCGCAAACGCCCGCCAAGCCGAAGGCGAAGGCGAAGCGCAGCGAGGCGGCGCCGCGTGCGGCCCACGCCGCGCCGACGTTCAGCAAGCCCGCGCCGGCTCTCGCCGCCGCGACCGCAACCGACGACTGGCAGACGTTCTGACCGCGACGCGCATCCGATGCGCCTGGAGGACAACGCAATGAATGCAATTCTGGAAGCGCCGCAAGCGGCGCGCGCCGGCGGGCAGGACGCGGCGCGCGACGCGCAGGAGTTCGTCACGTTTCGGCTCGGCGCCGAGGAATACGGGATCGACATCCTGCGCGTGCAGGAAATCCGGTCGTACGAGGAGCCGACGCGCATCGCGAACGCGCCGGCGTTCATCAAGGGCGTGATCAACCTGCGCGGCGTGATCGTGCCGATCATCGACCTGCGCCTGAAGTTCGCGCTCGAATCGGCCGAGTACAACACGTCGACGGTGGTCATCGTGCTGAACGTCGCGGCGCGCACGGTGGGCGTCGTCGTCGACGCCGTGAGCGACGTGCTCCAGCTCGCGGCGGCCGACCGGCGGCCGGCGCCCGAGTTCGGCGCGGCGATCAATACCGGGTTCATCACGGACCTCGGGTCGATCGCGGGCGAAGACGGCGACCGAATGCTGATTCTGCTCGACATCGAGCGGCTGATCACGGCGGCCGACATCGGGCTCGTCTCCTGAGCGGATGTCGCCGCCGGGCCGGCTTCGGCGCGCGGCGATCGCGCCGACGCTGCCGGCACCGCCCGTCGCGCCCGGCCGGCTCGTGCGGGCGAGCGTCACCGCGCGCGACTCGGCGCTCGTCGACATGACGCGTCACCTTGCGCTCGTTCGTCCGGCCGAGAATGTCGCCGGGGCGGGCGCGAAGCCGAGCGCCGGCATCGCGGTCGACCGGACGAGCGGCGCGACGAGCCTGCAATTCCGCGGAATGAAGACTGAAGACCGCTTCGCCCGCGCGCGCCGCGAGCCCGCCCGTCGCCCGCAAGCACCTGAATCGACAGCGTCGCGCTGCCCGGCGTGAACGTGACGAGCGGTACGCCGCACGCCGCGAGCGCGGCGGCGTCCCGGTAACGGGCAACCGGCATCGAGACCGGTCGCTTCGATGCCGCGTTCGATGCGGCGGTAATGGGTGATTCGGTGCATGCGCGCGCCGCAGGCAGGCCGTTCGTCCGCCTGCGGCGCGACGATGCCTGCGGGTTGCGGGCGCGGAGGAACGCCCGGGTCCGCTCGACTGCAAGGCGACCGGGCAAGCAGGTGACTCGATGTGCGTGGAGCGATGCGACTTCGGCGCGGGCGCCAGAAGAATCCGCGCGAAGCAGGGCGGTGCCGCCACGCGAAGCAAGTGCGATCGAGCATGATGGTGCGCTGCCATGGCGATCGGAATGCGAGCGGCATGACGGCACGCGCTCGACCGCGCCCCCTTGTGCGTGCCGCATGCGCGCAGCCGGCGCGACGAAGGCGTACGGCGTCAGCGCGGCGAGACGGCACGGAGATCCCGGCCGAAACCGGACGAATCCCGCGAGAATCCCGATCCGCCGAACAAGCGGCGCGATCCGATTGCGCCTGATTTTGCAGAGGACCTTTCCTGTTCCGCCCGTTAATCGGCGGGCGCGCCGTCTTCGATAATTGCGCTCCGTCCGTCGATCGGCGCAAGGGCGCGCATCGCCAATCGCGTCGAACAACATAACAAATAATATGCATGACCAACTATATAAAACCGCACGCGAGGCGACTTCAACCGGTATGCATGAGCCGCTTTCCTGCGGTCGCCGGCCGTGCGGCATTGCCGCCACCGTCGTCGCGGCTTGTTTCGCCGGTTTCGGCACGGGTTCGGCCCAGGCACAGAGCAGCGTGACGCTGTACGGCTTGATCGATACGTCGATTACCTACGCGAGCAATCAGCGCACCAATGCCGCGGGTTCGCGGGGAAGCGGCAATTGGGCCGTGACGAGCGGCGCGCTGAATGCGTCTCGCTGGGGGCTGCGCGGCGCCGAAGACCTCGGCGGCGGACTGTCAGCCGTGTTCGCGCTCGAGAACGGGTTCTCGTCGGCGTACGGCGCGTTGTCGCAAAAAGGCGTCGACATGTTCGGCCGCCAGGCTTGGATCGGCGTGAAATCGAAAGCGGGCGGGGCGCTCACGCTCGGCCGCCAGTACGATCTCGTCCTGGATTTCGCGACGCCGCTCGGCGCTTCCGGCCCCGGCTGGGGCGGCAATCTCGCGGTTCATCCGTACGACAACGACGACTCGAACCGCAACATCCGCATCAACCACTCGATCAAGTACACGAGCCCGACGTATCGCGGATTGACCTTCGGCATGATGTACGGCTTCTCGAACACGGCCGGCCGGTTCGGCAACAACGCGGCATGGAGCGCGGGGCTCTCCTATGCGAACGGCCCGTTGAAGCTCGGCGCGGGATATCTGAAAATCAACCGGGACCCGAACGCGGCCAATGCAAACGGCGCGGTGAGCACGACGGACGGCTCGGCGACGATCACGGGCGGCAGCCAGCAGATCTGGGCCGTCGCCGGGCGATATGCATTCGGTTTGCACTCGATCGGCGCGGCGTGGTCCCATTCGGCGACCGACGACGTGGCGGGCGTTCTTCAAGGCGGCGGCATCGCCAGGCTCAGCGGCGATTCGCTGGTGTTCGACAATTTCACGATCGACGGACGCTACTTGGTCACGAGCCGCTTCAGTGTCGCGGCCGCGTACACCTATACGATGGGTCGCTTCGATACGCACTCGGGCGAAACCCGTCCGAAGTGGAATCAGGTGGTGGCGCAAGCCGATTACGCATTCTCGAAGCGCACGGACGCGTACATCGAGGGCGTCTATCAGCGCGTGAGCGGCGGCAACGGCAATCCGGCATTCAATGCGTCGGTCTGGACGCTGACGCCGTCCGCGAACGGCAATCAGGTCGTCGTCGCGCTGGGATTGCGGCATCGGTTCTAGCCGGAGCGCGTCGCGTCGCCGCGGGACGGTCGCGATCATCGGCGGCGCGGACTGCGACGTGCCCGCGCCGAACGCAGCGAACGCGACGACAATCCTCGGCCATGGCGCTCGCGATGCGAGAAGCGCCGCGCAAACGGGCACCACGGCAACCGCGTCGGCAAGACCGCTCGTCATCGGAAACCACGAACGACAAGATCAAAGCCCTCGCCGCGCGACACAAGTGGATCGACGGCAAGAAAACATTGGCCCACGCCCCGCTGCGCTGCGGATCGCGGCGGCGTTCCGACGCACTCGCAAGCGTCTAGCGGACCTGTGGCGACTCAACGCGGTTGGACGCAGGCCCGGTGGACTGCCTGATCACCAGTTCGGCGGGCAATACGATGCGTGGCGCCACCGATTCCGGGCTGTCGATTTGTGCCACTAGCGTATTGACGGCGGCGCGCGCCATTTGCGGAAAGGGTTGTCGTATCGTCGTCAGCGACGGATGCACCTGCGACGCCATCGGTATGTCGTCGAATCCGATGACCGAAATGTCGCCGGGAACTCGCTTGCCCGCCTCTCGGACTGCAGCGATCACACCAAAGGCGCTCAAGTCGTTCGCCGCGAATATCGCGGTCGGAGGGTCGGGCAAAGCGAGCAATTGCGACGCAACGTCGAATGCCTTCATCTGCGAGAGACCGCCCTGAACGAGAAGTGCCGGGTCGTTTGGCATATTGAATCGCGCAATCGCATCCAGATAGCCTCGTCGTCGGTCGCGCACGCCTTCGATCGATTCGTCGCCCGACACGAAGGCAATGCGCTTGTGCCCGAGTTCGACCAGATGTTCGACGGCCCGTAGCGCACCGCCATAGTTGTCGACGGAAACGGAGGGAAACCCGGCTAGCGTGCCGCGCTGGTCAATCACGACGACGGGCACGCGCGCCGCGGCCAGCGCGTCGAAGTAGACTGATTCCCTCGGCAGGATGGCGATCACGCCGTCGGTGAATTGCTTCATCAGCCCGAGGACGCCGTGGTGCGAATGTCGGTCTTCGTCGAACACGGTGTACACGAGGATTTCGTAGCCGCCGGCTCGCGCGGCTCTGCCGACGCCGACAATCAGTTCTCCGACGAATTGATTGTCGAGCATCGGCGTCACGATCCCAATGATGCCGTTACGCCCGCCGGAGAGTTTCTGCGCGCTGCGATTCATGACATATCCAATGTCCGCAGCAATCCTCAGCACTTCCTCGCGCGTCTCCTGAGATACGCCGGGGCGATCGTTGAGCGCCCTCGAGGCAGTCATCTGCGACACGCCGGCGATTCTTGCAACATGGGCGAGAGTAGGAATTTGCTTAGTCATTGCATGGGCTTCGCAAAGAGCGGTTGGTGCTCCTCGGCTGCCGCTCGGCATGTCCTGCGCGTGCGGATGCATGCGCTGCTGCGAATCCGAGGCTCCGTTTGCACGGTATCGATAACGTCACGCTTACCGGCCGCATTCTATCAGGGCCGGTGACAACGCGCGAAGCTGCTCCGAGCCGTGCCCGCGTGCGACGATGCGCTCCCGCTTGAATCGGCCGGAAGGCCTGCGCTCCTTTGCAAAATAAGAGGGGGAGCGCACTGACCACGTCGTAACGATGGGTGCTCGCGCGAAGCGTCGCGGTTTTGCGTGGACTCGTCAAACCCTTCGCTGGCTTGCATCGCACAAGTAATGGGTATACCCGAATAGCGGTCCGGATGGCGCAACCCTAACATCAATTAACGTTATCGATAACGTTCCATGTGATTAGATGAAACGATGCGGAGACATGCATGCCCGTAGTCAAACGTCTGAAGTCTGCACAAATCCTGGGTACCGCCGCGCTGCTGTTCGCCGGTTCGATGCTCTACGCGGAAGGCGCCCACGCGCAGGCGAACAAGGTCATCGTCGCGTGGGATCACCAGACCGAAGGTAATGCGCCGAAGAATGCTCGCGCGGCCGCGGATCGTTTCGAAAAGCAGACTCCCGGTTACAAAGTCGAGGATTCGCACATTCTCAACGACGCATACAAGGCAAAGCTGAAGGTGGCATTCGGCGCGGAGCAGCCGCCCTGCGTGTTCGATACCTGGGGAGGCGGTCCGCTGCGGGAGTATGTAAAGGCGGGGCAGGTCGTCGACCTCACGCCTTTTTTGCAGAAGGACCCGGCCTTTCGCGACAGGTTCTTGCCTACATCGTGGCAAGCCGTCACATTCAACGGCAAGATTTATGGCATCCCTTCCGAGAACACTGCGGTCGCGGTGATTTTCTACAACAAGGATCTGTTCCGGCAATACAACCTCGCGCCGCCAACGACGTGGGACGAATTGATGAAGGTCGTGAAGGTATTCACTTCGCACGGAATCGCACCGTTTGCGTTGGCAAACAAGAGCAAGTGGACCGGATCGATGTACTACATGTATCTGGTCGACCGCCTGGGTGGCCCCGATGTTTTCCGTCGCGCGGCGCAAAGAGCCGCGGGCGGCAGCTTCGCCGCCCCGGTGTTCATCGAGGCCGGCAAGTACCTGCAGCAACTCGTCAAGGCCGGTGCGTTCGCGCAGGGTTATAACGGACTCGACTACGACACCGGCGTGTCGCGGCGGCTGTTGTATTCCGGCCGGGCTGCAATGGAACTGATGGGCGGCTGGGAGGCATCCACGATTCAGAAAGAGAATCCGGCGTTCTACAGGAAACTCGATTTCTTCCCGTTTCCGAGCATGCCGGGTGGCAAGGGGGACCCTCGTGACGTAGTCGGGACCGTCGGCGACAGCTTCCTGAGCATCTCGGCGCAATGCCCTGAGCGAGATGGCGCCTTCGGGCTAATCAGAACGATGACGGACGATGCCTCGGTGCAGGCCAAACTGGCCGACGCGCGTATTCCTCCTGTCAAGAATCTCGCGCTCTCCGATCCCTTCCTGAAACGAATGCAGACGCTGATCGCGCAGGCGCCCAACGTCCAGCTCTGGTACGACCAGGAATTGTCGCCGAGCCTTGGGGAACGGCATAAGGACATTTCACAGGCGCTATTTGGATTGTCCGTGACGCCCGAGGCCGCCGCGGCCCAAATGGAAGATGCCGCCAAGGCGGAAGCCGGCCGATAGGCAGGCAGTCGAACGAACGAGAAACAGGAGACAGCTTTGGATGCGACATTTGCCGTCGAGCCGATGAGGCGGCCCCGGACATCATCGCAGTGGTTGGCCACGGTGTGTCTGCTCGCGCCATCAATGATGTTGCTGGCAGTGTTCCTGCTTTATCCGCTCGTCTCCAGTTTCGAACTTTCGTTGTTCGACTGGAATGGGCTCGGCAGCGACACGCATTACGTGGCATTGGCCAATTGGATGCGACTCGCACATGATTCGGTCTTCTGGAAGGCGCTGTACAACAATCTGCTGCTCGCATTGTTTTCCGTGCTCATTCAATTGCCGATCGCGCTTGCGCTCGCGGTCCTGCTGGATATGGCGGGGAAGGGGTCGAGAATTCTCAAGATCCTGTATTTCCTGCCGCTGCTGATGTCCAGCGTCGCAATCGGCGTGCTGTTCAAGAACGTCTATGACCCGAACTTCGGCCCGTTGAACGCGGCGTTCCACGGATTGGGATGGGACTCGCTCGCTCAGGACTGGCTGGGGGACACGCGCTTTTCGTTGGCCTCCACGATCGCCGTGATTTGTTGGCAGAACGTTCCGTTCTACATGATCCTGTTTCTCGCCGGCCTGTCTTCCTTTTCGCCTGAGCTGAGCGAGGCTGCGCGGCTGGACGGCGCTTCCGAGTCGACAATCTTCTGGCGTATCAAATTGCCGCATCTGCAAGGCACGATCCGGACCGCGATGCTCCTGTCCGTGCTGGGCTCCTTGCGTTACTTCGACCTGATATTCGTCATGACGGGCGGCGGGCCGGAAAGCTCATCCGAGCTGATGGCAACCTATATGTACCGGACGGTATTCAGTTCATTCCAGCTCGGTTACGGCAGCACGATCGCTTCCGCGATGTTCGTGATCGTGGCGCTGGTTGCCGCGATCGCATTGCGCACGACGCGACGCTATTCACACGAGGTCTAATCGTGCTCAATCACTCACGCAAGGGCCGTTCGATGATTTTCCTGCTCGCGCTCATATGGTTGGCCGTCACCACCTCGCCGTTCATATTCGTGATGCTCACGAGTCTCAAGTCGCAAGAGGAAACCTATTCGACGTCGGTGTGGGCGCTGCCCGCGCGGTTCGACTTATCGAACTACACGGAGGTGCTTCACGGCGCTTTCCTGATCTACCTTCGCAATAGTGTCTTCGTGGTCGGCGTGTCCGTGATCTTCGTCGCCCTGCTCAGTTCGATGGCCGCGTACGTATTCGCCAGGATCAAGTTTCGCTTCAACCGGCCGCTCTTCGGCGTTGTCGTCGCGGCGATGATCGTACCACTTCACGCCACCCTGGTGCCCATCTACCTGCTGATCAGGAACATCGGCCTGTACGACACGTCGCTGGCGCTGGTGGGACCCTACGTGGCGCTCAGCCTGCCCATCTCCATATTCATTTTGACCGAGTTCATGAAGCAGATACCGCATGAGCTGGAGGAGGCCGCGCAGCTCGACGGCTGCGGGCGGTTCACGATCTTCTGGCGAATCTATTTCCCGCTGTCGACACCAGGCCTAGCCACGGTTGCAATCTACAACGCCGTTGCGTTGTGGAATGAATTCATCTTTGCCTATGTGCTGACATCGACGCCGGACCATCGAACGCTCCCGCTCGCCGTGTGGGATTTTCAGGGGCAGTATTCGTCGAATGTCCCGGCAATGCTTTCCGTCGTCACGCTCACATCTCTTCCGTTGATCGCGGCGTATGCCTTCGGACAGGAGCGGATCATCAAAGGGATGATGGCGGGCTCCGTGAAAGGGTAGCAACGACAGCAGGCATGACCCGAACGACCGCCCCCGTCCCGGGTGCGGGATCGCATCCTGACTTCAAGTTGAGTGGATCATGGCAAGCATCAGTCTCGCAAGCATTCATAAAGCGTACGGCAACAATCCCCCCGTCATTCGCGACATCAACCTCGAGGTTGGCACGAACGAATTCTGCGTGTTTCTCGGGCCGTCCGGATGCGGAAAATCGACTCTGCTGCGGATGATCGCGGGCCTCGAAACGATCACCGGCGGCGAGATGCGGATCGACGGGAAGTTGGTCAACGCAGTGCATCCGTCCCAGCGGCGCGTTGCCATGGTTTTTCAAAACTATGCGCTCTATCCGCATATGAGCGTCTACGAGAACATGGCCTTTGGCCTGCGGCAAGCCAAGCTGAATTCGGCCGCGATCGACAGGAAGGTCCGCGAGGCCGCAGCGTCGCTGCAACTCGATAAGCTGCTGGAGCGCAAGCCGGCGGCACTGTCCGGCGGGCAGCGGCAGCGTGTCGCCATCGGGCGGGCCATCGTTCGGGAGCCGGGAGTGTTTCTCTTCGACGAGCCGTTGTCGAACCTCGACGCCGCGCTGCGCGTCCAGACGCGCATCGAGATCGCACGCCTTCATAAAGCTTTTAACCAGGCGAGCGCCGTCTACGTCACGCACGATCAGACCGAGGCTATGGCGCTGGCGGACAAGATCGTGCTGTTGCGTGCGGGTGCGGACGTGGAGCGCCACGGCAGCATTGCGCAGATCGGCTCGCCGCTGGATTTGTACCATCGGCCGGGAAGCCGGTTCGTCGCGGAGTTCATCGGCTCGCCGAGGATGAATATCGTGCGAGGCCGGATTGCCGCTGTCGATGCGGGCGGCGTGACGGTTTGCCTGCTCGGCGGCGAAGTATTGCGTGCATCCGTGAGCGAAGCCAACGCGCACGTCGGAATGGAGGTGACCTTGGGCATGCGTCCCGAGCATCTCGTCATTACGGACGGCGACACCCGCAGTCAAATCATCCGCGCAAGGACGCGTCGGGTCGAGCGCTTCGGCGAATGCACGTATCTGCACGCAAGTATTGGCCAGAACGGCGACGCTAATGTGATCGCGAAGCTCAGCGGCGACGTCGATCTGGCGGGCGGGCAACCGATCACATTGACGGCTTCTCCCCATTTCTGTCATGTCTTTGATGACGAGGGCCTCGCATTGCGGCGCCTCGACGTCGGCCGCGCGCGCGATTACCCGCTGCGATCGGCATGATCTCGCCCATTTCCGCCACTCGCCAACCCATCGATACAACTGAAACGATCATGTCCCACACAATCTATCCCAGCCTTGCGGGGAAGGCCGTCGTCGTCACCGGAGGGGGAAGCGGCATCGGCGCCGCGATGGTGGAGGCGTTCGTGAGGCAACGCGCGCGAGTGTTCTTTCTGGACATCGCACAAGAGGAGTCCAGCGCACTCGAGGCTACGCACCGCCGGGCCGAATGCCCGCCGACGTTCGTCTCGTGCGATCTGCGGGACGTCGGCGCCATCGGGCGCGCGTTCGAACGGGTCGTAGCGGGCGCCGGTCCCGTCGACGTGTTGATCAATAATGCGGCAAACGATAATCGGAACACCGTCGAATCCGTTACAAGCAGCGACTGGGACCAACGGCTCGCCGTCAACCTCAAGCATCATTTTTTTTGCTCGCAGGCCGTGACGAATGGCATGCGTGAAGCCGGCGGCGGATCGATCGTCAATCTCGGATCGATCTCGTGGCATCTCGCGTTGAAAGACCTGTCCATCTACATGACCGCCAAGGCCGGCATCGAAGGCCTGACTCGCGGGCTTGCCCGCGATCTCGGACCATATGGCATCCGGGTCAACTGCATTGTGCCGGGAGCGGTGCGTACCCCTCGACAGATGAAGCTCTGGCAATCTCCGGAAAGCGAAGCGAAGATCATCGAAGGGCAATGTCTGCCGCTGCGGATAGAGCCGGAGCACGTGGCCAACATGGCATTGTTCCTCGCCTCCAGCGATTCCGCCCGTTGCTCGGGGCGGGCATATTTCGTGGATGCGGGTTGGTACGGCGCATGAAGACAACCGCACCGATCTGCATTTGGGATGTCGCCGCGGAGCTCGGCGAAGGTCCGATCTGGAGCGACGCCGAGCGCTCGGTTTACTTCGTCGATATCAAGAGCCAGCGGGTGCATCGCCTGAATGTCGACAGCCGGCAGGCGAGTTCGTGGGCGGCGCCCGCGCAACCGGGGTTTCTCGCTCCGCTGGCCGACGGCGGGCTGGCGTCGGGCCTCGAGGACGGCATCTATCGATTCGACACGATCACCGGGGCATTCCTCAAGATCATCGACGTCGAATCGAACATCCCGGGGAACCGGCTGAACGACGGTTATGTCGATCGGCGGGGGCGGCTGTGGTTTGGTTCAATGGATGACAGCGAGCGACAGGCGCGAGGCACGTTGTACCGCGTCCAGCCCAATGGCAGGCCAATTGCCTGCGATACAGGCTACGTCATCACCAACGGCCCAGCCGTCAGCCCCGACGGCCGCGTGATGTATCACGCCGATACGCTGAATCGCGTCATCTATGCGTTTGACGTCGATGAGGAGGGAATGCTCGCGCGCAAGCGCCGATTCGTCTCCATATCGGGAGGCGGATATCCGGACGGCATGGCAGTGGACGCGAACGGATTCGTATGGGTCGCCCTCTTCGGCGGGGCCCGAATCGAACGATTTTCGCCGGATGGCGCGCTGACCGACCAGATACATTTCCCTTGCGACAACGTCACCAAGCTGGTTTTCGGCGGAGACGATTTACGAACGGTGTATGTGACGACCGCCCGGAAAGGATTGTCGAACACCGCTTTACAACGGCAGCCGCATGCGGGCGGGCTCTTCGAGTTTCGAGCGGACGTGCCTGGCCAGCCGCAGGCATTTTGCACGGAGGGATTCTGCAATGAGTGAGAAGAGCCGCGCCCGGGGAAGCTTCCGTTCGCAGGACTGGTTTGCCAACGCGGATCGCATCGACATGACGGCGTTGTATCTCGAGCGATTCATGAATTACGGCATGACGCCGGCTGAATTGCGCTCGGGCAAACCGATCATCGGCATCGCGCAGTCGGGCAGTGACATCAGTCCCTGCAACCGCATTCACCTTGAACTTGCCAGGCGGGTTCGCGACGGCATTCGAGATGCCGGCGGGATACCGCTCGAGTTTCCCGTCCATCCGGTATTCGAAAACTGCCGCCGCCCGACGGCTGCGCTCGATCGAAATTTGGCCTACCTCGGATTGGTGGAGATTTTGCATGGATACCCCATTGACGCCGTTGTGCTGACCACCGGTTGCGACAAGACCACGCCGTCGCAGATCATGGCGGCCAGCACCGTGGACATCCCCGCCATCGTGCTGTCCGGCGGCCCGATGCTCGACGGCTGGTATGGCGGCGAACCGGCCGGCTCGGGGGCGAGCATCTGGAAGGGCCGCAGGCGATTGGCCGCAGGTGAGATCGATCGTGAGGAATTTCTACGGATCGCCACGGCTTCCGCACCGTCCGCGGGGCATTGCAACACGATGGGGACCGCGCTCACGATGAATTCTCTGGCTGAAGCGCTCGGGTTGTCGCTGACCGGCAGCGCGACCATCCCGGCGCCTTATCGCGAGCGCGCACAGGTCGCATACGAAACCGGACGTCGTATCGTCGCATTGGCGTACGACGATCAACGGCCATCGACGATTCTGACTCGCGACGCCTTTCTGGACGCGATCGCAGTGAACGCCGCGATCGGCGGATCGACGAATGCCCAACCCCACATCATGGCGATGGCGCGCCATGCGGGCGTCACATTGTCGCCGGACGACTGGAAGGCCTACGGTTACGATGTGCCGCTCCTCGCGAACGTGCAGCCCGCGGGCAAATATTTGGGGGAGCGCTTCCATCGCGCGGGCGGCGTTCCGGCCGTGATGTGGGAGATGATGCAAGCCGGCCGGCTGAGAGTGGATCGTCCTACTGTCACAGGACGCACCATGCGCGAGAACCTCACAGGACGGGAGAGCGTCGACCGGGAGGCGATCGCGCGGTTCACCGCTCCGCTGATGGAGCGCGCGGGTTTCCTGGTGCTCCGAGGCAACCTGTTCGATTTCGCCATCATGAAGACGAGCGTCATTTCCGACGAGTTCAGGCAACGCTATTTGGCGACGCCGGGAAGCGAGAACGTGTTCGAGTGCCGCGCCGTGGTATTCGAAGATTCGGACGACTATCACGCTCGAATCAACGACCCGGCACTGGGCATCGACGAGCGAACCATTCTCGTGATTCGCGGCGCCGGGCCGGTGGGCTGGCCCGGTTCGGCGGAGGTCGTGAATATGCAGCCTCCCGACGCGCTCATCCGGCACGGCGTGACCAGTTTGCCGACGCTCGGCGACGGGCGTCAGTCCGGCACATCCGATAGTCCTTCGATCCTCAATGCATCGCCGGAAAGCGCGGCGGGTGGAGGACTCTCGCTGCTGCGAACCGGCGATGTCGTTCGCATCGACCTGAATGCCGGAACGTGCGACATGCTGGTGTCCGAATCCGAGCGCCAGCGTCGCCGCACGGAGGAAGGCGCGCCGCCGGTGAGGCCGAATCAGACGCCGTGGCAGGAGATCTATCGCTCGACTGTCGGCCAATTGGAGCACGGCGCATGCATGGAGTTGGCCGTCAAGTATCGCGGCGTTGCTCACACGCCTGCTCGGCACAATCACTGAACATCGCCATGAGTTGACTGAACTCCTCCGCTGTCTTGCCGGCGGCGCCTGATCGCCCTATCGGGCGATGCGCCAGCAACCGCTGAGCCAGCGAAGTCACCGGTCCGATTCCTGCCCGGAAGAACCGAGCAGCGGGAAGTGCGACTTCATGAAGGCATCACGCCAATATATTTTGTATAACTAAATGATGTGTTTGCGTAATGAATCGGGCGCCTGGCAAATGGTGTTGCATCCATAAAAGGCCCGAATAAGGTAGATGGAGGGTTTGGAGCATGATGAGGAAGGCGTGTTTGATAGCCGGTTTTGCCGTGGGTGCAGCACCGGCGTATGCCGAAAGCGGCCTCACGTTGTACGGTCGCATTGATACGGGAATCGAATACATGAACGCGGTCACGAATCCGCACGGCGGTCAAAGTTCGCGCTTCCGTGCCGAGAGTGGAGACTGGGGGACCAGCCTGTGGGGATTGACCGGCAAGGAAGATATTGGCGCGAACACCGACATTGTCTTCAAACTCGAAAACAGCTTCAACGCCATGAATGGACAATTCAGCGCTCCGAACTCGATATGGACGCGGTGGGCAGCGATCGGTTTAGATAACCCGCGTTACGGGAGATTGCAGGTAGGCCGCCAGTTATTCATTTCATATGGAACGTGGGACTTCGACCCGTTCATCATGTCATCGTGGTCGTCGGCTTCGTTGGTGCGCGGAAGGAGCTGGCCGATTTCGAGCAACAACATCTCGTATCAGTCGCCCGCGTTTCATGGGTTTGATTTCGCGGCCCAGTACGCACTATCGAACGCGACGAACTGGAATGGAAACGGCACGACGGCTCAGGGGCGGCAAGGCGGTTTTCAGATCACCTATACCGCGCCGCTCTTCCAGATCCGGGGCACATATGACGAGGTGAGAAATCCCGCGAACGGCGCGCTCGACGATGTCTTTCAGTATTCCAAAGAGTATTTCGTGGGCGCCAACGTGTTTCTGGCTCCGTTCAAGCTGCAGGCGGTGTGGCTGTCGTCGCACGCCGGCCAGGTCGCGCCGGGCGCTCCGTCGGTGACCAACCAGATATGGGGTGGCGTGTCATGCCAGGTTGACGCGCAGGCGTCGTTGATCGCGGCGATCTACCACGTGAATGCGAATCACGGCAACGGTAACGCAACGATGTACACGCTGGGCGGCACATACAACCTGTCGAAGCGGACATTGCTTGATTTTCAGATGGCCACGGTCAGAAACAGCAAGACGGGAACGTTCGGCTTGGAAGCGAATCTGCCGGGCAGTTCGACGAGCCCGTTACCGGGGCAGGCGCAAACCGGTGTTTATGCCGGTATTCAGCACACGTTCTAAATATCGTTTGGCGAGCGCGATGCCGGTAGGACGTCGTTCCTCCGGATGTGCGGAAACGGCTTTGGTGCGACGCGATGGGCGCTTCATCGTCGAATGCACGATGAACTTTTGAGAGAGTTCGGTGAGATCAGATATGAACGAGACAAATTTGCCGGTCGATTTGTGCGATGCCTTGCTCGTCGGACGCGTGTGGCGAAGCGCACCCGTTGACGGTCCGGCGGTCGTAACGGTCAGAGACGGATGTGTTGTCGATATCACCCGGTTCGGACCTACGACGTCGGATCTCTTCGAGCGTCCCGATATTCTGGAGATCGTCCGTTACGGCGAGGGCGAGTTCCTGGGCTCGATCGACGACATTCTGAAGGACGCTCTTGATCCGGGCGCGGTTTCGCCGGCGAGGCTCCTGGCTCCGTGCGACGTGCAAGCCATTAAAGCGTGCGGCGTGACATTCGCGGTTAGCCTGCTGGAGCGCGTGATCGAAGAGAGTGCGCGAGGAGACGCAAAAAATTCTCATGAGATGCGACGGGCGATCACGACGCTTATCGGGGCCGATCTGTCGGAGATCAAGCCGGGGTCCGAGGCCGCTGCGAAGCTGAAAGAAGCGTTGCTGCAAAACGGCGCGTGGTCTCAGTACATGGAGGTCGGCATCGGCCCGGACGCCGAGGTCTTCACAAAATCGCAGCCGATGGCTTCGGTCGGGTTCGGCGCCGATGTCGGACTTCATCCGATGTCGAGCTGGAACAATCCTGAGCCGGAAATCGTCCTTGCAGTCAATAGTGCGGGAAGGGCCGTTGGCGCGACGCTGGGGAACGACGTCAATTTGCGCGACATCGAGGGGCGATCCGCATTGCTGCTCGGCAAGGCGAAGGACAACAACGGATCGTGTGCGATCGGTCCGTTCGTGCGCCTGTTCGACGAGAAGTTCACGCTCGACAGCGTGAGAGCAGCAAGCGTTTGTCTTCGCATCGAGGGCGCCGACGACGGTTTCGTCCTCGAAGGGAAGAGCCACATGCGCGAGATCAGCCGCGATCCGCTGGACCTCGTCGCACAAACGTACGGTCGCCATCATCAGTATCCGGACGGCTTCATGCTGTTTCTGGGAACGATGTTCTCACCGATCCAGGATCGCGATATTCGCGACGAAGGGTTTACGCATCACGCCGGCGACGTCGTCACGATTTCGACGCCGTCCATCGGCTCGCTGATCAATACCGTTCGGCTGTCTACCGAAATTTCGCCGTGGACGTTCGGCGTGCGCGCGCTCTACGGCAATCTCGCGCGAAGAGGATACGTCGGTGCGGCGAGCAAATCGCCGAAGCCGATTGTCGCGGCAACCTCGAGGACGAAACAATGAGACAGTTCACTCATTTCATCAACGGCAAGTGGATTCCGGGCCGCCACTTCTTGCCGAACATCAATCCGTCGGACACGGCGGACGTCGTCGGTCACGTGGCTCAGGCCGACGAGGAAGAGACGCAGTGGGCGATCGACGCCGCATGTCGCGCGTTCGATCGCTGGAGCGTATCGACGCCGCAGCAGCGCTTCGATGTGCTGGATAGAACAGGGAACGCCATTCTCGAACGCAAGGACGAGTTGGGCGACCTGCTCGCCAGGGAAGAAGGGAAAACGCTTGCCGAGGCGATCGGAGAAGTGACGCGCGCCGCTCAGGTGTTCAAGTTCTTTGCGGGCGAGGCACTCCGGCTCAACGGCGACGTCTTGCCTTCCGTTCGAGCCGGATTGACGGTTGAAGTGACGCGCGAGCCGCTGGGCGTGATCGGCCTGATTACGCCATGGAATTTTCCGATTGCGATACCCGCCTGGAAGATTGCGCCGGCGCTCGCCTACGGAAATTGCGTTGTCCTCAAGCCGGCGGCGCAGGCGCCCGCGAGTGCGTGGGAACTGATCGGGATGATCGAGAAAGCGGGCGCGCCGCCCGGCGTCGTCAACCTGGTCATGGGGCCCGGCTCGGTGGTCGGTGCGGCGCTCGTGAAGTCGCCGCTGGTTGCCGCAGTGAGTTTCACAGGTTCGGTCGCCACCGGCCGCGATATCGGAAGAGCGTGTTTCGACTCGGGAAAACGCATCCAGTTGGAGATGGGGGGAAAGAATCCCATGGTCGTTCTGGACGATGCGGATCTCGATATCGCAATCGAGGCCAGCCTGAACGGCGCTTTTTTTTCTGCCGGCCAGCGCTGCACGGCATCGAGCCGCCTGATCGTGACCGCGGGCATTCACGATCGCTTCGTGGCAGGGCTGACTGAACGGGTCCGTGCGTTGAAAGTAGGGGACGCGAGGCAGCCGGGCACACAGATCGGGCCGGTCGTGGACGCCGTTCAACTACGGCAGGTCGAAGCGTATCTCGATGTCGCCCGCGGCGAGGGCGCGGAAATTCACGGCGGAGAACGCGTGACCTGCCTGACGGACGGGCATTTTCTGGCGCCCGCGCTCGTCACCGGCACGACCAATTCAATGCGGATCAATCGCGAAGAGGTGTTCGGCCCTGTCGCGACGATCATCAGGGCCGCCGACTATCAAGACGCCCTGGCGATCGCGAACGATACGGAATTCGGTTTGTCAGCGGGAATCTGCACGACCTCGCTGACATACTCGACACACTTCCGGCGGCACGCTCAGGCAGGGATGGTGATGGTCAACACGCCCACCGCCGGAGTCGACTATCACGTGCCGTTCGGCGGCCGCAAGGGCTCGAGCTACGGTCCGCGCGAGCAGGGCGCCTATGCGCGCGAGTTCTACACCACCATTAAAACGGCCTACATCAATCCTGGCGATCTTTAATGCGGTTCGCCTTGCTTGCTGCAATTGAATCGGAGCGAGCGCGGGCGACGCGTCACGTCAGATCCTGAATATTCTCCTGAAAGTTCTTATGTCGATCGATCACGCAACAGACTCCGCCCTTTATCGCAATCCGAATGCGCCAATCCGGGAGCGCGTCGCCGACCTGCTTGCAAGAATGCATCTGGACGAAAAGATTGCCCAGTTGCATGCCGGTTGGCTGGAACTGTCATCCGACGGGAAACATACCTGGCGAATCGCGGATTTTGCTCAGCGCCAGACCGGCATTACGGTCGATACGCTGCTCGCACACGGCCTCGGGCAGATCACCCGGCCGCTCGGGACCCATGCGGTCGACGCCCGCGAAGGTGTCCGGGCGCTCAACGAACTGCAACGCCGGATGGTCGAGGATACCCGATTGGGTATCCCGGTAATGTCTCACGAGGAATGCCTGGTCGGCCTCATGATCGACGGCGCCACCTTGTTTCCCTCGCCGCTGAACTACGCCGCCACCTGGAACCCGGGGCTGATCGAGGCGGTCGGCAGAGAAATCGGCCTGCAAGCGCGTTCGATCGGTTGCCACCAGGGGCTCGCGCCGGTGCTGGATGTGTCGCGTGATCCGCGATGGGGACGCACGGAGGAGACGTTCGGCGAAGATCCCTATCTGGTGGGCGTGCTGGCTTGTCATTACGTCAAGGGACTGCAGGGCGAGCGACGGGATCTGCTCGCCACGCTCAAGCACTTTGCCGGGCATTCGGCGAGCGAGGGCGGGCGCAATCACGCCCCCGTGCGCATCGGACCGAGGGAATTCAACGATATCTTCATGCTCCCGTTCGAGATGGCGGTCAAGCTGGCCGACGCGGGGTCCGTCATGCCCGCTTATCACGATATCGACGGCATTCCCTGTCATGCGGATCAGGCATTGATCGAAGGCACGCTGCGCCGTCGATGGGGATTCGACGGACTGGTTGTTGCCGATTATGCCGGGGTCAATCTGCTCCTCACCCATCACGGCGTCGCGCAAGACGAGGCGAAAGCCGCGGCATTGGCGTTCAATGCCGGGCTCGATGTCGAACTTCCCGGCCACGAGTGCGCGTTGCACTTGAAAACCGCGATCGAACGCGGCGATATCGAGTTGGAGGCGATCGATGCCGCGGTGTCGCGAGTGTTGACCGAAAAATTCCGGCTGGGGCTTTTTGAGCGCCCTTATGCGGACCCCGACGGCGTGAACGTGAGCGGCGGCGACGCCACGGCGCTCGCGCGGCAAGCCGCGCTCGAATCCATCGTCCTGCTGAAGAACGACGGCACTTTGCCGGTTCGTGCAGCGCAGGAGCATCGTGTGGCGGTCATTGGGCCGACTGCCGACGATCCTCTCGCGCTGCTCGCCGGCTATAGCTTCCCGGTCCATCTGATCACGACCGGCAAGGATGCGCGATCGCCCGTGAAAACCCCGCTGCAGGCTTTCAGGGAACGATTCGCCGCCGATCGCGTCGTCTACGCGAAGGGGTGCGAGATTATTCAGGAGCGGCGCGCGGGCACGCCGGTGTTTCCAGGCGACGTGGATATGGCGCGCGCGCTCGATGAGAATCGGCAGGCTCCAATCAGCCGCGACCTCCGACAGATCGATTCCGCTGTCGCCGCGGCACGATCGGCGGCGGTCGCGTTCGTGTTTGTCGGCGACCTCGCAGGGTTGTTCCAGTCCGGCACCGTTGGGGAGGGCTCGGATACCGATAGCCTCGAACTGCCGGGCGTGCAGCAGACGCTGCTCGAGGCCGTCGTCGCGAGCGGCACGCCGACGGTCGTCGTGCAGACGGGGGGACGCCCCTACAACCTTGGAGGGCTGGAGGAGGTGGTGGCCGCACATATCGTCGCCTTTGCGCCGGGTGAGGGCGGAGCGGATGCGATCGCCGAGCTGGTTTCCGGCGCGGCCGACTTTAGCGGCCGCCTGCCGTTGTCGATTCCCAAAAGCGCGGGCGCGGTGCCCTACGTGTACAACCACAAACTGAAGAGCGCAGGCACGCCTGTCGCCTACCATTTCGGCTCGCGCTATCCGTTTGGATTCGGTTTGGGGTATACGCGGTTTCGCTACGGGGCGCTTGATTTGATCGACAGCCACGCCGATGTGGCCAGCGGGGTATTCGAGTTTGTCTTCGAGATAGAAAACGTCGGCCAGCGGGATGGAACAGACGTCGCTCAGATTTACGTCCGTGACCGTATTGCATCGGTCGTGCGCCCGGTGCGCGAACTCAAGGGATTCCAGCGCGTTTTCGTGCCGGCGGGCGGGCGCAGAATCGTACGGGTCCGATTGCCGGTCGACATGCTCAACTTTACCGACGAGCGTGGCGAGCGCGTCGTGGAACCCGGGGAGTTCGATCTGATGATCGGCAGTTCCAGCCGCGATATCCATCTGTTCGGCACGCTGACCGTATCGGGACAGGAAGTGCGCACGCTTGGCCGCAATTGGCGCATGCTTTGCGACGTCAGCGTATTCGAATGAGCGGCGACGATGACGTCGAGAGCGCGATACCGGCTTCGGCCAACCGTTCGGCATGGCGAATAGAGACGTATCGCGCCCCGCGGATGCCCTCGCAAATGTCGACCGTAACGGCCGAAACGCCGGGGGGCGGTAATTTCGCGGGCGCTCTGCCGCGCGAGGCGGAAGACTCGACGGTCAAAAGCGTATCGATGCCGCGTCGGCCGGGACGTGTCATGGATCGGCGCGGCAGTCCGGACAATCGGACGGCCGCGCCGGCGAGCAAGCGAAACGTGGCGCGCCATGGCGCCTTGCCGTCGCCGGCGCGCATCGACAGGCCTCGAGCAGTCCCCTTTGCATCTCAAGGTTTCACTGACGACGCCCAGTCGCGAGCAAGATCGCAACTGGGGCGCCGACACTCGTTTACTTCGTCTTCGCAGCCTTCGCAAGCGCTTGAACCGCGCGCTTCGAATCCTGGTTCGAGTTCATGAACGTGGTGACGACGTCGGTGATTGCGCCGGCGATCGCATCCGATTGAGCCATGCTGCCCGAAAGCGACGGCACGTACCCGTTGCCGGCGATCGCTGTTTGTTCGTCCGCGTAGGACTTCCTGGCGCAGTCGTCGAATTTCGCCATCGGCGCGCCAAGCCGCACCGGAATCGAGCCCTTGTACAGGCTGAACTGTTCCTGAAACGCCGGAGACATGATCGTCTTCGCGAGTGCGAGCTGGCCGGGCGTCGCTTCCTTTTGGCCCGGCTGCTGGAAGAACACGAACGCATCGACGTTGAACGTGTACGCCTTGTCCGTGCCCGGCACCGCCGCGCAAATGTAGTCGCTGCCCGGCTTTTTGTTCGCGCCGGCGAATTCGCCTTTCGCCCAGTCGCCCATGAACTGCATGCCGGCCTTGCCGTTGACGACCATCGCCGTCGCGAGATTCCAGTCACGGCTGGCGCGGCCGCGATCGAAGTACGATTGAATCCTGCGCACCGTGTCGAATACTTGGACCATCTTGTCGGACGTGAGCGTCTTTGGATCAAGATCGACGATCGCCTTCCTGTAAAAGTCCGCGCCCTGCGAGAGCACCACGCCTTCCCACAGCGTCACGTCCTGCCACGGCTGGCCGCCCATCGCAACCGGAACGATGCCCGCGGCCTTCATCTTGTCGGCCACGGCGAAGAATTCCGGCCATGTGGTCGGCACTTTACCGCCTGCCTTGTCGAGCGCGGCCTTGTTGATGTACAGCCAATTCACGCGATGCACCGAGAAGGGCGCCGCGACGTAATGGCCGTTGGCGCGGATGATCTTGTCGATCTGCGGCGGAAGGTTCTTCTTCCAGTCTCCGGCGGCCGAATCGATCGGCGCGAGCACGCCTTGCTCGGCCCACTCCTGAATCAGCGGGCCTTTGATTTGCGCGGCCGCCGGCGCGTTGCCCGAGATCACCTGGGTCTTGAGCACGGTCATCGCGGAGGCGCCCGCGCCGCCCGCGACCGCGAAGTCTTTCCACGCGTAGCCTTGCTTCTGCATGTCGCTCTTGAGGACGCCAACGGCCTTCGATTCGCCGCCCGACGTCCACCAGTGCAGCACCGACACGGCTTCGGCGGCCTGCACCGATGCCGCTGCGCCAGACAAGAGGCCTGCGGCGCACAGGCCGCCCATGAATTTGCCGACTTTCATTCTTATCTCCCCCAGACACCTGATCGAAAAAGGAACGCTTCCCTGACGCCGCCAGAGTGCGTCGAAAAATCAAAACGTGTAAATCGCCGATCTCGGGCTACGCCGACGCGATGCGCAAAATCTCGTCGAGCCGAGCCTCGCTCAATCGCCCTTTCGAGAACGCCGGCACCTTGTTGATGGGCATTTCGTCGACGAACGCGCGGGTCGCCATGCGCGCCTTGCGCGCCGCGGTGATCTGCTCCCGCGTCATGTCGGCGGACGATGCCTCGGGCGCCGGCTCGACCAGTTCGGCGAATCCGAGCGCGCGCGCGAATTCTTCGTACACCGCCGGCATCCGGCTGAAATCCTGCACCAGCGACTGCCGCGTGAGCGTCCTCGCCAACGGGCGCGCCCGCACGTGGAGGGTCGCCTGCAGCGGCAGATCGCGTGACGATCCTCCCACGCGCACATCGAACTCGCCCGGGTTCACCGACCATGCTTGCGCTTGCGGATCGTAGTGCGCGAAGTCGCGGCGGCCGAGCGCGAAGCGCAGCGTCCTTTCCTCGCCGGGCGCGAGCATGACCTTGTCGAACGCGCGCAGTTCGTTGACAGGCCCCGGGTGCGCGGGTGCGCGCTCGTGCACATAGAGCTGCACGACCTCTTGCCCCGCAACAGCGCCGACGTTCCTGACCGTCACATCGACGGTGATCGAGCCGCCTGCATCGGCATCGAAGGCGGCCGTGCCGCTTTCGATGCGGGTATACGCAAACTCCGTATAGCTCAGGCCGAAGCCGAACGGGAACAGCGGTTCGATATCCCGAATGTCGTAGTGCCGGTAGCCAACGAAGAGCCCCTCTCCATAAAGCGCATGGCCGCAATGGCTCGGGAAGGCCGGAAAGGCCGGCGTCTGCTCGATGCAAACCGGAAAGGTCTCGCTGAGCTTGCCCGACGGATTGACGCGTCCCGTGAGCACGTCCGCCAGCGCGCCGCCGCCGGCTTGCCCGCCGAGCCAGCCCTCGACCACGCCCTTGACGCCGTCGATCCACGGCATTGCGACGGCGGAACCGTTCAGCAGCACGACCACGATGTTCGGCTGCGCTATCGCTACGGCTTCGATCAGTCGCACGTGGCCGGGCGGCATGTCGATCGAGCGGCGGTCAAAGCCTTCCGATTCGTAACTATCGGGCAAGCCGACGAAGACGATCGCCACGTCCGCCGACGCGGCTTTGTTCACCGCGTCGGCGAGCAGCGCGTCGTCGGTGTCGCCCTCGGCGTCGCAGCCTGCCGCGTGCAACAGTCTGTCCGCGCCGAGCAAGGTGGCGAACTCGTCGAAGGCGTTCGTCACGCGGATCGGGTTGACCTGCGAACTACCCGCGCCCTGATACCGCGGCGCCTTCGCAAAATCGCCGATCAGCGCGACTTTCTGGCGGGCGCGCAGCGGCAACACGCCATCTTCGTTCTTCAACAGCACGATCGACTCGCCGCCGACTTGCCGAGCGAGGGCGTGATGCGCGTCGGCGTCGAAGGCGAAGGCGGGCTTCTTCGCGGCGGTCGCCTTCAGCGCCACGGCCACGAGTTCGGTCGCGGCGCGCTCGAGCGTCTCGTTCGACAAGCGTCCGTCACGCACGGCCGCGATGATCCGGTTGCGGTTGTAATCGCCGCTGCCCGGCATCTCCAGGTTCGTGCCTGCCGCCACGCTGCTCGCGCGGTCGTTGATTCCGCCCCAGTCCGACACGACGAAGCCTTCGAAGCCCCACTCGTCGCGCAAGATATCCGTCAGCAATTCGCGATGCTCCGATGCATAAACGCCGTTGACCGGGTTATAAGCGCTCATCACGGACCACGGCTGCGCCTCGCGCACCGCGATCTCGAAGGCCTGCAGGTACGTCTCGCGCAGCGTCCGTTCGTCGATGTCGGAGCTTGTCGCCATGCGTTGCGTTTCCTGGCTGTTCACCGCGAAGTGCTTGAGCGACGTGCCGACGCCTTCGCCCTGCACGCCATCGATGTACGCGACTGCCATGCGGCCCGACAGCAACGGGTCTTCCGAGAAGTATTCGAAGTTGCGGCCGCCGAGCGGCGAGCGTTTGATGTTGACGCCGGGGCCGAGCAGGATCTGCACATCGGCTGCCTGCGCCTCGCGTCCGAGCGCCGCGCCGACCTCACGGATCAGGCCGGTATTCCAGGTCGCGGCCAGCGCGGTCGCGGTCGGAAAACAGGTGGCCGGCACGCTGTCGCCGAAAAGGCCCTGCAGTCTGCGCAGACCGTGCGGCCCGTCCGAACAGGTGATCGCGGGCAGCCCGAGGCGCTCGACGGCGTGCGTTCGCCACCAGCCGTCGCCGGAGAGGAGCCGCGCTCGCTCCTCGATCGTCATGCGCGATACCAGGCCGGCGGCCTCGTGCAGCGTGTTGTCCATCGTGGTTCCTCCAGTCGGCGTTCGATTATCGAAGACAGCGTGTAACCCGCCCACGGACGGATTGCGTTCACTGACGAGCGCATTCTAGAAGCCGCCGGGTGAGGGCGTTGTAAGGGAAGTCGGACATCGCGCTGCTCGATTACCCTATGCGAAGTGGAATCGGCTATGCTCGAACGGCCCTCATCGAGACCCTAACGTGAAGGACCGCAGCGCGTGGCAACCCGTCAAACAGCGGCCCCGGTGGCCGATCCCGCCAGTTCGAAAACCTCGTCCGCGAATGCCGAGCCGTGGGGCACGACCAAACTGTGGTATCGGCAGGTCGAGGAAGACGGCCTCGATCGTGTCGGCGAGGCGCGCGCGGCGGCGCTCGCGGTCGCCAACAGTGGCCGCGCATGGCGTTTCCTGCGCGATATGCCGCTTGGCCTCGTGCTCTATGACGATCAGTTCCGCATCGTCTATCAGAACCTCGCAAGTGAGGTGATGACGGGTTACCCCTCGTCCGATTTTGCCGGTCAGTCGCCGATCGGCCTCTGGATTCCGGAGAGTCAGCGCACCGTCATCGGAGAAATTCTGCGCCGCATGCGCGAAGAGCGCGTTGCGCTGCATGGCCGCGCCGTGCACGTGCGGCGCGACGGGCGCCTTTCCTGGGTCCAGTGGCACACGACGCCGCTCTTCGACGGCGACTGCTTCATCGGCTATCTCGGCACGCATAGCGAACTGAGCGAGGCGGTGCGCGCCGCCAAGCATCAGGCCGAATTGCTGATCGATGCGGCGGTCGATATCGCGATGGTCCAGCTCTCGCCCCAGGGCCGCATACTGAGTTGGAACCGCAACGCCGCCGCACTGTTCGATTCCCATGCGAAAGAGGCGCTGGGCTTACCGTTCGAGATGCTGTTTTCGTCGGATGGCGCCGAGTGCGGCGTGAGCGCATCGCTGCTCGCCCGCGCCCGTGACGGAGACCGCACCGAATACGAAGGCTGGCTCGGACGTACGCGCGAGACGCGGTTCTGGGGCCACTTGCGGCTCTACCCGCAGCGTGACGACGACGATGTCGTCTACGCGCTCGTGATGGTGGCGCGCGACCTGAGCGAACGCCGGCGCGCCGAACAGCAGGTGCGCGAGAGCGAAGCGCTGCTTTCGGCGATCGTGTCGGCGGCAAGCGACGTCATTCTCGGCATTGACGACGCCGACCGCGTCATCCTCTGCAACCCTGCGGCCGAACGTGTCTTCGGCCGCAGCGCCGCCCAGTTGAAGGACGGTCCGCTGCCCGACATCCTGCCGCGCGGCGACGGCCTGCGATCGCTTGTCGATGCGAGGCGAACCTTGTCGGGCGTAGGTCACGACGGGCGCATGCAGCACCTCGAAGTCTCCGCGACGCGCACGAGCGTCGAAGGCCGGAGCTTCATCACGCTCGTTGCACGAGACGTCACCGAGCGCGTCGAGTCCGAGCAGGCTGTCGAGCGCTATCGTGAGCAATTGTCCGCGTTGACGCGCGACCTGATGGACGCCGAGCAGAAGACCAACCGCCGTCTCGCGCAATTGCTGCACGACCAATTCGGCCAGACGCTCACCTCGCTGCGCATCTTCGTCGACGCCGTGCGCGCGCGTCTGCCCGCGAGCGACGACGCTATCGTGCAGAACGGCTGGTCGCAGATCTCGTCGCTCATCGATCGCGGCATGCGCGAAGTGCGCGAAGTGCTGGTTGAATTGCGGCCGGCGCTATTGCAAGAGCAGGGCCTTGCGGTAGCGCTCGACAACGAAGTGCAGGCGCAGGCGGCAAAGCATCCGGAAGTGCGCGTGACGCTCGATGCCGCCGACGAACTCGCCGAGCGCCGCTGGGCACCCGATGTCGAATATGCGGTCTTCATGGTGGCGCGCGAGGCCATTGCCAATGCGCTGCTGCATTCGCGCGGCGGCCATGTCGCGGTCAGGCTGGATGCACGGGGCATGCCCGGGCTGGTCCTGAGCGTGCACGACGACGGCCGCGGCCTCGGGCCCGCCGAACGTGCGCACAAGCCCGGCCATCTCGGGCTGGTGGGCATGCGCGAGCGCGCGCTGGGAATCGGTGCGCAACTTGTCGTGAGCTCTAGCGCCGGACGGCGCGGCACGACGATCGAGTTGAGGTACGCGCCATGAACCAGACCATCTATCTGGTCGACGATCACGCTGTGCTGAGAGACGGACTGCGCGCGCTGCTCGAACCTGCCGGATACCGGGTCGTGGGCGAGGGCTGGATTCCGCAGGCAGTGCTTCGAGACATCATGCGCGCGCCGCCCGACGTGGTACTGCTCGACCTGTCGCTCGGCGAGCATTCCGGCCTCGAACTGCTCGGCGAGATGCACCGCCGCAAGCTGCCGTCGCGCGTGCTGGTGCTGAGCATGCTCTCGCAGCCGCGCCAGGTGCTCGACGCCGTGAGGATGGGCGCGATGGGCTACGTACTCAAGGGATCAAAGGGTGGCGAGGTCATCGAGGCGCTGCGCAACGTGGTTGCGGGCCGCCACTACTGGAGCGCCCAGATCGCCTCCGCCGCGGCGAAGGCGCTCTCGTCGGCGGCGGCGCCGGAGCCTGCGGTGGCGCTCTCGCTGCGCGAGCGTCAGGTGCTCAATTTGGTGGTTCGGGGCCGCACGAGCGCCAGCATCGCGGAGTCGTTGCACCTGTCGGTCAAGACTGTGGAGACGTATCGCCTGCGCCTGATGCGCAAGCTCGGCGTCAGCGATATCACTGGTCTCATGCGGCTTGCCTTCAAGGAAGGGATGCTCGACACGGAGGGCAACTGATGGATTCTCTTGGGGGGGCGGGGATTGAAATTCGGCTCTCAAGTTCCGGGCACAGTTTGACGAGACCGTCGCCTTCAAATCGCCCAGCGTCGGCAGAGGGCGATCTTCCGCGAACGCTACCTGGATGGGCGGCGCGTTCTCATGCTCGCGTCCAGCACGCGGCAATGCGCACCAGTTCGACAGCGCAGGCGTCGTCGAGCACGTAGTCGATCCGCGCAGCCGCTCTCAGATCGGCAGCGTTCGTTCGGGCGTTGATCGAGCCCGAACCGCCGACAACCTTGCCACGCGAGCAGCAGAGCTTGCGGCCGTCGAGCTGCGCCTCGGGCTCGCTGATAGGTGGCTCCGTCGTGGGGAACCGGCGAGCGTATCGAGGTCCAAAGCACGGCATTTCTAAATGGCTAGAACGCGACGTTTCTATAAAGCTACTACAGCAATATTGTTGATAATTGATATTATGTCAATTTTTGCACGTAGACTGACCGCGACGATTCGGGCAATCAAAGCAGCCCGGTCCCTGACAATCGCGCGCCCGGCAACAGCGTAGCAAGCCCAAAATCATTTCCTTCGACACGCCTGCCATGAGCAGGCGTTTTTTATGCTCGGCAATCTTGTAATACACGCGCCGTCGCTTCGCGTCATGGATTCCGCGCCGAGTGTTGCGGATCACCCAGTAGAGATTCCTGATATCCCGAGCCACATCGGCCAGTTCTTGGGCCGACAGATACGGCCGTTCCAGCAATTCAAGCTGCATCTTCAATTTCCACCACTCGGACGCCGGAACAGCCGATTCGCGCCACATACAACCGCAACCGCCACAATCAGCGACGCCAGGAACGACGAGGCCAGATAAACATCCTCGACGCCCTCGTCGCCGTACGCACCGAAGAGCCCCGCAAAACGAACCAAGGCATTTGTAGCCCATGGCGCGAACTGGATCGACCCGGCCACCTTGGCGAGCGCCAGCGTAACCGCCAGCGTCGCCACCACGTTAAACACGATTCGAGACGCTTTCATCGAACATCGACCGTACCGTATGCACGACCGGCGAAACCGGGCACGCTGATCATGGGCGTTGCCTTGAGGGCGGCTCGCAGCTTCACGAAGTCCTGCAGATTCACCAGAGTGACACAGCCTTCACTCAAGCCCCTAGGCCCGTTCGGATGAAGGCGGAAGCTCCCTCGCCTCACGCCGTTGATGAAGGTCCAATCGTCAATTTGGCCGTCCGCACGATACAGCGCAAACCAAGTCGTCCGATCGGTTTCGTAGAAGTGCTCCAAAACGAAATCGCGTATGCTGCCCAAACGCCCACCCGACTCTCTATCGACGATGTAATAGCGTCCAGGCGGCAACGGACCGACATCCTTTTTGGCAATTGCCGCCGGATTATCTCGCCCCTCGCTCGTTCCCGAAAATGCAGGAAAAGCACCAACGCCCGGGCACTGAAGCGTCGAGAATTTCTGATTATTAAGTGCAAACGTGCAAGAAATCGGCAAGAGAACCCCCGCTTGTCGGTCGGGCGCAAGCTACCAAATTGTCATACATTTGACAAACTAGCAAGCCTGACAGGTTCCCTGCTGATACTTAACGATACTCGCGGCTATGCCATACCCGGGTCACGAGCACCTCGTCGCCATCCAGTACGGCATACCTGATAACGTAGGAACTACGGCCGAATCTGGCCGCCCATTCGCGAAATTCCGCCCGAGGTGCACCGATGCCGGGGTTTTCGGCGATCAAATCGGCAGCGTCCACAATGATCTGAGCCGCACGGCGTGCAGCCGCCGGGCTGTTCATCACGAGAAAATCGTACAGTCGTGCAACGTCTTCCAGCGCATCTGGATGCCAGATCAGCGCGGGCATTCGGTACGATTTCCCGAAGCAAGTTCAGTCAGCCACGCGCGAACACGGTCATGTTGCACCGCCGGCGTACCTGAAAGATACGAATCGAGTCGCGCCCGATCCATTTCGAGCGACAAAGCATCGGCGCAAACCGTGGCCACATATTCGTCAACGGACTGGCCTGACCGGTGTGCCGCCGTTACGATGGCGGCTTCCAATTCGACGGGCAATGCAACAGTGAGCATATCGTTCCCCAATTTCTGCATGCCACTATTGTAGCGGTATCTGAAGCCCTTTGTTCACGTCACGGCCCGCGTCCAACCTACCTGCCCTACTTCGCAAATTTGTAAGCTCTGCGCCACTGGACAGACGGCTTTGCTTGCACGGCCTCAAGATACGCTGATAGTTTCTCGAATTTCTTGCCCTCGCGCACAATGAGGGACTTGCTCCTGACACGACATCACGGTCCGTGGCAAAAATGAGGCATGAGTCAGCGGATTCCATTGGGGCCAGCGGGCTTCGACCTGCATGGGCCGGATATAAAACCGCAGCCTGTATCTGTTCGACAGAGCAACAAACCTTGGCAAGCCGGAGGCGTCCATATAAAGACCATGGAAAACGAGATTCTCCGGGAGGCCGTGGAGGTGATGAAGTCGCGAAAATGGATTGCGCGCTCACCCTCATTGCCGGAGGACACGCAGTGAAGCGGGTTTGCGATGTTCTCGGTGTAGCGCGCTCGAATGTGGCGGCAAAGCTCGCGCGACCAGCTGATTGGCGAGACGGACGACGCGCTCGCAAGTCGGACGACGCAAGCCTTGTCGACGCAATTCGATTGCTTGTTGCCGACTTGCCAAGCTACGGCTATCGGCGCATATGGGGCCTGTTGCGAAGCGAGCGGGAGTCCCGATGCGAGGCCCCGGTCAACGCCAAACGTGTGTATCGCGTGATGCGCGTGCACGACTTGCTGCTGCACAGGCCTGCGCGGCCGCACATCGAGCGCCGACACGACGGCAAAGTGGCTGTACCGAGGAGCAACCAGCGATGGTGTTCTGACGGCTTCGAGTTTCGCTGTGACAATGGCGAGCCGCTGCGCGTGACCTTCGCGCTCGATTGCTGCGACCGTGAGGCCATGAGTTAGGCGGCGACGACCGGTGGTCATAGCGGCGATGTCGTGCGTGACGTCATGCTGGCGGCTGTGGAACAGCGCTTCGGCAACGTTTCGAAAGCGCCTGCGGAAATTGAATGTGGAGTAGCCCCGTCTCTCGCAGACAACGAACGACACCACAGCGCTCGCAAGACGATCCGCGCGTGCGCTCACCATGGCGCGCCGCGCATGCCGATTGGCGCGCTTGGCGAGTTACGGCGCGCGTGAAAGCCGGCATCATGTCGAACATCATGTGAAGTGGAATCGACGACGATGGACATCAACACCGACACCCCGGTCATGGTGACCGGCGCAACCGGCTACGTCGCGGGCTGGCTCGTGAAACGGCTGCTCGACGCGGGCTTCACGGTTCACGCGGCTGTGCGCGATCCTGCCGACCGCGACAAGCTCAGGCATCTGGAGCGGATCGCGGCCCGCGCGCCCGGCGCGATCCGCTACTTCCGCGCCGATCTGCTCGAACCCGGCTCGTATGCGCAGGCAATGGCCGGCTGCGGGATCGTGTTCCATACCGCATCCCCGTTCAAGGTCGACGTGCGAGATCCGCAGAAGGAACTGATCGATCCCGCGCTGCTCGGCACGCGCAACGTGCTCGACACGGTGAACCGCACGCCGTCGGTCCGGCGCGTCGTGCTGACGAGCAGCTGCGCGGCCATCTACGGCGACAACGCCGATCTCGCCGCCACGCCGAACGGCATGTTCACCGAGGCGATCTGGAATACAAGCTCGTCGCTCACGCACCAGCCGTATTCGTATTCCAAGACGGTCGCCGAACGCGAAGCGTGGAAGATCGCGGGCGCGCAGCAGCGCTGGGATCTGGTGACGATCAATCCGTCGCTCGTCGTCGGACCGGGCATCAACCCGAAAGGCACGTCCGAGAGCTTCGCGATCGTGCGGCAGATGGGAGACGGCACGATGAAGAGCGGCGCGCCCGATCTTGGCATCGGCGTGGTTGACGTGCGCGACGTGGCCGAGGCGCACGTCCGCGCGGCGTTCCTGCCGGGCGCGAGCGGCCGCTACCTCGTGTCGGGCCACGATACCAGCCTGCCGGCGATGGCGGCGACGCTGCTCGAACGGTATGGCGACGACTACCCGATTCCCCGGCGCGTGCTGCCCAAATGGCTCGTTTGGCTGGCCGGCCCGCTCGCGAACCGGGCCGTCACGCGCAGGATGGTGGCCCGCAACGTCGGCTTGCCGTGGCACAGCGACAATAGCCGCAGCCGCAACGAGCTCGGCATCCGCTACCGGCCCCTCGCCGAATCGATGAACGACTTCTTCCAGCAGCTCGTCGAGACCGGGCAGCTGCGGCGATGAACCGCTTCGCGATCTCGCCGGGCTGGCGGATATTGCTGGCCGATCTGGATCTATCCGTCGACGAGTTGCTGCGGCGCGCGCAGTTGCCCCCCGACCTGTTCGCGCGGCCGGACGCGGGTCTGTCGACCCGCGAGTATTTCCGCCTGTGGCAGGCGTTCGAAGACATGGCCGGCGAGCCGTCACTGCCCCTGCCCCTGCGCATACTCGACTACGTATCGGTCGAGACGTTCGATCCGCCGATCTTCGCGGCGCTGTGCAGCCCGAACCTCGAAGTCGCGGTACGGCGCATCAGCCAGTTCAAGCCTCTGATCGGTCCGTTGCGCCTGCGCGTCGCACTGGAGGCGGACGCGCTCACGCTCGCCATCGACTTCGTCGAGCAAGACGTCGCGCCCCCCGGCGCGCTGCTCGCGACCGAACTCGGCTTCTTCGTGAAACTGGCGCGGATCGCGACCCGCTTGCGCGTGCCTGCGAGCGCGATTACGCTGCCGCGACAACTGCGGCCGCACGACGACTACGCACGCTTTTTCGGCGCGACGCCGCGCTATGGCGCGGCGCCATCCGTGAGCTTTGCGCTGTGCGACGCGCGACGCCCGTTCGTGACGGCGAACGACGCGATGTGGCAAGTATTCGAGCCTGACCTGCGTCGGCGCCTGACCGCGCTGTCGATCGAAGCCGGCATCGTCGAGCGGGTCCGGGCAGCGCTGCTGGAACTGATCCCCGGCGGCCTCGCGACCGCCGAGGACGTCGCGCGCTCGCTTGCGATCAGCAAGCGCACGCTGCAGCGCCGGCTCGGCGAAGAAGGCGCGAGCTTCAAGGCCGTGCTGGCCGACGTGCGCGAGCGCGTC